>JBFXFK010000023.1:6324-39557 GCA_050179135.1 Desulfatirhabdiaceae bacterium | reverse complement strand
TTTTTTGGTGGAGCTGAGGGGGATCGAACCCCTGGCCTCATGACTGCCAGTCATGCGCTCTCCCAGCTGAGCTACAGCCCCGTAAAATGTGTGTCCTTGATAATCAAATTTGCAGTGTGTGTCAACCAAAATTTTGTGAAGCGTCTCTTTAATCCGGATTACGCGACACCATATTGTGCTTTGACCTGAACCCGGTCAATATCTCCGGTGCTGGTTCTGGGTAATGATTCAACAAATTGGACATATCGCGGTTTTTTATATCGGGCGATCCGGCCGGCAACAAATTCCATCAGATCTTCTGCCAGAAGCTGTTCGCCAGGCTTTAAAACGCATATGGCCTTGATACCTTCACCAAATTTGGGGTCCGGCACCCCGATGACCGAAACCGAATCGATGCCGGGATGTTCCAGAATGGTTTGTTCAACTTCCGCCGGATATACATTCTCGCCACCGGGTTTGATCAGTTCTTTTTCAGGTTTTCGACCGGCAAACCAGAGGTATCCATCCGCATCCATTTTTCCCAAATCGCCGGTATGATGCCAGCCATTGCGAAATGTCATCCGGTTGTAGGCATCCTGTTTCCAGAATCCCAGGAAAACAAGGGGCCCCTGAACCACAATTTCACCCGGTGATCCAGTCGGAACCGGATTTCCCTGTTCATCCTCCAGTCGCATCCGAACCAGAAGCCCCATTTTTCCGGCCGAACCCGGGCATTCCGAGGCCGGAGACAAGGTGACCATGCCCGATGTTTCGGTCTGTCCATACAACATCCAGAATTTGGCGGATGTTTTGGACTCGAATGCCCGGATCGTATCCGGACCATCCAGTCCCAGGACATGGCGCAGGGATGCCAGACGAAAATTCCCGGTATCCATTTCTGAAATCAGACCGGAAAGGATCGGCGGAAAGCTTCCGATGACCGATATCGATTCATAATCTATATTTTCAAGTGTTTTTCTGGCGTCAAACCGATCCATGATCACATTTTTTCCACCGGCATGCATCACGGAAAGGGATAGATTCATTCCGGTAATATGAAAAATGGGCAACATGTTCAGATAGGCATCCTTCGCAGTCAATCCCATGGTGGCAATCGTTTGAAGGTTGGCATAAACCATGTTGCCATGAGACAGCACAGCGCCGCGTGATTTTCCCCGGACGGCAGCCGTATAGATAATACAGAATGGATCATCCGTATCGACGTGTGGCATTTTCAACGGACCAGGCGAATCCAACAGACTGTCCATCGGGGTGTCGGCATCCGGGGCAAAGCCAAGCAGCACGCCCGTGTAGCCATGTGTCACCAGTTTTTCCACCAGGGAGGCATGCCGGGAATCAAAACACAGCATCTTGGGCGTACAATCGGACAGGATGTGTTGAATTTCTTCCTGGGACAGACGCCAGTTTATCGGTACGATAATGGCTCCGGCCGCGGCCGCAGCACCAAACAGGAGAAAAAAACGATGGCAGTTGTAGGCCAGAACCGCAATCCGGTCCCCTTTTTGAAGGCCTTTGGCAATCAATCCCGATGCAAGGGCATTGACCTGTGTGAATACTTCCTGATGGGAATACGATTGATGATTGCAAACGAGTGACGCGTTGCTTCCAAAAATTTCTGAATTTCGCTGAAATACATCATAAACGGTAATCTGTCTCATTCATTCGCCTCCCGGGTAAAGGTGTCACGGCAGATTTGGAAATCCTGTCTGAATGTCTGTCATAATTCACAGACATTAAAATGTCAATTCCCCCCTGATAACACCGGCCAGAAAGATGGTAATTTTTCGGTGAAATCCGGGTGTGTTTGGACCCGCGCTGAAACCACCGGAAAAAAATCCGGTTTAACCCGGTCTGATTCTTGACAGGCCGGACATAATGATTAATTTTTCGTCAATTCATGCATCGTTTAATTTAACACTTTAATTTTAAAGTAAATTACTATTGATATCAGGCTGTTCAATATTGTTTGAATGAAAAGATCAACCATGAAAGGAGAGGAAAACGAATGATGAAAATCAGACCTTGTAATGACAATGTGCTGATTCTACGGGTGGAAGAAGAACAAAAAACAGCAGGTGGGATCATTATTCCGGACACAGCCAAAAAAAAGCCTCAGGAGGGAAAGGTCATTTCTACCGGGCAGGGAAGGCGGGCCAAGGATGGAAACCGGATTCCGCTGGAAGTAAAAATTGGCGATACAGTGCTGTTTGCCAAATATGCCGGAACCGATATCAAGATAAACGGTGTTGAGCATGTGTTCATGAAAGAATCAGATATCATGGCAATCTTTGAATAATTATGGAGGAGTACAGGTAATGCCAGCAAAAATGATTTGTTACGGCACTCAGGCCAGAGAATATTTGTTGAAGGGCGTCAATACAATGGCGGATGCGGTCAAGGTCACGCTTGGACCCAGGGGCCGGAATGTGGTCATCTCCAAGTCATTCGGGTCGCCTTCCGTAACCAAGGATGGCGTCACAGTGGCCAAGGAAATCGAACTGTCAGAAAAATACGAAAACATGGGCGCCCAGATGGTCAAGGTTGTAGCCAGCAAAACCAGCGATATTGCTGGGGATGGCACAACCACGGCAACGGTGCTGGCTCAGGCCATCTATACCGAAGGTCAGAAGCTGGTGGCTGCCGGAGCCAATCCCATGTCCCTGAAACGCGGTCTGGACAAGTGCGCCAAGGCTGTTGTGGAAGAGCTGAAAAAAATGTCCAAACCCATCAAGGACAGAAGTGAAATTGCGCAGGTCGGTTCAATTTCAGCCAACAATGACGAAATGATCGGTAAACTCATCAGCGATGCCATGGAAAAGGTTGGCAAAGAAGGTGTCATTACGGTTGAAGAAGCCAAAAGCATGGAAACCTCCCTGGATGTGGTGGAAGGCATGCAGTTTGACAAGGGATATATTTCCCCCCATTTTGTCACCAACCGGGAAAAAATGGAAGTCGTGCTGGAAGATGCCAGTATTCTGGTTCATGAAAAAAAGATCAGCAACCTGAAGGATATGGTGCCGTTGCTGGAAGAAGTGGCGCGCAGCCGCAAACCTCTGGTGATCATTTCAGAAGATGTTGATGGTGAAGCCCTGGCGACACTGGTGTTGAACAAGCTTCGGGGAACCCTGATCACGGCGGCGGTAAAAGCGCCTGGATTCGGCGATCGCAGAAAGGCCATGCTGGAAGACATTGCCATTCTTTGCGGCACCCGGGTCGTATCCGAAGAAATGGGCATGAAATTGGAAAAAGTCACCCTGGCTGATCTGGGTGGGTGCAAAACCATCAAGATCGACAAAGACAACACCACAATTGTGGATGGCGCCGGTGACAGGCAGAGCATCGAAGCCCGCATGCGCCAGATCAGGGCCCAGATCGAGGAAAGCACTTCAGACTATGACCGGGAAAAACTCCAGGAACGACTGGCCAAACTGGTGGGCGGCGTTGCGGTCATTCGAATTGGTGCGGCGACCGAAACCGAAATGAAAGAAAAGAAGGCCCGGGTAGAGGATGCCATGAACGCGACCCGCGCCGCAGTGGAAGAGGGTGTTGTTCCCGGAGGTGGCGTTGCCCTGATCCGGTGTCTGGGTGCACTGGATACACTCGATCTCAAAGGGGATCAGGCCCATGCCATCAACATCATGAAACGCGCCATGGAAGAACCGCTTCGGCAGATTGTCAAAAACGCCGGCCTGGAAGGATCGGTTATCATCAACAAGGTCAAGGAAGGCAAAGATGACTTTGGTTTCAATGCCGATACCCTGACATATGAAAATCTGATACAGACCGGTGTCATCGATCCCACCAAGGTTGTCCGGTTTGGGTTGCAGAATGCGGTGTCTGTCGCCGGCATGATGCTGACCACGGAAGCCATGATTGCAGAAGCACCCAAGAAGAAGGCCAAATCTGGCGCGTCGCCAGATATGGACGACATGGATGATGACATGTATTGATCGGCTGGCATTTTCGATAAATAAGGCTTGCTGATTTTTGTTGAATCCGATACAGGGGTAATGAAGCGATATATTGCTTCATTACCCCTTTTTTTTGATGTGGTCCGGTGCGCAGGGGCGGCTGACCGATTGTCACCGCTGATTCCCAAAATCCATGCTTTGAATGGACCAGACGATAATGCTTCAAGATGCATATCGTTTTATTGTCCACTTAAAGTAAATCTCCCAGGAGAGACACGATGAATACCATCAATCTGGATGATGTAGTTGTCACATATGAAGGTCAGAAACTGCCCGCCCAAATTCTGATCAACCGGCTTCAGGAACAGCTTCGGGACACCGCAAACAGACTCAACAGCATTGCATTCGTTCTGAATGAATTGTACGCTTCCATGGAAAACAGCCGGATTGTGGAGGTCAAGATGACCTTGTCCCAGAACGAATATGATTCGTTTAAATCGCTTGAGGGAGAGTCCGACATCGAACGGTTACGCAAGGCAATCCAGTTGATGAGTCAAAAAACACCCGGTCTGTCAGGACCTGCATCAACCATTCCGGTTGCACCGGTTGGACCCGAAAAATTGAGTCCACCTCTTTCCATTCCACCTGTGGCTGAACAGGAGGCCGCAGATGCCATCAGTAAAAAAAAATCACCGGTGACCCGATGCCCCCGGTGTAAAAATCCCCTGGATGTTCCGGATGTCCCGGCGGATCAATGGCCAGTGGAAGTCAAATGCGGCAGTTGTGGTGCAAAATGTCTGATCAAGTCAAAATCCAGCACCTCCCGGCCGGACCGAAACGGGTTGGAATCCACGGATGATGCGGCTTACGGCAATCTTTTCGATATGCTGTCGACCTGATTCAGGTATCATTGCCCCGGATATCATTAACCCGCAATTTGATGAGGCTCAAAAATGAGAATTCTGGTTGGTTATGACGGTTCCAATGTCTCCAAAGAGGCTGTAAAAACAGCGGTCCTGTATGCTCAGGCGTTTCAGGCGCGAATCTATGTCCTGATGTCGATGGTGGGCGGACCCGATGTACCCCGGGAGGATTTTGCCAAAAACGAGCAGGAGCTGGATTATATTCAATCCACCATGATTCCCCCGTCTGTGGAATCCGAAGTCCATCTGTCTGTTCGGGGTTTTGAACCCGGCGAGGACATTGTCAGTTTTGCAAAGGATAACAGGATCGATCTGATTATTGTCGGCGTCAAACGCAGATCAAAGGTCGGAAAACTGGTTTTTGGCTCAAATGCCCAGTACATTATTCTGAAGGCGCCCTGCCCGGTCATGTCGGTCAAATAACCGCGATTCGGCTTTTTTCTTCAAAAAAAGCCATATTTCCCATTACCTTCAAGCCGGCAGACTGTATTCATATGTTTCTCCCGACTACCCGGAAAGAAATGCTGAAACGGGGATGGCAGAATCTGGATGTCATTCTGGTCACCGGAGATGCCTATATCGACAGCCCCTTCATCGGTGCTGCAATGATTGGCCGGTTTCTGGAGGACAAGGGATTCCGGGTCGGCATTATTGCGCAACCGGATATCCATTCACCGGAAGACATCGGCCGTCTGGGGCAACCGGCCCTGTTCTGGGGCGTGACCGCCGGCAGCGTGGATTCCATGGTGGCCAATTACACCGCATCCTTCAAACGCCGGAAGCAGGATGATTATACCCCTGGCGGTATCAATTCCCGTCGTCCGGATCGGGCCAGCATTGTTTATACCAATCTCATCCGGCAGACATTCAAAAAAACCGCGCCGATTGTTCTGGGCGGTATCGAGGCCAGTCTTCGGCGAGTGGCCCATTATGACTGCTGGTCCAACCGGATACGAAGATCGATTCTTCTGGATGCCAAGGCCGACGTTCTGGTGTACGGCATGGGAGAATCCGCTGTCAAAAATCTGGTGGAATGTTATGCCGCCGGCCAATCCATCCGGAATATCCGGGGTATCTGTTATGTGGCGGACCAAATGCCGGATGATTGCCTGGAACTGCCGTCATATGAAGCGGTGCTGGGAAACCATGCCGCATTCCGGGATATGTTTCAGACGTTTTATCATCAGAATGACGCCCGGACCGCGCGCCAAATGGTTCAGCCGTATGGCAACCGGTATCTGGTGCACAATCCGCCGTCCCTGCCATTGTCACAGCCGGATCTGGATGCACTTCATGAACTGGCGTATGAGCGGGAGCTTCATCCGTTCCATCAGAAAGACGGCGCGGTTCGTGCCTTGGATACCATCCGGTTTTCAATCGCAACCCATCGGGGATGTTTTGGAGAATGCCATTTCTGCGCCATCGCCGTTCACCAGGGCCGGTCCATACAATCCCGAAGTGCGGCGTCGATTCTGAGGGAAGCCCATCTGTTTACCCGTCATCATGCGTTCAAAGGGGTTATTTCCGATGTGGGCGGCCCGACTGCCAACATGTTTCAGATGTCCTGCACCCGACAAACCGAAAAAGGTGTTTGTCCACCCCGCCGATGTCTGGTTCCCCGGGTATGTAAACACATGGTCGTGGATCATCGTCCCCAGATAACCCTGCTTCAGGAGCTTCGGCGTATTCCGGGGATCAGACATGTGTTTGTCGCCTCCGGAATCCGGTATGACCTGATTCTGATGGATGCCAAAAACGGTCAGGCCTATCTGGAAGAACTGGTTGCCCACCATGTTTCCGGTCAGATGAAGCTGGCGCCCGAGCATTCCGAGCCCGATATTCTTCAGTTGATGGGCAAGCCGGATATTACATTGCTGATCGAATTCAAAAAACGCTTTGATCAACTGGTCCGTTCATCCGCATCGCCCCGGTATCTGACCTATTATTTCATTGCCGGACACCCCGGATGTACGGATGCGCATATGACAAGACTGGGACAGTTCATCAAAACCCATCTGCATATCAGACCCGAACAGATTCAGATATTCACCCCGACGCCATCCACATTTTCCACACTGATGTACTGTACCGGTGAAAACCCGTTTACACAACAGCCGGTTTTTGTGGAAAAGAATATTCAGAAAAAAGAGCGTCAAAAGCGGCTGATGACATCCCATGCCCATTCATCTTGATATTTCCCGGATTCGCAGGCAGATTTTTCAGGCTGCGGGCATCGTGTCCGACCCTGAACAAATTGCATCCAATGCTCTTTTGGGCAGGATGTTTCATGAAAGTTTGGCATCCTTTATCGATAGCCATATTGAATCCGGCTGGGGGCATGTCATTTCAGGCCCGGACCTGTCCATTTCAGACAGCTCCGCGTATCTGGAAGCCGACCTGTATGAATCCATTGTCGGCCCCAGAATTATCCGGGAACAGGTTTATCTGCGTCAGCATACGCCGCAGGTCATGGCGTTCTGGAGGGCGTGCAAATCCATGTGTCAGTGGATTGCAGAGATTCTGATTGAAGCAGAAAACCTGAAAACGCCGAATCAACCCCATGACGTCAGTCTTCTCATTTCTCCGGAAGAAGCCCTGTCGGTTGAAGTGTCCCTGCCCGAATGGACCGATTCTGTCATTCTCTCCGGTGTTGCCGACCTCTTTCTGCAAATTCCAGACAGGCCGTACTGGTGCGTGGTTGAGTTGAAGCTGGGCGGTTCGTGCCCGGAGGCGGATCTGGCTCAGGCCTGTCTGTATCATCTGATGCTGACAGAAATTCTGAAAACCGATACAGGAAGCCTGGCCCTGGTTCGATTCACACCCGAAAGACAGGAGCGTATTTTTTCTGCATCTGATCTGTTGACGGTTAAAACACGGCTGATGGCCCTGATCGGTGAAATGGCCGGGGTATCCCGTCAGAAGTTTGATGCCAAATCAGCCATCGTATCAGAGCCGGTCGCCCCGGTGTTGGATGACGGGATTACGTCACAGCGGGATCAGTTGATATCCATTTTTCAGGAATATGGCATGATCATTGCGCCGGATGGATTGCCGGTTGTCGGATCCGCGTTTATCCGGTATCCGATCCGGCTGGGCAGGGGGATGAAGCTGGCGTCGGCGCAGAATGTATCGCGTGAAATTCAGCACCGCATGAGCCTGAATGCCTCTCCGTTTGTCCATCTGAGGCATGGCAGGGTGGTTGTGGATATTCAGCGGAAAGACCGTCAGCCGGTCACATTCCAGAGTGTACTCGGTCAACTGCGCAAGTCCGGCGGCATGCCGGGCAGCACCTCTGTCATTCTGGGAATCGATCTCTACAACCGGCTTCAGACCGCGGACCTGAGTGAGCCGGAAAATGCCCATATTCTGATTGCCGGAACAACCGGGAGTGGCAAAAGTGAATGGATCCGTACGGCACTGGCGGGATTGATACTGACCAACACCCCACAGACGCTTCGTCTGATGATTATCGATCCCAAGCGGTGTACCTTTACGGATCTCAAGGATTCCCCGTTTCTGTTGACCCCGCAATCCCTGATTTATCCGGATGAACAACGATCAGCCCAGGTGCTTGAAGATCTGGCCGATGAAATGGACAGCCGGTATCGCCGATTCGAATCTGCCGGAACGGATTCCCTGGCAAAACATGTGACACAGACTGGCGTCAGCATCCCCCGAATCATCTGCGTCTGTGATGAATATGCGGATATCATCAACCGGGACAGACTGGAACGAAAAGAAATTGAGACACAAATCAACCGCCTGGGCCAGAAAGCGCGGTCCGTCGGAATTCATCTGATCATTGCAACCCAGCATCCGGGCAGACAGACCATCAAGGGTGCCCTGGACGCCAACCTTCCGGCCAGAATCGCCCTGAAAATGAACCGGGACATCGAATCCAAGATGATTATCGGGCAAAAGGGTGCGGAAAGCCTTCTGGGAAACGGGGACATGCTGTTTAAAAATATCGGAGAGCCGGAACGTCTGCAATCCCCGCTCCTGAATCCGGAAGACCGTCTGCGGATATTTGGCGGTAGTTTTTATGACTGAAAAAAGCGCACGATACACCAAAGGTGGGAACATGACTAAAAAACATTGGATAGCCTGTTTGTGGATGGCAATATTCATGGTAATGGCGCCAGTCTCCGGCCATCCGGCGGATGAAGCCAGACTTGAAATACCCGTGTCAAAAGGGCAGACGGTGTATGTTCCGGTGTATTCCCATATCTACAGTGGGGACAAGGAACGGCCATTTTATCTGACGGCAACGCTCAGTTTTCGAAACACCGACTCCCGGCATTCGATCACCGTTGTGTCAGCAGATTATCATGATTCTGCAGGAAAACTGGTCACCCGATATGCGGAAAGTCCGGTTCAGGTCGGCCCCCGGGCGTCAACCCGGTTTGTGGTGAAAGAATCGGATACGGCCGGCGGGTCCGGGGCTTATTTTATTGTTCAATGGCGCTCGGATCGTGCTGTCAATCTTCCGATTGTTGAATCCGTCATGATTGGAACCCAGACCCAGCAGGGGATATCCTTCACCTCGCGGGGTCAGCCTATCCGGGAGAACTGATCGCCTCTCGTATTGAGATATGAGAGGTGCGTAGTGAGAGGCCGCCTGACCGACCAACGGCTGCACCGCCTGAATGCCGTAAGCGGCCCCTTCAGTCTTCAGCCTTCAGCCTTCTGTAATTGACACCATACCAGATCATTCCCAAAATCTGAAAGAAGAGCAGTAACGCAAATCCGATCTGATATCCGTCCGGCAAACCGGAAGGGGATGCGGTTGCAGGATAGCGCTCCAGAATCGCGCCAATACCCCACTGCCCGGCAAACGCCGCAACAAAAACCAGAAGGTTCAATGCCGTATTTACCCTTCCGGCAAGATGGCTGCTGAATCGGCGGGTCAGCTCTGCATAGCACAGAATGCCCGTTGTTCCGGTAAACCCGAAAAGCAGCCATGCCAGATGGATGCCGGATGTGATGTTCAGTATCAGCCAGGCCTGAACCACCATGAATACACTCATTCCGATGGCCGCGACCGGAAGTGTGGGAAACCCTTTTTTGGCCAGTTGCCCGGTCAGTCTTCCTGTAAAAATATACCCGAACACCATCATCAGGGTGACCTGAAACATGGTATTGGCCACACTGTCGCGATCCAATCCGCCAACATCCCTCAGCCAGGGCCCGATCCACAATCCGATGACCGCCAGAAATGCGGCCTGGGAGGCAGTTGCCCAGATGCCAAGCGCCCAGAAAACCCGGCTGGTGAAAATCTCCCGGATTCCGTTGATGGCGTCACGAAAACGCTCTGGTTTGGTGGACTGCGGATTTTCCGGTACAACCCGAAAAACAATCCATGCGGTTAGAAGCGTCAGACCGGCCAGGATAAAAAACAGGGTTCGCCAGTGCATGACATGAAGCATGAGCTGCACCGGCGTTGTAGCGGATATCGCACCCATACCGCCGGCAGCCATGATCAGGCCGTTGATCAGCGGCAGTCGATGGCCCGGAAACCAGGATACAAATGCGGTGAATGCAGCCATGAGGCATGCTGAAACACCCAGTCCGATCAGGCTTCGGCCAATCATGAGACCGATCAGGCCATGGGAGAGACCAAAAATCAGCGCGCCCGCAGATGCCGTTACCAGCAGTATGGCTTCGACACGGCGGGGGCCGTATCGATCCAGAACCAGACCCAGCGGAAGCTGAAAGAGTGCAAAACTCAGAAAAAATGTTGCGGTCAACAGCCCCAGATCAGACGGACCGATGCCGGTGGATGCCATCAGATCCGGTGCAATGACCGCATTTACGATTCGATACAGGTACGACAGATAATATCCGAGTGCAAAGGGTAAAAAAACCCGGATGAGGGGTGAAGTGGATATTTTCAATGACAGTGGTCCTGATTGGAATGATTTGTGAGTATGGATGGTATCGCCGTTATCCGTTGTGAAACGAAACACAAGAATAACAGAATCAGGCGATGAAGGCAATTTAAAGCCCGTGGATGGATTGCCCGCATGGACCACAATGATGTTGACTTTACCCGGTGAGGTGGATAAAAATAAAACCTTATTTTTTTCTACAGCATCGCAGAGGCTACGTGCATGAACCGGATTGGTGATATCGAACGAAAGACAGCAGAGACTGACATTCATATTCATCTGAATATCGATGGAAAGGGAGATCGAACGGTATCGACCGGGATTCCGTTTTTCGATCATATGCTGTCTCTTTTTGCGGCCCATGGTTTTTTTAATCTGGATATCACGGCCCGGGGTGATATCGATATCGACTATCATCATACGGTGGAAGATGTCGGGCTGTGCCTGGGAGATGCGTTTGACACGGCGCTGGGAGACAGAAACGGGATCAAACGATATGGTCATGCCGTGGTTCCCATGGATGAAACACTGGCTGCCGTAACCATTGATTTGTCAAAACGGCCGTTCTGGCGCTTCAACACGCCGGAAAAACTGGAATATGCCGGCAATTTCAATCTCTCCCTGACCAAGGAATTTCTTCGCGCGTTTGCTACCCGATGTGGCATGAACCTGCATGTCAATGTTTTTTATGGCGATAATGATCATCATGTCATGGAAGCCATTTTCAAGGCCCTGGGCCGCTCTCTGGATGATGCATCAACACACGATTCACGAATCACCGGTATTCTGTCCACAAAGGGATCACTCTGATTCCTGCTTCCAACTATAGCATTCAGAAAATTAATTTCGCAAGGCAGCAGGGAGGGGATAGGCCTTCTATCGGCCATCCCCGACCGATAACGCAGCGAAATTATTTTTCTGAATGTCTATAAAACACTGACCACTACTTTCACGCGAAAGAGGCCTATGAATCCATCCCTTGAATATTCCGGAAAACCTTCTGGCTGGATGACGCCCATTTGCTGCTGGGTTTGCTGCAGTCTGCTACTCGTTATCGGGGCCTGCGCACCCCACCAGACTATTCCCAAAGAATCGGCGCAATCCCTTGGAATTCGATCGATCCTGGTTGTCCCTTTCAAGAATGTCACAATTGAACAGGGGATGGACAAAAGCATCCGGTGTTCCCTTTGCGGCCAGGTGGCCCTGACGGGTCCGGTTTTGGATGATGCGCCATTCAGTCTGACATCCAGACTGATGACCCTGTTGCAGCCATTGTCATATACCCTTGTTCCGGGAGATGATGTCGAATCCATTCTTTCCGGAATGGATTCCGATAAAAAGATGTCATCAGAACTGGATCGCTACGTCCGGCTCGGAAATCAAAAAGGGGTGGATGCGGTTCTGGTTGGACATATATTCCGATATACCGAACGATTGGGTAACCGGTATTCCATTCAGTCACCGGCATCCGTGGCATTCGATCTGCACCTGATTCGCATCCGTGATGAACAGATTGTCTGGTTGGGCCATTTTGATGAAACCCAGCAGGCCCTGACCGACAACCTGCTGAAAGCAGATTCGTTTTTCAAACGGGGTGGCGCCTGGATCACGGCCGATGAATTGGCGTTCAGCGGACTGGAAGACGTTGTCGGGAGATTTCCCAAACCATGATGATCATTCCGGCAGTTGATATCAAAAATGGCAACTGTGTCCGGTTGCTTCAGGGGCGAATGGATGCCGAGACCATTTTTTCAACCAACCCTTCGGAAATGGCGTTTCGCTGGGCCGGGTTGGGCGCAGAAATGCTGCATATCGTGGATCTGGATGGTGCGTTCGAAAAAAGTCCCCGAAATTTGAAAGCCATTCAGGATATCCTGCAGACGGTTCCGGTTCCGGTTCAGGTGGGCGGCGGTATTCGGGATATCAAAACCATCGAACAGTATATTGCATTGGGGGTGGCCAAAATTGTCATCGGGACAGAAGCCATCCGGAATCCCCAACTGGTCCGGGATGCCTGCAAATTGTATCCGGGCCGCATTGTCGTTGGAATCGACGCCAGAAAAGGCCGGGTTGCCATTGAAGGCTGGACCACCCTGACCGACGTTCTGGCCATTGATCTGGCCAGGCAATATGAAGACTGCGGTGTGGCTGCCATCAATTTTACCGATATCCACCGGGACGGCATGCAGACTGGCCCCAATATTGAAGAAACCCAAAAACTGGCGGAAGCCGTATCCATTCCGGTTGTGGCTTCCGGCGGGGTCTCCACGATTCAGGACATCAGAAACCTGCTGCCGCTGGTTTCAGTTGGCGTCATCGGCGTGATTACCGGAAAGGCGCTTTATGCCGGAACCCTGAGCCTGAGCGAAGCCATTCAAGAGACGGCGCGGCATCGTCCGGATATTTGAAATCCGTAATTCTGAAATTTTTGCCTCAACCCGTATGGCATTCCAATGAAAGCCGAACAGATATATGGCAGTTTAAAGGACCTGGCGGATCGACTCGACATTCGCGTTACCGAGCAGAACCTGTCTGCATTCAAGGATCTCAAAACCAGAAGCGGCCTGTGCCGGATCAAAGGCAGTCTCCGGTTTATTCTGGATAAACGCCTCCCCCTGAATCAGAAAAATTCGCTTCTGGCAGAATGCCTGGCGGCCATGCCACATGAAACCGTTTATGTCGCACCCGTTGTCCGGGAATTTCTGCAAAAATATTCATAACGACTCATGTATTCAGATGGAACACACCCCATGCATCTTCATACCATGAACGACTGGCAACCTGAAAACGGGTTTCAGAAGATAACCACCATTGACTGCCACACGGCAGGAGAGCCATTCCGGGTGATTGTTGACGGATTGCCGGACATTCCGGGTTCAACCATTCTGGAAAAAAGACGGTACGTCAAAGAAAATCTGGATGGTCTTCGTACAGCCCTGATGTGGGAGCCACGTGGACATGCCGACATGTATGGCTGCATCATCACACCGGCCGTATCGCCCGAAGCCGATTTCGGGGTCCTGTTCATGCACAACGAGGGATTCAGCACCATGTGCGGCCATGGCATTATCGGCGTTGTGACGGTTGTGCTGGAAACCGGCCTGTTTCCCAAAACAGCCCCGATCACGACACTCAGAATCGACAGCCCGGCAGGCCTCATTACCGCCCGTGCCCATATCGTCAACAATCGGGTACAGGAGGTATCGTTTCAGAATGTGCCATCGTTTGTCATGGCCCTGGATCAGACTGTGGATGTTCCGGATTTGGGACCGGTAACCTATGACCTGGCATTTGGGGGCGCCTTTTATGCCTACACATCGGCGCCGGCAGTTGGTCTGTCCGGGGTTGAGGCGGAATTTCAGAATCTGATCAAAACCGGAATGGCCATCAAGCAGGCCGTCATGACGTCCCGCGCCATTGTCCATCCCTTTGAACCCGATCTGGGATTTCTTTACGGCGCCATACTCATTGCACCAGCGATTCAAACTGGCAGCCACAGCCGCAACGTCTGCATTTTTGCCGAAGGCGAGGTGGATCGAAGCCCTACCGGCACAGGTGTCAGCGGCCGGCTGGCCATTCATTTTGCACGGGGTGAAATTGGCATCAATGAATCCATTGTCATTGAAAGCATCATCGGCACCCGTTTTTCCGGGCGGGTGCTTCAGGAAACCCGCTTTGGTCCTTATCCGGCCATCATACCGGAAGTAACCGGATCAGCATATATCACCGGAAAACACCAGTTTCTGGTAGACCCGAACGATCCATTGAAACAGGGGTTCATTCTGCGATAACGGGTGTAAGATCAGATTTGAGATTTGAAATCTGGTGGATGGCAGAAACGTGATGAAAAATCAAAATGTGCTTGGATTACCGCTGACGGCTGACAGATTTCAGTCGATCAGATGGATCTGCATGCGTGTCTCCAGTTTTTGTCGAAACGCTTCCAGTTGTTTTTTATCGGCATCATGAACCATCATGATATCCCCGTATTCCAGGGTGACCCTGGCAAACGGTTTTGGAATCATGAACCGGTCCCAGCTTTTCATATACCAGGCCCGGTTGGCGGAAAAATAAAACGGAACAATGGCAGCCCTGGCGGCAAACGCCAGACCGATGACACCGGGTTTGACAATTCCTGCCGGGCCTTGTGGACCATCCACAATATGGCCACCCAGTCGGAGCCGGCGGACTTCCGCCACCATTTGCCGCAATGCCGATTTCCCGCCCCGGGATGATGACCCGCGAACCGGGTTCCATCCGCCTTTTTCAGCCAGGGCTGCAGCAATGTCGCCATCCCGGCTTTGACTGATCATCAATGCGAATCTGGCCGGCCGGAATTTTCGAAAATAATACAGGGCCGGCAGGAACTGCTGGTGCCAGGTACAGAACAGAACCCGTTCTCCCGCGGCATAATGCCGCAACCATTCGGATTCATGGATAACCGTATAGCGGTATGTCCGGGACAGGAGCATGACCAGTCCATAAAACCCGTTCAGGAACAGGGAAGATCGAATCAGGGGATTGGTATTCAGGGTCATATCGTGAAAACAGGTTTCGGGTTCAAGGTGTCAGAGGGCAGGTTTGCAGCATTCATTTTTAAACGTTCCCATGCCCATTATGTCCTTTCTTAACACCAGCAGTTTACTCCGCCAACGCCATCGGACTGATGAAGAGTTTGTCACCGGGACGCAGTACGCTTTTGCTATTCATGCGGTTAAGTGTCATGAGGGCGCGAACTGGAATACCAAGCTGTTCGCTGATCCGTGTCAGGTTGTCACCTTTCTGAACAATATAGACAGAATTTTGTCCCGAAACC
Source organism: Desulfatirhabdiaceae bacterium (assembly GCA_050179135.1). Classification (GTDB taxonomy): domain Bacteria; phylum Desulfobacterota; class Desulfobacteria; order Desulfobacterales; family Desulfatirhabdiaceae; genus UBA4064. The sequence goes on along the minus strand of JBFXFK010000023.1, from coordinate 24,019 downwards.
AATTTTGTCATCAGTGTTTGAAGCCGGGAATTGAACCCATCGGCAGATGCGGTGGGAATGGTTATCTGTCGAACGCCATCAGGCAGCACATATCCCCGGATTTCCGAATTCAGATCCCGGATGGTCTTGAAGCTGGTTTGAGCCGCCTGCGCCAGAATCAGAACCGGAGTCGGGCGTTTCAAATCGATGGTTACCTGCACGGTCTGCTCGGGCAGATAGTAATCCGATGGCAGAAGCCGGTATCCATAATTTTGGGGATTGCCCAAAATCAGTTTGACAGCAACGATCCGCAGAACATACCGCTGGGTCTCCTGGAACAGATGAAGATCATAAAAATCCCGTGAATTCTGAAAAAAGATTTCTGTTTTCAGACCGTCTTCGCCCATGTTGTAAGCCGCGGCGGCCAGTGTCCAGGATTGAAACTCCTGGTGCAGAAACTGAAGATACTGAAGTGCAGACCGGGTGGATGCGGTCAGGTTCCGTCGCTCATCAATATCCGGACTGATGGTCAGTCCGTACCGCTGACCGGTGTCGGTGATGAACTGCCAGTGACCCATCGCACCCTTGGGTGATCCGGCCAATGGCAGCAGTGCGCTTTCAACAACCGGAATATATTTGAGATCATCCGGAAGCCCGGCTTCTTTCAGGTGCGTTTCGATGACCGGCCGATACCGGTTGAAGCGTTTGAGCCAGAGTATTACCTGAGCAGAATCCGCCAGCATCAACAGCAGTTCTTTTTCCAGCCGTTCCCGCACATCCGGCAAGTGAACCGGAACCGGTTCACCGCAGAAATCGATTGGCCCACTGATCCGGCAGGCCGACAACAGTCTGTCGATTTCCGACATGGCCTGCGAAGGCTGCTCCGCAGATCGGACATCTGTCAGGGTCACATGCAGAAGAAATGCGGTCAGGATCAAAAGAATTTTTCCGGCTTGTGTTGCAACGCACATTTTTTTCATGGTTCCACGCCAAATCGAAGCCACTTGAACTGATTCTGAAGCTCGCCTGAAATCCGGTTTCCGATTCTGGCCATCAGCATATTCTCCGGCTTCAGACAGATATTGGGATCATTGGTCTGAAATTCCTCAAATCCAAAGGGTTCAAACAACTGAACCAGTTTTCGCCGGTACTCCTGGGCAGACTGGCCGGACCCATCCAGGTCCCAGGTCCAGGAATAGCCAACCAGATAAACAATCATGTCTTCGAGCCGGGGATGGGACAGCATCATTTCCACAATGGGCCTCGCAATGCCGGTTGATCGCCAGTCCCTGCAGATTTCAATGGCTTTGAGTTCAATCATGATTCCGGGACCCAGCTTGAACCATCGTTCGTCCTGATCCGGATGGACCAGGAGCCCGAAACCCACAATATGATGGTCTTCCGTTATCGCCAGAACAATGTTTGCGCCTGGCTCCAGGGCCAGGGATTCCAGGCTTTCCCGCCGCGTATATAGGGATTTGTATCGGGGATAGATACCAAACTGGCTTTCAAAGGCGCATTCCCGGATGATTTCCGGGGTGCAGAAGGAGCGAATGGTGATCCTGCCGTTGCGGGTGTCAATCATCCGCTGTTCCGATGGGTAAAGGTCTGACATGCGATTGATTAGAAGTCTCCCCAGTTTTTGTGCAGCCTTTTGGTCATGATGACCATATGGTGAAAATTTCCACAGGAATCCTTGACATAATTTTTCAGCTCCGCCCGTTCAAAAAAGTCCAGTTTGTGAGCCGCTTCAATCGCGGCGTCCTCGATTCCCACGACAAAATCGGACCGCAACTCCTCAAGGCCGGTGTCCATCGCCAGCTTGATGATATCCAGAAGCATCCAGGTCCCAAGCCTGAGATGACGGAATTCCGGAACAATCATGATCCGGATCCGGCCGATATGACGGGTGCACCCATGTCCTCTGAGATGCAGGCTGGCATGTCCGACGATTCTGTTGTCGGAGAGGGCAATGACGGAATAAACGGTTCCGGTATCGATTCCTTCAATCCATTTGTGAATGATGTGAGGATTCAGCACATCATATCGCATGAACCAGCGGTCGCTTTCCGGAATTTCCTGATAAAACCGGGCGAGCATCTCCTCATCCGATTTTTCCAATGGTCGAATCAGCGCCTCTTTTCCTTGCTTTAAAACGACTTCCTTGGGACATTTCACAGATTGAATCCTCCTTTTAAAGCGTTAACCGTTCAGAGACAGGCAGCCAACGACAAAGTTGTCACGCCTTTCTGTATCAATGGACATGAATCCCTGTCAACCCATTTGATGTGGCCGGAAGGGAAAAGACGCATATGCGCGCATGCTGTCTGGCGGATTTAATCACCATCCGTATCGATTCCTTTCGCGCTGCGCGGTTGCCTGTTGCAGCAGGGCTTGATGCCGGATTTCAAATTCATCCGGATTCATGCGGAACATGGCGTGGTATGGCGTTTGATCCGGAGAGATCAAACCGGCCCGCTTTTCTGCCATTGGGTCTGATTGACTGTCTACCCAAATGATGATACTAAAACGGCTGAACTCACATATAAGAATGCCCGGATAAAATTGTCTCGGCTTTATCCGACACTTGATATTTGACAAGACATTAGCCACCCTATCCCTTTTCTGCAGTCTTCTCTGAATTATTATCCTAACAATTTCATATTACAGACAAATATCAGAAAGGCACACAATGATCGCAGAGATTCTGTCCACCGGTGATGAAATCCGGTCGGGCGCTTTGATTGACAGCAATTCAGCGTATATTGCCCAAATGCTGGAAGCCGCAGGTGTTATGGTACAAAGACATCACAGCGCAGGGGATGATGATCCGGTTTTGACGGATATGATTCAGGATATATCTGCCCGGGCGGATATTGCCATTGTCACCGGCGGCCTGGGACCGACATCCGATGATATCACCGCCGGGACGGCTGCAAAAGCCGGAGGCGTTCAGTTGGTGCTGAATCCGGAGGCCCAAATCCAGGTCGAACAGTTTTTTCAGCGGATTGGCAGAACCATGACGGCCTCCAACACAAAACAGGCCTATTTTCCGGAAGGCGCAGGCATGATTGAAAACCCGATTGGTTCTGCTCCGGGATTTCATCAGCGGATCGGGAAGTGCCTGTTTTTCTTTTTGCCCGGCGTTCCGGGTGAAATGCGAAAAATGATGAAAGAATCCGTCCTTCCCGCCATCAGGAAAATGCAGGGGGATGATGTCCAGGAATCCATCATTCATACACTGTCCACATTCGGATTGACGGAATCGGCTACCGGTGAAAAACTGTCGGAGTTCCCAACCGTGTTTCCGGATATCAAACTGGGATTCCGGGCCAAATTTCCGGAGATTCAGGTCAAATTTTATCTGCGCGGCCCGGATCGGCATGCGCTGGAAAGAGAGATCGCCCTGGCAACGGAGTGGGTGAGACACCGTTTGGGGGATGCCCTCTTTTCTCCGGCCGGAGAAACGATGGAGGCTGTTTTGGGCAGATTGTTGACAGCACGGCACAACACCCTGGCCATTGCCGAAAGCTGCACCGGCGGACTGATTTCCCATCTCATTACCAATGTTCCCGGCAGTTCCAACTATTTGCTGTATTCGGCGGTAACCTATGCCAATTCGGCAAAGATACAGATGCTGGGCGTCTCCCCGGACACCCTGAACCAATATGGTGCGGTTTCCGAACAGACAGTTTTGGAAATGGCGATGGGGGTTCGATCGGCTGCCGGCAGCGATTACGGGCTGGCCACCAGCGGGATTGCCGGACCGGATGGGGGAAGTGAGGACAAGCCTGTTGGAACCGTCTGGATTGGTCTTGCCACATCAACCGGCGTTACGGCGCGCCGCTTTGTGTTCCGTTTTAAAAATCGTGATTACAACAAACAGATTTTTGCCATGACGGCAATGGATTTGCTTCGACGGGAATTGATCAAACCATGACGATGCATCTGATCTGGATTTTTCCAGCCGGTTTTCTGACATGTTATGTGATTCTGTCACTGGTCGCGACATACCTGGTCCAAAATTATCCCAGACGGCCGGTGGATGACCGCCCGGATTGGGGGAAAATAACCGATGTCAGAATTCCGGCTGTCGATGGCGGTTTTCTGGAGGTCTGGCGCATCGAACCCGACACATCATCCTGCGGAATTGTTGTTCTGGCGCATGGATGGGGAAGAAACCGGGGCAGAATGGTCAACCGGGCCCGGATATTTGGCCGGATGGGGTTTACAACCGTGCTTCACAGCGCACGGGATCATGGCGGATCCAGCCCCAGGAAATATATGAATGCCATGAAATTCTGCGAGGACATCGAGTCCGTGCTGGCATGGATCGATCAACCCGTCATTCTGTATGGGCATTCAGCCGGCGCCGGCGGTGCAATTCTGACTGCTGCCAGAAATCCGGACAGAATTCAGCTTCTTTTTCTGGAGGGAAGTTATGCCGATACCGAAGAATCACTGCTCAGCCTCTATAAGTGGTTCAACCCGCTGTTTGGAAAATGGGTTGGCCCGGCGATCCTGTTCTGGATGAATCTGTTTTATAATCATGCACTTGACAAGATCAGCCCCGCCAAACTTGCGGGTCAGGTGACATCGCCGGTTCTGCTGATTCATGGAAAAAAGGACAGACGGTTTCCGGTTGAATTTGCCTACCGGCTGCAATCCAGCTTTTGGCCGGGCCAGGCTGAACTCTTTGTGGCTTCCGAAGCGGGCCACAGTGATTCCAGCCTGTCGCCGGGTTATCCGGAAGCGTTACAAAAATTTTTGAATCAGCATCGCGAAATCTGGAATCAGCTCCAATGAAACAGAATGACGCGAATGGGGTTATGGATTTTTCCCTTGATTAAAATATCCGTTCATCTTACATCATAGGGAAGTCAGAATACAGAATTCTGTTTTTTTCCCCTTAACTTTTCAGGCAAAATCATGACAACGATTCGAAATATTGTCCGGGTGTCCAACGTCACCAAAGACTTCAAAATGGGTAAGCTTGAGGTTCAGGCTCTTAAAGGCATCAATCTGGAAATCGAAGCCGGCCATTACATTTCCATCATGGGACCTTCCGGATCAGGCAAAAGCACCCTTTTCAATATGATTGGCGGCCTGGACAAACCCAGCTCCGGCAAGGTATTCATCGATGAAGTTGATATCGCACAACTGGACGCCTACGAACTGGCCTGGCTTCGATGCCGAAAAATCGGCTACATTTTTCAGACATTCAATATCATTCAGGTCATGACAGCCATTGAAAATGTCACGCTGCCCATGGTATTTGCCGGCGTCAACGAGGATGAAGCCACCAAAAAAGGGCTCAAACTTCTGGATCTGGTTGGCCTGGCAGACCGGTTCAGCCACAAGCCGTTTGAACTTTCCGGCGGTCAGCAGCAGCGTGTGGCCATTGCACGCGCGCTTGCAAATGATCCGGTTATCATTTTGGCCGATGAGCCAACCGGAAATCTGGATTTGCATACCGGTGAACAGATTATCACACTGCTGAAAACCCTGAGCAAGGACAGAGGTGTTACGGTTATTTCCGCCACACATGACATTAAAATGCTCAATGTTTCCGATCAGGTTGTCTGGATTCGGGATGGACTGATCGATAAAATTGAAAACCGGGATGAACTGTCCATTTCTGTGGGACAGATTGGTATGAAGGATAAAGGATAAAGACTGAAGGATAAGGAAGGTGGAAGAATGAAGGATCATGCAGCATGAATCAATCTCAGACACCCATATCGGATGGACGCATCCGGAAACCGGTTTTCGTTTTGCTGATCTTTTGTTTGGCAACCCTTCTGGTATTCCCTGCCGGTTCTGCAGCCACGTCATTTCAGGATGATATCCTGGCATTATCCGCTGTTGGAGACCGCAGCGCCGGAACGCCCGGATGTGCATTGTCTGCCGAGTATATCCGCAATCAGTTCGAGGCTGCCGGTCATTCCGAAATCGACGTTCACCGGTTTCCGCTTCCGGTTCTCCAGCATGATGACAGTACCATTTATATTACGGAATCGGGCCTGACTGCCCCGATACATCCCCTGAACAGCAACGCCATTTCACCCCAGGGAATTGATTCCAATGGGCTTTCCGCACCGCTGTTTTATGTCGGCCAGGGATCCCTGCCCGAACTGAACGGCAAAACGATCCAGGGCGCCATTCTTCTGATGGAAATGGATTCGGGAAAAAACTGGATTCAGGCTGCCAATCTGGGGGCAAAGGCCGTTATTTATATTGGCCGGAATAACGATGGCCGCATCCACTTTGAGAACAAGTATGAGCTGACGCCCATTCATTTTCCCCGATTCTGGGTATCATTGTCCGAGGCCCAGGCAATTTTTGGAAATTTTGAAAGCCGATCCAATGACCTCATTTCATCCCAGATTCAAATCAGGTCATCCATTCATTGGAAAAGTATCAACTCCGAAAACATATACTGTCTGATTCCCGGAACACATGAAAGGCTGAAAGAAGAGCTGATTCTGGTAGAAGCCTTTTATGACAGCACCGCATGGGTTTATGGTTTGTCTCCGGGAGCGGATGAAGCCACCGGCATTGCAACACTCCTTCAGGCCGCACGATTTTTCAGGGAAAATCCACCCCAGCGATCCATTCTGCTGATCGCAACCAGTGGACATGCCCAAAGCCTTGCCGGCATGCGGGAGGCCATCTGGTCGATTCGCTCGTCACCCAAAGACATTCGAAAAATGGAAAAGGCGCTTCGGGAATCCATTCGGGATACCAAAAAAACCATCGAGGCCCTTGAAAAAATGGCAGATGGCCAATTTGACCAGCGGGTGGAACCGGACGATCAACCGGCCATCGAACTCATCAAGGCGGCTGTCCTGGAGGAGATCAAAACCCGGGTCGATTCAATCTCCCGGGAACTGATACAACTGCGCATGGACCAGGCCGGTACGTCTGTTGACGATCAGATCCGCAAACTGGCTGATGAGCGATTGACCCTGAGACAACTGGGCTGGAAAACGGATCTGGAGACGCTCTCCGATTCCGAACATGCTCTTTACAGGCAATTGATCCCGCATGCCATCCGGCATCAGGAATCCATTCTCAATGATGCAAACCGACGGCAGAAACTCCTGAAAAACAGTCAAAATTTTCGTTCATTTGTCAAAAGCAGGGAACTGGTTGCCGCTGTTTCCCTGCATCTGTCCAGTCATGGAAGCGGCTTTGGTGCATTCAATCAGGGCTGGCTGTATCCATTAAAGCCATCCATCAACCGGTCCGCGCCATACACACAGATTGAACAGATTTTGAAAAACGGGGCCGAAACAGACAATCTGACCCTGTTTCAGGATACATTAAGACCCAACAGGCTGATACCCTGGCAAAGCTATCTGGTGGATCAGCCTGCCATGGGCGGAGAGGTCAGCGCACTGGCGGGATATCTGGGGCTGACATTTGCAACGGTTTATGACGCCAGATATCGCTGGGGATGTCCGGATGACCAACCCAATTTCATGGACTGGGATTTCGCCAAACTGCAGGCCGATCAGGTCTGCACCGCTATCCGGCATATTGCCGATGCGCCGGATATTCAACTCGATATACTGCCCAGAAACGGTTTTTCTGTCGTGTCCGGACGCGCCAAATTCATTCGGCATGGTGAACTCTTTGCCGATCAGCCGGCCCCCGGAACAGTCGTCATGTCCTATCAGGGGTTGTCCCGCTTTTACAGCATGGTGGATTCGACCGGCGAATTCCATGTCCGGGGTGTTGCAGACAAACGGCATGTTCTGGACAAGGTCATTGTGGAGGGATACCGGTTCAACCCGGACACGGCTGCGGTCGAATGGGCGGTTGACAAGGAACAGACCGGAAAAAACGCCTATCGTATCAAGATGGAACGCAACCAGATGGAAACGAATCTGGTCATGTTCGCCTGTAAAAGCACAACGCTGTTCAATCTTCTCGAACCCAGAAATTTCCGGTATATGACCAAGATTCAGTTGATCGATGGCCGTCGCGAAGCATCGCCCATGAAATACTGGTTCAGCCGGATTGACACCCGATCGTCCATCCTGACGACCGTTTTTCTGGAGCCCGGCACCCGCATCAAACTGACGCTGTCCGATTCCGTCATTCGAAAAAAGCTGATTATGACCCATGCCGATACAGACCGATCCGAGGGAACCGGCTACCGGATTGACGACTGGCCCAAAATTAACCATACCGAATACCGGATTGCAAAAGACATGTGGTCACTGCTGGGCCCCCGGATTGCAGCCCAGGAAGAACATGGTATCATCAATGAACAGATCCGCAAACTTCAGCAGGAGGGGCGAACGGCGCTGGCCACTGCAGAGGCAGCGCTCCAGAATAAAGAGTATGACCGGTTCATTCCGGCCGCAGCCGCTTCATGGGCATTGGCCAGCCGGGTCTATGACGATGTGGAAAAAACCCAGAAAGACGTGCTGTTCGGCGTTTTGTTTTACATCGCACTGTTTGTGCCATTTGCATTCTGTGCCGAACGACTTTTATTTTCCTATTCAAACATTTACAAACGGATCATCGCGTTTCTGGTCATTCTGATGCTGGTCATTGGACTGATTTATTCGGTCCATCCCGCGTTTAAACTGGCATACAGCCCGATTGTCGTGATTCTGGCCTTTTTTATTATCGGTCTGTCTTTCTTGGTCACCCTGATCATCTTTTTTCGCTTTGAAGAAGAAATCAGCCAGTTTCAAAATCGGGCCATCGCGTCGGTCTCCGGGGATCTGAGCCGGTGGAAAGCCTTTTCCGCGGCATTTCTTCTGGGTGTCAGCAACCTCAGACGCAGACGGATTCGAACGGCCCTGACCTGCATCACCCTGATCATTCTGACATTTACCATCATGAGTTTCACCACGGCAAAAAGCACCCGGATGCATGCCCGGATTCAATACAGCCAGACATCCCCATATGCCGGATTTTTGCTGAAAAATCCCAACTGGACTGACATTCCGGAAGAAAGTCTTCCGGTTCTGCCGGCATCATTTGACCCGGGCTGCACCATACTCCCCCGGGTCTGGCTGGAAAAAGAGGACCGCACACGGGCCATCCGCCTTCCGGTCACCTATCAGGGACGGACATTCGAGGCCCAGGGCATGATCGGATTGTCAAACGAAGAATTTCATGAAGACGATCTGAAAAATATCCTGGTCGGCGGCAGATGGTTGAATGCCACAGACCGCTTGACGGTATTGCTGCCCGAACGGATGGCGATCGAACTCGGAATCAATCCCAAATCGCCTCAGGGAAGCAGCGTGGTGTTATGGGGTATTGTTTTTGAAGTGGCGGGAGTTTTCTCTCCAAAAATACTGCAGGATATGACAGATCTGGATGGCGAAACCCTGACACCGGTTATTTTCCCCCGGGAAACAACACTGGAAATGACCGAAATTGAAATGGATGCCATGGAATCCGGTGATGACGTGCGGTCCTTTCAAAGCCGGTATCAGCATATCCCAACCGATCTGACCCTGATTACCCCCTGGCAGACCCTGCTTGCTTCAGGCGGCAAACTGAAAAGTCTTTCGGTCAGACATCTTCCGGATGCGCCGACACTGTCCATGGCGCAGAATCTGGTGGACCGGTTTGGACTGACCCTGTTCAGCGGCGAGTCTGAGGGGACATTTCTGTATCATGCCAGTGACACCCTCAATTATGCCGGGGTACCCAATATCATGATACCCCTCATCATATCCATCTGTATCGTCCTCAACACGATGATCAGCAGTGTTTATGAACGAAAACGTGAAATTGCCGTATATACATCCGTGGGACTGGCGCCGTCCCATGTCAGTTTTCTCTTTATTGCCGAAGCCCTGGCATTTGCCGTGCTGAGCGTGGTCATGGGATATCTCCTGGCCCAGACCAGCGCCTATATCTTTTCAAAAACCAGCCTGTGGTCCGGCATCACGGTGAATTATTCTTCCCTGTCCGGTGTCGGCGCCATGATTCTGGTCATTGCCGTGGTTCTGATTTCGGCCATTTATCCGTCACGGGTGGCGGCGGAAATTGCCATTCCCGATGTCAACCGGTCCTGGACCATGCCTCTGGCAAAAGGCAATACACTCGAAATTGTGCTGCCGTTTCTGATGAAATATCCGGAAACGCACAGCATTGTCGGGTTTATTTATGAATATTTTAAAAATCATCAGGATGTTTCCCACGGACTGTTTTCAATCGGCGACATATCCTTTTCCGAAGTCTGCCCAACCCCGAATGGCCTGACCCTGATCACCAGCCAATGCCAGGGGGCAGGGTGCTGCAAAAATCCGTGTATTGTCCTGCATGCCCATGTCTGGCTGGCGCCATTTGATTTTGGCATTATGCAGGAAGCCCAAATCCGCTTTTGTCATTCTCCGGAAGAAGCCGGATTTCTGGAAATTCAGCTTCTGCTGAACCGAAAATCCGGAGAATCCAATACCTGGCGGCGTATCAACAAATCATTTTTGCATGACATCCGGAAACAGTTGCTGATCTGGCGGTCTCTGGACCGGTTCAGCCAGAAACAGTTTGAAAATCTTTTAAATGAAGCGTTGGAAATGAACAGAGTGACTGTTGGATGATTGGGATGGGAATTTTATTCCGATCATCCTTTGCCCCTGGTCCCTCACATCTTGTAACCGAATTTCCGCAACAGGGATTTCCGGTATTCAATGTCTTCCGAGGATTCAATGCCTTTGGATGAATATCCGTCGATAACGCCCAATATGCCCCGCCCCTGAGCGGTTTCTGCAACCACCACCTCCAGTGGATTGGCCGTTGCACAAAAAATCCGACAGACTTCCGGAACCTGCTGGATGGCATTCAATACATTGATGGGAAATATATCCTTCATAAACACAATAAAGCTGTGACCGGCTGAGAGATGCAGCGCATTGTTTCTGGCCAGATCGATGAGGGCATCATCCGTACCGGAATATCGAATCAGGCAGTTATCCGAGGCTTCACAGAATGCCACGCCAAATTTGGCCATTGGTACGGCATTTACCATGGCCTCATGAATGTCTTCCACGGTTTTGATGAAATGGGACTGACCCAGGATCAGGTTCAGTCCGTCCGGATTGTTGATTCGAACTGTTTTAATGTCCATCAGATATTTTCTCCTGTTTGAATGATGATGGCGTTGTCAATCGTCCACCGGATCAGATGGATGAATCAGCGTTTCTTTTTCAGATCGGCCAGTGAAATCACCTTGCCCTCGGGTGGCCGATGGGGTTTTATGTCCGGTTCCATCCCCTCATCTTCCTGATCCATTTCTTCTGTCGGACTTTCGACTTTTTCAAAATGCAGTTTTTTCCCATCCATGGTAAATGGCTCACCATCGATATAGACATCCCGAATAATCCAGGTAACGGTCTGTAGCGGAATCTGAAGCAGCAACAACCGCACATGATACCATCCGGGTTTGTAATCCGCAGAAATATCCTCGATCCGGGCAAATACCAGGGGCTTGTCTTCCAGATAAATCAGTACGATATCCTTTTCACCGGTCATAATCTTTCCTTAGTTTTTCGGCCTGTGTGCAGGGTCATTAAGTATTGAGATATGAGTCGTGCGTATTGAGAAACAGCCAAGCCGCCTGACCGTCCAACAGCGGCACTGCCTGAATGCTGGTTGCGGCGCCTTCTGTCTTCAGCCTTCAGCCTATTTATGGAAACGCACCACTGGTATCTTCGACAACAAATGGTGTGATCCGGATTCCAATGGCGCCTTTTCGAATCCATATCCGCGACATGGGCGTTGCATCACCTTCCGGATTCACCAATGCCGGCAATTCCTCGGCACATGAAATATCCGATATATGAAATTCATAGCAAAATGCCTGGGCGCTGAAGGGATCCGATACCAGAACAATTTTGGACTTATCAAAGGGATGGCGTCTGGGTGCACCGGTAAATGCGATATGCGTCTGTTTCAATTCCTGGATATTTCCGGGTTTTCGAAACTTCTGAATTTCGAACCGGTTGCCTTTCTGCAACATGTTGTTTGGGGTCATTATTGATTCTCCTTTACCATGAAAATAGAAAAAACAGAAGCATGGTGTCAGGGAGCCGCAAAAAGCCGCGGCACCCTGACCTACCCGCGTCCGGCTGAAATTGCTGGTAGCCGGTAGGTCAGGTTGGCCGGCAGTTTGGCCTACCTGACTGCTTGGCCGGACCGCTGCAAGCCGGATTCATCCTTCTGCGGTTCCTTGTTCGATATTCTGCTGTTCGCTGTTGATTTTCATTCATGGTGGTCCGCAGTCCGATGCCGGTGTTCGGTCCGCTGCACTCACCCACGCATAATTTTGATTTTCAGTGCGTCTGGTTATTCAAAATGATTCGGCAAAACCAGATTCATCGCCTTGATCCGCAGTTCACCCCTCATATCTTCCACAAGCGTCAATCCACAATAATCCAGGTGAATGCGAAACAGATGAGACAACGGCGCCTGTAATATATGGCATAGAAGCGTTCGAATAACACCGGCATGGGTGGTAATCAAAACATTTCCGGAGCATCTTGAAACCAGTGACTGGATAAATGTCACCACCCGCTGTTGCAGATCAAAAAAGCTCTCACCACCCGGCGGGCAAAAATTGCCGATATCATCTCCTCTTGCAATCCATAAATCAGAAAAATTATCACGGATTGTCGCAATTTCAAGGCCATCCCATTCGCCAAGTGCAATTTCACGAAGCTCTGGTGTCTGTTGGATGGGTTGATTCCTTTCACCGGAAACGATTTGTGCGGTCTCAACCGACCGATTCAGATCACTGCACCAGATTTCTGAAAACCCAACCGTCGAAAGATGCCTTCCAGTCTGTTCTGCCTGATATCGACCTTCGGGATTGAGCGGCAGATCAATCTGGCCGATCAACCGTTTTTGATTGGCGCCTTCAATTTCACCATGTCGCAGCAAATAAAATGTTGCCATTCTGTCCTTTTAAATATTTCGGGTCATATCGGATTTGTGAAATATTTTCAGTCATCATGAACAGGCGGCAAGGCGGTAGATCAGGGTGCTGCGGCTTTTTGTAGCTCCCTGACACCATGCCAACCGCGACAATCGGTATGTCAGGCAGGCCAAACGACCGTCCAACCTGATCTGCAGCCCCTATTTCTCCTGCAACCGATCCCTTATCTTTTGGGGAAGGCCCATAATCAATTCTGGATAGGTCTCGATGATTCTGGAAATATCTGCAAGATCCTTCTGCCGTTTGCTTCTCCGGCGTGTGTCATCCATGTAGGCCCAGACCTTGCCCTGCAAAACATTACTCAAGGAAGCGACCTTCCTGATAACCGAGAATTTCTTTTGTCGTGGCGCCATCGATAAAGCTCTGATATCGGGGATCGGTCTGAACCTGAATCCGGATATCCGAACCCGGAGCGCTCAAATTGAGGCTGTGAGGAAAGACTTCGAGTTTAAACTTCTGTTTTACTGCGGCATCGGCAACTGTCTCCATATTGCTCACAGCAATAACAATATCGACGCCCAAACTCACGACCGGTTCAACATAGGCGTTAACGGCAAGTCCCCCAATCAGGCAATAATCAGAACCGGTTTCAGCAAGAATGCAAAGAAGCTGTTGGATGACATCCGACTTCCCCTTTGCCAGAGAATTCAGAAATTCTTTTCCGGTCATCACGTTTTCCTTTTTTTTACACAGTTACCCGGCGATAGACATGGTGTGAAATCCGGATTTCTGTTTTCAACTATCTTATAGCGGTCACTTTGTCAATATAGACAAAAAGGGGCATGATTCCGAATCGTCCGGGATTGTCTGCCATAGACTTTCAGATGAAAAGTTGAGCGTCATTAACGGTGATACGGGATACCCGTTTCAGGAGAAACAGGAAGGGATTTGGAAGGTGGCAGGTGCTTCATGGATGGTGGCTCCCAAGCCGGGGCCTGGGAACCAGGGGAAAGTTACAGGAGGGCTACATGATTTTAAATGGATATCCTTTTTTACGGACACAGATATCCGCAATGCGACGGTTCAATGCAATCGTATCCACCATGGGCGGGGTCAGCAGAGAATCAAGGCTGGCCATCCGATCATAAAAGCCATCCGGACCGGCAATTGCCGGTAAAATCCGGCCGATCCGGGAACGCAGGGTCTCGAATAATCGTATCGACAGATTTTTGGTCATCAGGACAGCGGGCAACTTGATATCTTTTTTGTTCGCATCAATTTTTTGGGCCCGCAGGCAAGCGCTTTCGCAGGCAAATATTTCAATGATCATGTCACTTAAAATTCCGCCGGCTTCCTGTTCTCCCCGCAAATCCCCCTGATAGCGGTTTTGGGCTGCCTGAATCAGGATGCAGGCAACGGATTTGGCAATGGCGATCATGTTTTCCTGAGCATCCAGGGTTTCGGGATCATCGCTTCTGACCGGCTGCAGATCCGTCATCATCCGGAACGGGTTGTCAGGGGTTTGGACAGGCAGCTTCAGCCTGCCCTTGGACATCCGCCTCAGAAACGTCCCGATGATGGTGGTGCGGTTGATTTCATTGGTGCCTTCCCAAATCCGATTGATTCGGGCATTGCGAAACGCCAGCTCGGCCGGATTTTCATAAATATACCCGTATCCGCCACAAATCTGGACGGATTCATCCGCCACAAATCCCAGGGCTTCGGACCCGAACACCTTCATGATCGAGCATTCGATCAGATACTCTTCCAATGCCGCCGCGGTAATCCGCCCGATGGTCTCCGGTGTGGAGGCTTCGGTTTTGGTATGCCGTTCAACCCAGTGGGCGGTCCGATACATCATGCTTTCGCCGGCAAAAATCCGGCAGGCCATCTCTGCAATTTTTTCCGTTATCAGACCAAATTCACAGATGGGACGGTTGAACTGGACGCGCTGTGTGGCATATTTGACGGCTTCCGTAAACGTACCGCGGGCATTTCCAATACACACGGCGCCCACCTTGAACCGGCCCATATTCAGGGCGTTCAGGGCAACGACATGCCCTTTTCCCACCTCACCCAGAACGTTTTCCACCGGCACCCGGACATTGTTGAAAATGACACTTCGGGTGGATGTGCCTTTCATCCCCATTTTGATTTCCTCCGCATCCACGGACAGGCCTTCCGACCCGAATTCCACGATGAATGCGGTAAATGCGGCGCCATTAACTTTGGCAAAGGCAAAAATCAGATCGGCAAAACCGGCGTTGGTGATAAATGCCTTGGTGCCGTTCAGAATGTAGTGTTTGCCATCGTCGCTCAAAACCGCCGTGGTTCGCGCGTTCAGGGCATCTGAACCCGCATCGGGCTCGGTCAGACCAAATGCCCCGATGAGTTTTCCTGTGGAAAGGCCGCCCAGATAGCGTTTTTTCTGATCATCGGTTCCAAAAAACGCCAGGGGCAGGGTACCGATGCCGGTGTGGTTCAACTCGGTTACGGTAAACGATCCGGCGCCCTGCCCCAAAATGTCCGAAATGATCAGGGAACTGATTTTATCCAGCGCCATGCCGTCGTATTCTTCGGGAATGTCCGCGGCCAGAAGCCCCAGATCCCCGGCCTTTTGCATCAGCTCCCGGCTCAGTTCGTTGTTGACATGCTCGATTTCATCACCCCGGCTTTGAAGTTCCCCGGCGACAAACTCCCGGACCGTTTTGGCGATCGCCCGGTGCTCCCGGGTAAAATCCTCCGGAATAAAGGTATCCTTCCAGGAAACGGGTCCGGTCATGAACTGTCCACCCATACATTGGTCTGCCATGTGTTCCTCCTTTTTCATCCTTCCGCCTTCATCCTTCATCCTTAATATAATTACCAGGCTGTCAGACCCCCATCAACAGAAATGATCTGTCCGGTGACATAATTGGATGCATCAGAGGCCAGAAAAATGATCACCCCCATCAAATCGGTCATCTCTCCATAGCGTTTCATCGGTATTCGGGAAAGAATCCGGTCGCCCTTTTGATCAAAGGTCCACTGTGTCATTTTGGTCGGAAACCAGCCGGGGGCAATGGCATTGACATGAATGTTGTATCGGGCCCACTTGATGGCCAAATCCCGCGTGAACGCGTTGACCGCACCTTTGGATGTATTGTAGGGAATGGCATCCAGATATGCCGGATCAGTCCCGATCGATCCGGAATAGGAGGAAATATTGATGATCTTGCCCTGTTTTTGTTCGATCATCTTTTTTCCCACGGCCCGGGTACATCGAAACGTGCCGTTGACGTTCAGATCGATGACTTTCTGCCAGTCTTCCATCCGGATGTCTTCGGGTGAAGCACCCCAGGTCCTGCCGGAGTTGTTCACCAGAATATCGATCCGGCCAAATTCGGAAATGGTCTCCTGCACCACCCGGTCAATGTCTTCCTGACGGCAGATATCACAGGCAAATGCCCGTGCCCGGACCCCGCGGGATTCAATTTCCGTAGCGACTTCCTCACATATCTCCCGGCGTCTGGAAAAAACAACCACATTCGATCCGGCATCGGCCAGTGCCAGGGACATGGCCCGGCCGATTCCGTCACCGCCCCCCGATACCAGCGATATTTTGCCGGTCAAATCAAACAAATCCCATGCATTTTTCATGTTATCCCCTGTTGCATGCCAAAACCATTCATTTTTCGTAATTGTAAAATCCCTGACCGGTTTTTTTCCCAAGCAGACCGGCCATGACCCGTTTTTTCAATAGCGGATGGGGTTTGTACCGGTCCCCGAAGTCCCGTTCCATGGTTTCCATGCCATGCATGGCAATTTCGGCACCAACCAGATCCAGAAGCCGGCAGGGTCCCATGGGATGACCGGCACACAGTTCCATGGCCTTGTCGATGTCTTCGGGGCGATTTCCTTCCTGAACCAGGCGAATGGCCTCGTTCATCAGGACATCCAGCAGCCGGCTGACAATAAACCCCGCATAATCCACGGCCTCGATCGGTTCCTTGCCCAACTGCCGCACATAGGCTTTTGCGGTTTCCAGGGTATGGGGTGAGGTCAGTTGCCCCCGGATGATTTCAACCCCTTTCATCAGTGGCACCGGGTTCATGAAATGGATTCCCACAAACCGGTCTCCCCGACCCGTGACAGAGGCGATCTCGGTAATGGGAAGGGCCGATGTATTGGATGCAAAAATGGCTTCCGGCTTTGCCAGGTTATCCAGTTTTCTGAACAGTTCATGTTTAATCGCAATGCTTTCATACACGGCCTCGATGATCAGATCCGCCTGTTCAACAGCCGGTTTCATATCCGTGCAAAAGGTGATGTTGCCCAGGGCCATATCCGCCTGATCCCGGGTGATTTTTCCTTTTTCAGCCAGTTTTCCCAGACTGAATGAAATTGTTTTTTGGGCCCGTTCCAGGGCCTCCCGGCTGACATCCTGTATCGTGACCCTGTAGCCGGCAGACGCACTGACCTGCGCCACACCACTGCCCATGACACCGGCCCCGATAACGACAATGTGCTTCATATGAATGGGTTTCCTTTTTTCGTGGTTAAATTTTATCATTGAAACAACGGTTTTCTCTTCTCCAGAAACGCCGCCATGCCTTCTGTTTGATCCGGGGTGCCAAAGAGCATGCAAAACAGGTTCTTTTCAACCTGGAGACCATCGGATAACGACAAGTTCAGTCCGGTTCGCATGGCGGATTTGGCGGCTCGAATGGCCATGACGGGCATTTTTGCCAACCGCCCGGCAAGGGTGTTGGTTTCCTGGTCAATTTCGGCCAACGGGACCACCTGGTCAACCAGACCGATGGACAG
>JBFXFK010000023.1:0-6224 GCA_050179135.1 Desulfatirhabdiaceae bacterium | reverse complement strand
TGGACTTTGTGGACGGTGTGGACAGCGGAAACCGGCCCCCCTGCCCTTTCGGGTTTCCGTCAGACCTTGATGATACAGGCGTCGGCCTGGGCCAGACCGCCGCAGATACCGCCCATCGCATAACCGCCGCCACGGCGGCGGAGTTCATACATCAGGTTCATCATCACCCGGGCGCCGCTGGCAGTGTTGGGGTGGCCAATGGCGATGGCGCTGCCATTGATATTGGCCTTGCCATGCAGTGCCTTGGCTTTTTGTCTGTCGCCATCAGCCAGTTTCAACATGCTGATCAGGGGGACAGCGGCAAATGCCTCATTGATTTCCAGAACATGAATGTCATCCAGTGTCAATCCGGCCTGATTCAGGGCTTTGGCCGCTGCAAACGCCGGCGCTTCCCCCATCCGGTCGGCCGGGCGTGCAATGGATGTCATGGATACAATCTCGGCCAATGGCGTCAGACACAGGGCCTCCGCCTTTTTGCGGGTCATGAACAGAATGGCGGTTGCGCCGTCATTCAATCCCGGTGCGTTTCCCGCGGTAATGCCGGTACATCCATAAATGCCCGGAAGTTTACCCAGGGATTCCCTGGTGATACCGGGACGGTACTGTTCATCGATGTTCAAAACCAGGGGTTCTTTTTTGGGCTGGGGAATATGAAGCGGCATGATTTCATCAGAAAATTTTCCGGCGTTCCAGGCCTCTCCATAGTTCTGATGGCTTCTGAGTGCCCATTCATCCTGCTCGGCGCGTGAAATGTCATATTCCTTTGCCAGATTGTCCGTATCCACGGAAACCGGATTGAAATCCTTGTATCCCAGGGCAAAAAGCGGATCTTCCATTTTGACATCCCCCATCCGGAATCCTTTCCAGCGCAGACCCCGGACGATCAGGGGTTCCTGGCTGAAGGACGTCGCACCGCCGGCTATGGCGCACTGGATTTCACCGGCCACCATGGCCCGGCATCCGTAATGAACCGCGGACATGGCCGAAACACAGGCCTTGTCAAAGGAAATGGACGGGGTTTCCGGGGGCAGGCCCGCCTTGATCAGGGTCTGTCTGGCCGCAACCGATGTATAGACATCCTTGCATACCGAGGTATCCCCCACCCCCCAGAACACCTCATCCACCACTTCCCCGGAAACAGCCACCCGGTCCAGAACCGCCTTCATGGGAATGGCGCCCAAGTCAAAATAATCGATTTCCTTCAGGGACCCACAGTAACGGCCAAATGGGGTTCGAACGGCACTGACAATGACGATATCGCGATACATGATGAAATCCTCTTCAATTGGGCAAATGGTATGGTGTCATAAGGGTATGTTGCCATGTTTTCGAAACTGTCTGGGGGGCGGAACCTTGCCTTCCAGAAAATCCAGGGCGCGGATCAGTCGTTTTCGGGTATCCTTGGGATGGATGATGGCATCGATGACCGAACGGGATGCCGAATGATAGGGTGTCAGATAGGTATCCTGGTATTCCTGGATTTTTTGCTCCAGCAGAAGCTGGGGGTTTTCGGCTTTTTCCAGTTCACGGCGGTACAATATCTTGACCGAAGGCAGGGCCCCCACCATCTGCATTTCGGCAGACGGCCAGGCAAAAACCTGGTCGAACCCGATTTCGTGCACGCCCATGGCCGGAATGGACCCGCCATACATTTTCCGCAGAATGACCGATATTTTGGGTACCGTGGATTCGGTCCAGGCATACAGCATTTTGGCCCCGTGGCGGATGATGCCGTTGTGTTCCTGGTCCAGTCCGGGCATAAATCCCGGAACATCGACCAAAGAGATGATTGGAATGTTGAAGGCGTCACAGGTCCGGATAAAACGGGCCGCCTTGTCCGACGCATCGATATCCAGACATCCGCCCATCATGGCCGGATTGTTGGCCACAATTCCGGTCACTTTTCCGGCCATGCGGGAAAAACCGACCACGATGTTTCCGGCGAATTCGGGCTGAATCTCATAAAACACCGCATCATCCACAATGGCCTGAATGACCTCCCGCATGTGGTAGGTTTTGTTCATGGCAATGGGAACGATTCGGGTCAGCTCCGGAACTTCCCGATCCGCCGGGTCTGTTGTCTGGGCAACCGGCGCCTTTTCGGTGTTGTTCCGGGGCAGGTAGGAAAACAGGACCCGGATCTGATCCAGGCAATCCCGGTCATTTTCCGCGGTCCGGTGAACCACGCCGGATTTGGTGCTGTGAACCGCAGCGCCTCCCAGATCCTCAAAGGATACGGTCTCGCCCGTGACCTCCCGAATGACAGCAGGTCCTGTGATAAACACATGGGATGTTTTTTTGACCTGAAAAATGAAATCGCACAGGGCCGCCGAGTATGCGGCGCCGCCGGTGCATGCCCCCATGATGGCCGCAATCTGCGGAACAATTCCGGAGTTCAGGCTGTTCTGGTAAAACATCCCGGTGATGCCATAGACATTGTCCATGCCTTCCTGAATCCGGGCCCCGGCTGACGCATACAGACAGATGACCGGCATCATGTTTTCCCGGGCCAGACGCAGAATATAGTGGATTTTGGCGCCATGAACCTTTCCGGTCGATCCACCCAGAACCGTGGCGTCTTCTGAAAAGATGAACACGTTGCGGCCCCTGATTTTTCCATGACCGGTGATGACGCCGTCTCCGGGAAATTTCTTTTTTTCCATTCCAAAATCATGGCACTGATGTTCCGCCAGCATGTTCAGTTCCACAAAGCTGGAATCATCCATCAGATAATCGATTTTTTCCCGGGCGGTCATCATGCCCTTCTGTCGTTGTTCCTCCTGGCGCGCTTCGCCGCCACCCGCAAGGGCCTGGTCTTCCCGGGTCTTCAGCCGATAGAGTTCACTGTCCCACGTCTTTTGAATCGTCATCTCCAGGTCCCCCTATTCGGATTGAATCAGCTCGATCAGAACACCATATGTGCTTTTTGGGTGAAGAAAGGCAACCAGTTCATTATGGGCATTCCGATAGGGTGTTTCATTGATCAGCCCGATACCCTTTGCCTTCAGCCGGTTCAGTTCATTCTGGATATCATCCACCTCAAAGGTCATGTGATGGATTCCCTGGCCCTTTTTCTGGATGAATTTCTGAATAACCCCCTGATCCGTTGTGGACTGAAGCAGTTCCAGGCTGGTGTCTCCCAGCGGAATAAACGAGAAATTGAGTTCTCCAAACGCCTCGGTACCGGATGGCGACAGGTTGAAATTGTCTTCAAAAAACTGTTTTGCACCATCCAGGTCGGCAACGGCGATGCCGATATGATGAATTCGCCTGATCATGATCGTCTCGTGTCCTGTTATGATATAATTAATTAAATAAATCATTAAATATTGTTGATTGACATGATTATTCGATATTTTTGCAATTGTCAACAGAAACCTTATCTTGAATTCCAGGCATTTTACTTTATATAATGAATGGGAAAAGGATATGACGGGAATGATAAAAAACCCTTGACAATCATTTTTAATTTAATTAAATTTGTAATCAAAATAAATCCTGAGCAACCATTATGCTGACCTGTTGGAATTTTCTGTTGCCCGACAGCCCATCCGGGTCAGGACAGAGGGCAGGATGAAACGGTTGTAACGGGTCTGCTTACACAAGGAGCCATGTCGGCCATGGATGACATCAAAACAAATCAAGCTCGCTGGGAAGAAACGACCCTCAAAAAAGTCCTGGACCGCGCACCGGAGCGAAAGGACCTGTTTACAACAGAAAGCGGCATTCCGGTCAAACGACTGTATACGCCACTGGATCTGGAAAATTCAAACTATTCCGAAGACATCGGGTTTCCCGGAGACTATCCCTATACCAGAGGCGTGTATCCAACCATGTATCGGGGCCAGCACTGGACCATGCGAAACTACGCCGGGTTCGGAACCGCCGAGGATACCAACCGGCGGTATCGGTACCTGCTGGATCAGGGCATGGCCGGGCTTTCCATGGCCTTTGACCTGCCGACCCAGTTGGGTTACGATTCGGATGATCCCCTGTGTGAGGGCGCCGTGGGACGTGTGGGGGTTGCGGTGGATTCCCTGGAAGACATGGAAATCATATTCCGGGGCATTCCCCTTGAAAAGGTCTCCACATCCATGACCATCAATGCGACGGCCCCGGTTCTGCTGGCGCTGTACATCGCGGTGGCGGAAAAGCAGGGTGTGTCCCCAAATCAACTGAAAGGAACCACGCAAAATGATATTCTCAAGGAGTTCATTGCCCGGGGGACCTATATTTTCCCGCCAAAACCCAGTCTGAAACTGGCCCTGGATATCGTTGAATACTGCATGACCCATGTTCCGCAATGGAACACCCTGAACATTGCCGGATATCATTTCCGGGAGGCCGGGGCCACCGCCATTCAGGAACTGGCCTTTACCATCGGTGATGCCATCACCTATATCGGGGCGGCGCTGG
This sequence comes from Desulfatirhabdiaceae bacterium, assembly GCA_050179135.1. Classification (GTDB taxonomy): domain Bacteria; phylum Desulfobacterota; class Desulfobacteria; order Desulfobacterales; family Desulfatirhabdiaceae; genus UBA4064. The sequence goes on along the minus strand of JBFXFK010000023.1, from coordinate 1,808 downwards.
CCCGGGGCATGGATGTGGATTCCTTTGCGCCCCGTCTGTCCTACAGCTTGGGCTGTTATATGGATCTGTTTGAGGAAATCGCCAAATATCGGGCCGCCAGAAGGCTGTTTGCCAGAATAATGAAAGAACAGTTTCACGCCAAAAACCCCAAAAGCTATCTGTTCAGAATCTTCAGTGGTTCGTGCGGTTCCACGCTGGTGACCCAGCAGCCCATGAACAATATCGTCCGGGTTGCCATGCACGCGCTGATGGGAATACTGGGCGGTCACCAGGCCATCCACACCGCATGCTGGGATGAGGGGTTTGCGCTGCCATCCGAGGATTCCGCGCGGATTGCCCTGCGAACCCAGCAGATTCTGGCCCATGAATGCGGTCTGTGCAACACGGTCGATCCCTTGGCCGGCTCCTATTATGTCGAATCCCTGACCAATGAAATTGAAGAACGGACTCTCGCGTATCTGAAAAAAATTGACGACCTAGGTGGCATGCTGGGGGCGATTGAATCCGGTTTTGCTTTCCGGGAAATCCAGGAATCCAGTGTGGCGTTTCAAAAGCGGGTGGATTCGGGGGAACGGGTAATTGTGGGTCTGAATCATTTCCGGATGCCCGAAGAAGATGATGCGGCAGAGCCGGAATTTTTTGAAATCAAATCGGAAGTGGAAGCCCTTCAGAAATCGAAACTGGCGGATCTGAAACACCGCAGAAACAATGCGGATGTCAAAAAGAGCCTTGACCGGCTGGCCCACGCCATCGATGCCGATGAAAACCTGATGCCGGTTCTGGTTGATTCTGTAAAATGCTATACCACATTGGGAGAAATCTGTACGCTGATGCGGCAGAAATACGGGGAGTTTCAGGCTCAAACCTATGTCTAGTCTAAAAGGATGCCGATATGCCGACATTCCGGCATCCGTATTTGAATCCCAACAAGAGAACCGATCATGGAAAAACAAAAACTACGAATTTTAATCGCCAAAATCGGCCTCGACGGTCATGACCGTGGTGTCAAAGTCGTTGCCAGGGCATTGAAAAATGCCGGTATGGAAGTCATTTACACCGGAATCCGGCAAAGTCTTGCATCGGTCGTTTCTGCAGCCGTCCAGGAGGATGTCGATCTTTTGGGACTCAGCTTTCTTTCCGGCGACCATCTCACCCTGGTGCCCAAGATCATGCAACAGCTTGCCAGTGCCGGAAGACCGGATCTGCCGGTCATGCTGGGTGGAATCATTTTGAAGCGACATATCCCGACCCTGATGGATCTGGGCGTCCGGAAGGTGTTTCCGCCCGGAACCCCCCTTAACGACATCGTCGCTTTTGTTGAAAACGGATCATTCGAGCGTACAGATTGAATAAAGAATATTTTTCTAAAAGGAGACAGACATGATTATTGACGTTCATCGACATATGGTGATCAAGGGAACGGTTCAGGGCGACTATATCAAGGGCGCCCAGAAAAGTTTTGCCATGATGTACCGCAAAACCCATGGCATCGAGATTTCCGACCGGGATTTTACCGACAAGGTTGTCAGGCCCTGGGTCGATCCGACCGGTGACAATATCATTGCGGAAATGGATGAGGCCGGTGTCGATGTATCCGTGACATTTGGTGTGGATTACGGCCTGTTGTTCGGCGAACCCCCGGTCCATATTTTTGATGCCAACAAGATGTATGCCGATGCGGCCAAACGGCATGAGGGGCGCTTCATTCCGTTCATCGCCATCGATCCCCGACGCAAAGGCGCTCTGAAGCATTGCGAACAGGCCTATCACGAATGGGGCATGAAAGGATTCAAACTCCATGCCGGTGT
>JBFXFK010000022.1:0-40723 GCA_050179135.1 Desulfatirhabdiaceae bacterium | reverse complement strand
CAGATGATCCCGGGTTTCAGGATGCATTTCGATTGGTCAAACGGGCGAACAAGGAACGCCTTGAAAAAATCATTTTCGATACCACCCGAATTCGGGTAAACCCGGATTCCATCTTTGATATCCATGCCAAACGGATTCACGAATACAAGCGCCAGCTTCTGAATGTGATGCACATCATTCACCAATATCTGAGCATCGTCGAAGATGGCCGAAAACCCCGCCATCCCAAAACCTATATTTTTGCCGGGAAAGCCGCGCCCGGTTACTGGGCGGCCAAACAGATCATCAAACTGATTCATAATGTCAGCAACATTGTCAACCGGGACCCAAGAACTCAGGATCTGATCAAGGTGGTGTTCATACCCGATTACCGGGTCTCTCTCGCGGAGAAAATCATCCCTGCAGCCGACATCAGCGAACAGATTTCAACTTCCGGAAAAGAGGCTTCCGGAACGGGAAACATGAAATTCGCACTCAATGGGGCATTGACAATCGGCACACTGGACGGCGCCAATATCGAAATCGAGGCGGAAGTGGGAAAAGAAAATATCTATATATTTGGGCTCAAAACCCATGAAATCATGAATTTCAAAAACACCCAGTCTTACAAGCCCCTGGATTATTATCTGGCCAACGACAGCATTCGAAGGGTAATGGATTCGTTATGGGATAACCGGTTTTGCGCCGGGGAGCCCGGACTTTTCAGATGGATTTACTACCATATTCTGGAAAAAGGGGATGAATATTTTCATCTGGCAGACTTTCCAAGCTATCTTCAGATGCACGAAACGATTCAAAATGACTATGGTGATTTTATGTGCAAAAATTTTACCGGCGTGTCCGAATGGACCCGGAAGTCGATCCTGAATGTGGCCAGAATGGGTCCATTTTCCAGTGATCGGGCCATATCCGAATATGCACGGGATATCTGGCACGCAGAACCGGTGTTGCCATAATCGTTTAAATTCTTGACTATTCTCCCTGATTTCCGGCATAAATAGAATTGATAGTCGGCTGTCAGGAAGTCGCAAAGGTCGCGACATCCTGAACTGCCCCCTGATTTGAAATCTGAAATACCATATTATCCCGGTCTGGGACAGACTGAAGCCCCCTTGAATACCATGCTGAAAATACAATCTCCTGCCATGAACCCGATCACCCGATTGGGCCGCTATGTCATTAAACCTGTCGATGAAATCGGCAGGATGACGCTCTTTTTGATTTATGGACTGATTCATATTTTTTCCTGGCCGATCCAGTTCATAAAAATCATTGAACAGGTTTTTTTCATCGGGATGAAATCGGTTTTTGTCATTTTATTGACCGGTGCGTTTACCGGCATGGTTCTTGGTCTTCAGGGGTATTACACACTGGTCAAATTTGGCTCGGAAGGTCTTCTGGGTGCGGCGGTTGCATTGACGCTCATTCGGGAAATGGGGCCTGTTCTGACGGCAATCATGGTAATCGGGCGCGCCGGATCGGCCATGGCCGCTGAAATTGGCATCATGCGGATATCCGAGCAGATCGACGCGCTGGAAACCATGGACATCGATCCCGTCCGATTTCTGGTCAGCCCCAGAATTGCCGCATCCCTCATCAGTTTCCCCATCCTGACCGCCATTTTTGATGTGGTCGGCATTATCGGCGGATATTTCACCGGATCATTGATGCTGGGAATCAACCCCGGCATTTATTTTGCCCGGGTTGAATCCAGTGTTGTGTTTCAGGATATCAGCGGCGGATTCATCAAATCAATTGTATTTGCCATTGTCGTTGTCACGGTTTGCTGCTTTCAGGGATACATGACCCATACCCGGCCCGACGGGTTTGGTTCCAAAGGTGTCAGCCTGTCAACCACTTCTGCGGTGGTGACATCCTGCGTTCTGGTGCTGATAACGGATTATGTCCTGACCTCTTTTCTTTTATAAAACCTGATTTTTGCTACAAGGCCAATATGCCTGAACCTGTCATTCAATTTGAACAAGTCCATAAATCGTTCGGCGCCACGCATGTTCTGAAAGGGGTGAACCTGAGTATATACAAAGGCGAAATCACCACCGTCATCGGCAAAAGCGGCGAGGGGAAAAGTGTACTGCTGAAGCATATTGTCGGACTCCTGGAGCCGGATTCCGGATCGGTTCTCTATGAAGGCCGGTCGATTCATTCTCTGCCCCGCAAGGAACGCCGATCGATAAAACATAAATTCAGCTATATGTTTCAAAGCACGGCGTTGTTTGATTCCCTGAACGTTTTTGAAAACATTGCGCTGCCCTTGCGTGAGCGGACCCGATTCCGGGATACCGAGATTCAGAGCCGGGTCAATCAGAGAATGACCCAACTGGATTTGTCTGAAACCCATGACAAATATCCGTCCCAGCTCTCCGGTGGCATGAAAAAGCGGGTTGCCCTGGCCCGGGCACTGATCACGGATCCGGAAATCATTCTGTTTGACGAGCCCACAACCGGTCTGGACCCCATCCGGAAAAATGCGGTTCACAGCATGATATCCAACTATCAGAAGCAATTTGGTTTCACCGGGGTTCTGGTCAGCCATGAAATTCCGGATGTCTTCTACATTTCCCAGCGGATTGTCATGCTGGATGAAGGCGTCATTATTTTTGAAGGCCGTCCGGATGAGATTGAACGGTCATCCAATCCCGATGTGATCAAATTCATTCGGGGCATGGAGCGAAAAAATGAGGATCTGACCAACATTGCACCCCAGACCATTGGCGAAAAACGGTTTCAGCAGGAAATGACACGGCTCCAGAACCATAACATCGAGTTTTCCCTGATCCTGTTCACCTTTGAGAATCTGGATGAAATCAATCATCATGTCGGGTATATCGCCGGTCAGACCGCCATGAAAAATTTTGTCACCCTGGTCCGCCCGTATATGGGCGTGACAGATTCCTGCTCCCGGTGCGGGCTCAACCGTCTGGTTCTAATTCTTTCCAATACCGACACAAATCGGGCCAGACAATTCTGTGAACGGTTTTCAACCGAAATCCAGGGCAAGGACCTGATCCGGATTCAGCCATATCCCGGATTCTGTCTGGCCATTCGAACCGGGTTTGCCCAAGCGACCAGTAATTGCAATCTTGATGATCTGATGCATGAGGCTGAGTCAAGCATGAACACATTTTATGAATTCAAAATCTGCTGATAACGGACGGTGTGAGACATGATCAAAAGAACAACTGTGGAAACCGCTGTGGGTGTCTTTATGCTGATTGGCATCATCTGCATCGGGTATTTGACGATCAAGCTGGGGAAAATGGAGTTGCTGGGTGAAAATTATTATATGGTACAGGCCCGATTCCAGAATGCCACGGGCGTAAAAGTCGGGTCTCAGGTGGAAATATCCGGGGTCCAGGTCGGTCAGGTGGATACGATTACCCTGGACAAGGAACGTCAGGTGGCATTGGTGAAAATGAAAATCAACAAGGGCATCGTTTTGAGCGATGATGTCATTGCTTCTGTTAAAACATCGGGGCTGATTGGGGATCGCTATATCAAGCTCTCTCCGGGAGGATCTGAAGATATTCTGAAAGATGGGGATACGATAACCGAAACAGAATCCGCAGTCGATATAGAGGAACTGGTCAGCAAATACGTGTTCGGTGGGGTCAAATGACGTCTGTATCCGGCCGTTTGCATTGGACATGAAGAAGGGATTGGCCGTTTTTGAATTGGAGCAATTCTGCGGCACTGCCGGAGTTGACCGCAATTTCAAGATATCCCCGACTTCCGATGACGGCAAGCGGCATGCCAACATCAACCTGACTGTAACACCTTTTCATTCCCTGTATGCCATGATTGCCAACCGTAATTTCCAGAAGATGCCATAAATGCTTCGGGCATATGTTCATCAGGTGAATTTCAGAGATATTGGTAATCAGATTCCCAAAATGATCGGATGTCACCACACGACCCTTTAAGGTCCCATCCAGGGAGATATCCGGATCGAGTCCCAAAAGATGGACCAAATCCCTTGACTGAACCGGATGCCCCAGTTTTTCAAGCCCCACTCCGGATGCAACATGAGCTGCAACCGGTGCAAAAACATCCCGGCCATGAAATGTCCGACTGATATTCGGCAGGAAATAATCTGTATTTGTAATCCTGACTGCCTGTTCAAACTCCTCGGATTCAACGATCTTCGTGAGCAGCCCATTATCCGGTGCGACAAAAAAATGACCACCACAGGATGCGGCAATCATGTTCCGGTGGCTCCCCACCCCCGGATCGACAACCACAACATGCACGGTTCCTTTTGGAAAATACGGGTAAGCGGCGAAAATCATGTATGCAGCGGCCGTGATATCCTGGGGGCCGATTCCATGGGACAGGTCAACAATCCGGACAGGGGGCAGGATGGACAGGATCACCCCTTTCATGACGCCGACATATTCGTGATGAAGGCCAAAATCGGTCAGCAGCGTGATCACCATGTCACAGCCCGGGTTGATGCATTTTTTCGTGACAGGGATAACCCAAATGCCGATAGGCTGGCAAAGCCGCTCGTCTTCCCGATGACGTTCTCAAAATCATGCCGGTTTTCAGCAGGTAGGGCTCCACCACATCCACCAGGGTATCGGTTTCCTCCTGCAGTGTTGCGGCAATTGCCTCGATTCCAACCGGTCCGCCCTTGTAAAAATCGATGATGGTTTTGATGTAGCGGCGGTCCAGTGGAGTAAGGCCCTGATCATCCACACCTTCCAGCATCAGCCCGGCCTGCACCACGTCTCGTGTAATGACACCATTGGCTTTGACCAATGCATAATCCCGAACCCGCTTCAACAGCCGGTTGACGATTCGGGGCGTGCCTCTGGAGCGTCTGGCAAGCTCCAGCGCCGCATCTTCATGAATATCCGCTTCCAGAAGCGATGCGGAACGTCTTGTAATTTTAATCAGATCCGCCTCATTGTAAAAATCCAGGCTGCGAAAAATGCCAAATCGATCCCGAAGCGGTGCGGACAGCAGCCCGACCCGGGTGGTTGCACCTACCAGACAAAAATGTTCCAGCCGAATCCGGTGACTTCTGGCGTGGGCGCCTTTGTCAAAAACAAAATCCACGGCAAAATCCTCCATGGCCGGATACAGAAATTCCTCCACCGTCTTTGGAATCCGGTGAATTTCATCGATGAACAGAACATCTCCCCTGGAGAGATGGGTGAGAATCCCGATCAGATCTCCGCCTTTCTCCAAAGCCGGCCCGGATGTAACCGTGAGGGTTCCGCCGGTTTCATTGGCAATGATATGGGCCAGCGTGGTCTTCCCCAATCCCGGCGGTCCATGAAACAGAATATGATCCAGCGGCTCCCGTCTCATTCCTGCCGCCTGAATCGCAATTTTCAATGTTTCAACCGTATCGTTCTGGCCCACATATTCGGACAGGCGTTCCGGTCGGAGAGACAGAATTTCCGGATGTTCGTCTTCTGCCTGACAGGTTCCACTGATCAGCATGTGCCCAGTTTCGGTTTCTGGAACAGAATCCGTCATGATTCCGGTTTTCCTTTAAATATTTCTTCCAGCAGGTGTTCAGGGGTTGCAATTGCAGCATTCCGTTTATAGGCTTCCAGGATAAATCGTTTGGCCTCCGCTGGTTTGTGCCCCAATTGTTCCACCAGAACGGCCAACACGGATTTTTCCATATCATCTGTCAGGGATTTCGGGGACGGGGTTGTCGTGACCTGAAGTGCAAATTTTTCAACTTTGCCTTTTAATGTGGCAATAATTTTCTGGGCGGTCCGATTGCCAATTCCTTTTAATTGCGTCAGCTTGTCGATATTGTTTTGTTCGATGGCATGGGCAATTTCTGCCACCGGCAGCGTCAGTGCCTTTATCCCCTTGATCGGCCCGATATCTTCGACAGAAATAAAATACTGATAAAAATCTTTTTCAATTTGACTGGTGAATCCGATCAGAACCGGTTTTGGCTGACGTTCGGTTTGCTGAAAATAAATATAAAGCGACAACGGATCGCCGATGGTTTTTGAATTCAGATTCTCCATCACGATACCGGGAACCAGGACTTCATATCCAATCTGGTTGGCCAGAATCAGAACACGATCCTCCTGTTTTTCCAGAAGCTTTCCCTCAATATAACCAATCATGATCCTGTTTGTTTCATTTCCGGGATGTCTGTCACCGTTTTACATCATAGCGTAAAAGGCCGATCAGGGCCAGCCCAAGGGCATCAGAGGCGTGATCGGGTTTGATGGGGCGGGTGAGTTGAAGCATGTTGCGTACGGATTTTTCAAACTGAATCTTGGAGGCATTTCCGTTACCGGTCAATATCTGTTTGGCTTCCCGAACCGGTATTTCATGAACCGGAATCTTGCAGAACGCGCCTGCAAGCAGAATAACACCGCAAACCTTGCCCAGGCTGATGGCGGACTTGGGATATTTATCCAGAATAAAAATATCCTCGATAATCATGACGTCCGGCTTTTGATTTTCAAATATTTCCAGACATCGTGAATAAATCGTGTGAAGCCGGTCTGGCAGGCTGGAATCAGCAGAAGTGCGAAGAACGTCAAAGGCAAACCGGCCGATCTTGAACCCGCTGCCCTGGACAATTCCGATTCCGGTTTCGGCAAGACCCGGATCCACGCCAATGACAGTCGTCATGCGCGGGTGTTAACCCCGATATCGGGATAAGCGTCTTTCTGCAAACGCGGCGGCATGTCGATCAACTCAGGGCCCATCCAGTTTTTGCTTGGCAATTTTGGCCTCGTTGGAATTGGGGAATTTGTTGACCAGTTCTTTTAACACCAGGCGGCCATTGGCTTTATCCCCGAGGTTGTAGAATGAAAACCCCTGTTTGAGCAGAGCAGCCTGAATCTTGTTGCCTTTTGGGTAGGTTTCGATAACCTTCTGATATTCCAGAATGGCCTTTTCATACCATTTCTGACGATAATAAATCTCGCCAATCCAGAATTGGGCCGCATCCGCACTGGGCGCCTTGGGAAAGCGTTTCAGATACTGCGTGAACATTTCACGCGATTCCTCCAGTTCCCCACTGTCAAATTTTGCTTTGGCCCTGGCATACAGTTCATTCTCGGAAAGAATTTGATCCGCGGATTCCGGGGCGGCCTTGACCGGCGGGGGAGCGGTACCCGGCTTGGGCTCAGGCTGTTTTTTCCCGGCCGTCAGGTTCAGGTATTCCTCAATCCGCATCAGCCGGTCCTTGACCGATGCCAGCTCCTGCTCAAGCGCCTCGGTACGGGAATCGACACCGGTTTCCAGGGTTGATGCGGAGTCCATTTTTTGCTGGTATGCATGTTCCTTGACTTCAATCTTTCCGTTCAGTTTCTGGATATCGTCCTTCAGCCGTTCGATGATGGCATAAAGTTCGGCGTTCTGACTTCTGATTTGTCCATCCTGATCGATTTGTGACTTTCTGAAGTCTTCCATCCGGTACTGGAACTGATCCCGCATTTTTTCAGATTCGTAATATCGGCGTTCAATCCCGGAAAGTCTGCCGTCCAATGTGGACATGTCATTGCTCGTGGCGCAACCGGAAATCAATATGGTTCCGAGTGCAAAAATTCCAGGCACAAAAGAATAAAATGATTTCATCAGGGCCTCATGATGCCGGATTTTTAATGAAAAAAGGCAGGCAGCCCATATGGATGCTGCCTGCCTTTGCATAATCTCTTTAAACAAATCAGAAGAACATGGACATTACTTGATTACAAAATGGGCTCTTCTGTTTTTCGCCCAGGCGTCTTCGTTCTTTCCGGGATCAACCGGTCTTTCCTCGCCATAGCTGATGGTGCTCATACTGCCGGCGGAAATACCCATATTGACCAGAAAGGCCTTTGCAGATTCTGCACGGCGTTCTCCCAGAGCCAAGTTGTACGCAACCGTACCTCTTTCATCACAGTGACCTTCAATGATGACCGGTGCGTTCGGGTTCTTTTTCATCCAGTCTGCCTTGCTTTTCAGAATGCTCTGGGCGGTTGTATCCAGAACCGAGCTGTCAAATGCAAAATGGACATTTTCGTTCATGAACTTGTTACGGGCGGCAAGTGCTTCACGTTTTGCCGCTTCTTCCTTCAGCCGGGCTTCTTCAAGCGCTCTCTGTCTGGCCTCTTCTTCCAAACGAGCCTTTTCTGCCGCAGCGCGTTTGGCTGCATCATCATCCGTCTTGGCAACAGATGCGTCGGGTTTGACCGCTTTCTTTGCGCAGGAAGCTGTCAACAGCAGCCCGGGTAAAACAAACAACATCGCCACTACAACCCAAATCCGTTTCTTCATTTTCCTTCCTCCTTGATAAATACGATTAGTTTGTCACATTAGGTGACCATTTAGGTTCAGACTGCTGTCCGGAAAGGTCAACCAACCGTCGCTGATCCGTTCCGAAAGCCGTCATCACATAAATTTTTGATACCCCTTCACGCGTGGAACTGAAAACAATCATGCTGCCATCCGGTGACCAGGAAGGCGATTCATTGTCCCCTGATCCATGTGTCAACTGAACAGCACCATTTCCATTGACACCGGTTACAACAATATTGAATACATTTTTTTCAAGGCTGGTATAGACAATTTTATCACCCTTGGGAGACCACTCCGGCTGGGTGTTGTTATTACCATAAAATGTGATCCGGTCAACTTTGCCGGATCCAATATCCTGTATGTAAATCTGGGGTGAACCGGCCCGCCTGGAAACAAACGCCATTTTTTTACCGTCGGGTGAAAATGACGGAGACAGATCAATCCCGGATGATTCGCTTATTTTATTAATGATTTTTCCATTTCCGGTCAACAAATATATTTCAGGATCACCAGAAAAAGACAAGCTTGCGGCCAATTCAAACCGTCCGGGCACCCAGGCGGGTGAAATGGCCATACCTTTTTTATCAACCACGGAAATTTTTCGGTCTGAAAGGCTTTGAATATATAAATCCGGCTTACCGCCTGCATAGGATGTATAGGCAATATACTTTCCGTCCGATGACATGGCCGGGGACAGATTGATGCTTTTGTTGCTCGTGATCTGCCTGGCATCGCTGCCATCAAATTCTGCGATAAAAATCTCCTTGTTGCCGGAACCGGTGGTGGATACAAAGGTAATCTGACTGTCAAATATACCCGAATTTCCGATCAGAAGCATCATGATCTCACTGCAGAATCGTCGGATCATTTTTCGCTGGTCGTCCGGATGCCCGGTATATTTTTTCCCGATCAACTGCCGCTGATTAATGGTATCAAAGAGACGCAACTCCAGCTCAAGCTGATTATCCTGACTGGCGGCAGCCCCGGTTACCAGAAATTCCGCTCCGACGGTTGTCCACGCTTTGTATTGGGGGATGGCAACATCCGATTGGGCCGTGTCAATCAGAAACGCGCCCCGGTCAATCACTTTGAAATAGCCGGTAAATCCCAGGAAATTGCTGAGTTGTTTTGAGCCCGAATCGGCTGTCTGAATTTCGGCGGTGTTTCCGGATACCGGTTTGAAAAGCGGAACCGCAATGGGAATTTTTTTCATCATGGGATTGCTGATGTCAATATAGTCGTATTTGCCGGCGCACCAGGCCGTTTCGCCGGTCAGCAACAGGATCAGCAACATTCCAATGATTTTCAATCGAACAGCAGAATTACCCATGGATTTTTATCATTTCGTCAATTTTTCGTGTGTGTTGTCATTAAAACGTATTTTCACGACAAACTATCCCTGCTTTAACCCCGCAGGTGTAAAAACAAGCCCAACTTCATAAAACGGCCGGGTGTATTCTCTGGGAAGCGGGGGAAGCGGACTGGATTTCTTGACCGCCTTGAAGGCAGAATCATCAAAAAAAGCATTACCCGATTTTTTTTCAAACCAGATATCCGAAATCTCACCGCTGGATAATATTTTGATGATCACAACCGCAACCAAGTCGGATTTTCCACCGGCAAGCTGCTCATTATAAAACCAGTTTTTTTCGATATTCAGGGCAATCAGGGAGCGATAAAAATCAATTGCCTGCATGGCCTGGAGCCCGATACCCGGTATTCCCGTGGCAGAGTCTCCGCCCTGCCCCCCTGTCTGGGCTGTTGATGCGGAAGCGGCTGAGCTTCGGGCGGTTTCCTGCTTTTCAACGCTTGAACGAAGTCGATCCAGGGTGGACTGCAACGGATCGGGCGGCGTGTCTGCCACTTTCTTTTCAATTTTGGCCAATGCTTTTTTTATGGCCTGGTCCGGTGTTACCGATTCCTTTTTCAGGGATGTTTTTTCTTTTGACTTTTCTTTGGCCAAAGATATGGCATCTGGTGCGGGTTTTTCTGCCTGCACCGGTTTTTTGACTTCTTCAACGGGCTTGGGGGGCTCCGGTTCACGAATTTTTTCCGGTTCCGGTTTTGGCGGCGCCGGCTTGGGGGGAGGCGGCGGGGCAACCTTCTCCGGTTTGGGTTCTGCCGGCGGAGCCTGTTTTGCAGTCGCCTGCTTCAGATCCGGCGCCAACGGGCCGGCCTTGGGACTGCTTCCCGGTGTTGACAATGTCACCATCGTCACATTCATAACAGATGGCGAGTACGTTTTTCTAACGGACAATTCGGGCAAAAACATCATCATTCCAATGATCAGGACATGGAAGAGCAGGGATATCCCCAGACAAACCACCAGGGGCACATTGACGTCCGGTCTGCCCAAAAGACTGTTTCGTTCATATCCACTGCCATTCATCTTATTTCTTTTTGTTCTTGTCCGGTTGATTTTCTTCGGGAACGGTTACCATCCCCAGCTTATCAACTCCGGCGGATTTGATATCCGCCATGACCTGAACGACAATGCCATAAGGAATATTTTTATCAGCACGCAAATACACATCCCGGCCGGGTTGATTTTCAAGCAGCTTGATCAGCCTTTCCCTGAACAGATCCTGCGGAACCTGAAATTCATTGATAAACACCTGCTGATTTGAATCGATGGTAATGACAAAGTTTTCTTTTTCAGAGGACAGCGGCGCAGAGGTGGTAGTTGGCAGCGCCACATCCACCCCCTGCATCATCATGGGGGCCGTCACCATAAAGATGATCAGCAAAACCAGCATGACATCAACCAGCGGCGTCACATTGATATCCGCCATCAACCGATTATCGTTGGTTCCCATGCTCATGCGCTGTTTCCTCTTACCGCGATGATATCTCTTTCGATGATGTTCAGAAAATCGGCGGAAAAGCTTTGCAGCTCGGTTTCAATCGTCCTGATTTTTTGGGTGAAATAGTTGAATGCGATGACAGCAGGGATGGCTGCGGCAAGGCCTGCGGCAGTGGCAATAAGCGCTTCGGATATTCCGGGGGCCACGACCGCCAGTGAAGCGGATCCGCGAAGGCCAATGCCATGAAACGAGTTCATGATTCCCCAGACCGTACCAAAGAGTCCGATAAACGGGGCGGAGTTTCCGGTTGTGGCCAAAAATGGAACGAGTTGCGTCATTCGGGTGACTTCCGTGTTGATCGCCCGGCGGAGAGCTCGATTGACATTGTCCATGCCCGCAAATTTTGATCCCAGAGGCAGGCTTTCGTTCGGATTTCCGCCTGATTTGCCCAGTGCATTGGATTGACTGACTTTTTTCAGCTCCACGTACCCGATCCGAAAGACCTGTGCAATCGGGCTGCCCTGAAGCTGTTTGGATCGGGCGTATGCTTCGGCAAGATCCCGACTTTTCCAGAAAAAATCGGTAAAAAGGGCGGATTCACGAAAGGCTTTTCGAATATAGCGGTATTTGATAAAAATGATGGTCCATGATCCGACTGAAAAGGCCAGGAGAACAAACAGAACAAAGTTCACCATCGGACCCGAGTTGGCGATCATGTTGATAATATCCAGCTCACCAGAAAACATTTACGTCCCCTTGTTGGATGACTTTATCCCCAATATGGCTTCCAGATAAAGATTTTGAAGGCTGTATCCGATTGATTGCAAGCCTGAGCAAAACAGTTTACAGCAAAAAACAAAGGGGATACGGTTGTGACCGAATCCCCAAATGGCTGAGATGGTAGCGGGGGCTGGATTTGAACCAACGACCTTCGGGTTATGAGCCCGACGAGCTACCAGACTGCTCCACCCCGCATCAGATGTTCGCAATGTAATAAAATCAGTTCAATAAGTCAAGATGTTTTTCTGATACGGGGTTGCTGCTGTTGACCCGATATCCCTTGAACGCTCATTTTGGGATCAATGACATGATTTGAACCTTGTAGCTGTTTACCATATCATCGGTTTTGACGTCGGAACCATATCGATACAATACCTTTTTAGAGCGGGATGTTCGCCCGGATACGATCTCCAGAAGGGATGATGAGACATTCAGGTTTTTTGAAAGCAATTCAATACACATCCGGTTGGCGGCATCATCCACCGGAGGCGCCGTGATTTTTATTTTAATGGCGTCGTCATGGATGCCGACAACCTGGTTTCGGGATGACCTGGGCTGAACATGAATCCGAAAAATCAGGCCTTGGGAGGTTACCTGAAAATGGAGCATATTGTCGATTACAACGTCAAATATTGGTTGATCAGATCACGTAAAAAAGGCGGGGGTCGGACAACCTTTCCATCCCTATTGACACAGGCATGCCGCGTATATCCTTTGGCAACGATCCGGTCACTCTCCACGATATAAACGGTGTAGTCAAATTTCATTCCTCCCTTCACCGCATGATCCAGAGATGTCTCGACCATGATCTGATCATCATATCGGACCGGCAGCAGGAATCGGCATCCCAGATCAGACACGGGCAGAAAAATTCCTTTCGTCTCGATTTCCCGGTACGGCAGGCCCAGAAAACGGAACATCTCGGACCGGCCGATTTCAAACCAGCGGAAATAATTGGCATGATAGGCATAACCCATGGTATCGGTGTCTGCGTAGATCACCCTGCAGGTCGTACGATGACAGTACATGAATTCAATCCATTAATCAGGTATCGAGTATTGTCTGAAGCAGCGAAGAAAGCTGCGTAAAGTTGGTGCATACCGGAAATTCGGGATACTCGGTGATCACATTTTCCGGGGGGCGGAACAGAATGCCATGGCCGGCAGCCTTCAGCATGGCGATATCGTTGTATGAATCACCCATGCCGATCGTCTGATAATTCAGCGATCCAAATGCCCGAATTGCGTTTTCCTTGGCATTTTTCTGACGAAGTCTGTAACCCACTATGGCGCCGGAGTCGTCAACATCCAGTGAATGACACAGCAATGTGGGCCATGCCAGTTTCTTCATCAGTGGCATGGCAAATTCAATGTACGTATCCGAGACAATGATGATCTGAGTTCTGGCGCGCAACCAGTTCAAAAAATCCAGTGCCCCATCCAGCGGTTCCATCGTTGCTATGACGTTCTGAATATCCTTCAGTTTCAGGCGGTTCTCATGAAGAATGGCAATCCGCTTTTTCATCAGAACATCATAATCCGAAATATCCCGTGTGGTCAGTCGCAATTCGGGAATGCCGGTCTTTTCTGCAACGGCAATCCATACCTCCGGAACCAGAACACCTTCCAGATCTGAACAGATAATATACATAAAACCTCGAATTGTATCGGTTAAACATGAAATAAATGGTTTTTGGAAATCCGCCCGTCCAGGAGCGTTATGGACTTTCAGAAGTCACCGGATCAGCAGTCCGGCAGGTCAAATGCCGCCATTGACATCTTCGATGCGAATCAGCATGGGCGCATCACAAACGACATCCAGTTTGACAATTTCCGAAAGGGCCAGACGGACATCTCTTTCTTTGGCCAGATGGGTAAACATGACCAGCGGTACGGATGAATTTGATTTTCGGCCTTTCTGGTGAACCGATTTCAGGCTGATTTGGTAATTTCCCAGAATACCGGCTATTTTGGAAAGCACGCCGGGTTGATCCAGGGCCGCAAACCGGAAATAATAGTGCGAAACAAGCTTTTCGATCGGAATAACCGGCATATGCCGGATGGATTCCGGCTGAAACGAGAGAATGGGAATTCTGCCCACTGAACCGGTGAGAATGTTGCGGCTGATATCAACCAGATCACTGACAATGGCACTGGCAGTCGGCATCATCCCGGCGCCACGACCATACAGCAGGATGTCTCCGGCCGCATCACCGGTAATGCTCAGTGCATTCAGACACCCATTGACACTGGAGAGCAGGTTGTCGCGGGGAATCATGGTTGGATGAACCCGGGCCTCAATGGCATTGTTCCGGCATTTGCTGATGGCCAACAGCTTGATCCGATAGTCGAACTGATCTGCAAACTCAATGTCCATGGGGCTGATTCGGGATATCCCCTCAACATAGATGTCGCCCAGATTCATTTCGCTGCCATAGGCCAGAGTCGATATGATGGCCAGCTTGTGCGCCGTGTCCATCCCCTCGACATCCAGCGTTGGATCGGCTTCGGCATAACCGTTTTTCTGAGCCTCATTCAGCCCAGCTTCAAAGGTGCAGTGTTCATCGGTAATTTTTGACAGGATATAATTGCAGGTCCCGTTCAGGATACCGCTCATGGAGGCAATGGTATTCCCCACCAGGGATTCCCGAAGCGTCTTGATGACCGGCATGCACCCTCCCACACTGGCTTCAAACCCCAGGTCAACATGCTTTGCTGCAGCGGCCCGGAATAACTGGCTGCCCTGGTCGGCCAGAAGGGCCTTATTGGCTGTAATCACCTGCTTGCCGTTTTCGATGGCCCGAAGAATCAGATCTTTGGCCATGCCGGTTCCGCCGATGGCCTCGATGACAATATCAATGTCCGAATCATCGACAACAGATCGGGCATCCGTTGTAAACAGGTTTGAATCCAGAGGAAATCCCCTGTCCCGGTGAACATCGATGTCTGCAATTGATTTAAGGCGGATGGCTGCGCCAAGTCGATTTTGTATGATATCGTTTTGATGCAACAGCAGTTTGGCCACGCCTGACCCCACAGTGCCACATCCCAAAAGGCCTACCTGAATCGTTCTCATTCACTGATCTCCCGGAAAATGATTCCCCCTTTTTTCATACACCACAATACGCTGATACCTGTGCATCCCGCATCCCTGTCACCCATTTTACATGACCTTTCGAATTCCGCGGATTGCCTGATTGATTCTCATGGCATTTTCGATAAGGGCAAAGCGGACATAATCATCCCCATATTCTCCAAAGCCAAGGCCCGGTGATACGGCGACCCCGGCTTCATTGATCAGAAATTTGGCGAATTCCACCGAACCCATGTGCTGATACTGTTCCGGAATTTTTCCCCAGACAAACATGGTGCCCTTCGGACTTTTGATATCCCATCCCACCCGGTTAAGCCCGGAGATCAACGCATCCCGTCGCTCTTTATAGGTATCACACATTTCCCTGACACATTCCTGAGGACCGTTCAGCGCAATGATCGAGGCAATCTGAATGGGTTGAAAAACACCATAATCCAGATAGCTTTTGATTCGTTTCAGGGCTGCCACGGTTTCCGCATTCCCGACGCAAAAGCCCATCCGCCAGCCGGCCATACTGTAGCTTTTGGACAGGGAAAAGAACTCGACACCCACCTCTTTTGCGCCCTTGGCCTGGAGAAAGCTCGGGGCCTGATACCCGTCAAACACCAGATCGGCATAGGCAAAGTCGTGAATCACCAGGATATCATGCTCTTTGGCATAATCGACGATTTTCTGGAAAAATTCCAGATCGACCACCTCTGTGGTGGGGTTGTGGGGATATGAAATAATCAGAATTTTGGGACGCGGCCAGGTCTGCTTGGTGGCGCTGAGCAGATTCTCAAAAAAATTCTGTTCCGGCCCCACCGGAATTCCGCGGACATCGCCACCGGCAATGATAGCGGAAAACGGGTGAATCGGATACGTCGGATTGGGTGTGAATACCACATCTCCGGGCCTGATGGTCACCAGTACCAGGTGGGAGAGGCCTTCCTTGATGCCGATGGTGACAATCGCCTCGGTATCCGGATTGATATCCACATCAAACCGGCGTTTATACCAGTCGGCAATGGCAACCCTGAGACGCGTAATGCCCATGGAGGCCGAATAGCGATGATTGTGGGGTTTTTGCGCAGCCTCAATCAATTTGTCCACAATGTGTTTGGGCGTACCGAGATCCGGGTTGCCCATACCCAGATCAATGATATCTTTTCCGGCATGCCGGGCATCCATCTTGATTTTGTTTACGGTTGCAAACACATAGGGCGGCAACCGGTCCAGCCGGGCAAATCTGTTGTTCATCGAATCAACTCCTCGGATACAAAAAAACGGTGATGGGTGGCGCGTGGGGTCACTTCACACAGCATTTTGAAAGCGATACCACTCAACAGGCTAATACAATACATCTTCAGCCATGTCAAAAAATGTTTTGACTTTTCAGCAAAATATGGATACCTATTACCATTCAAATTTATTGACTATTCCTTATAAGGAGTTTTAAATGGACAAGCCATTGACCTACGCAGGAGCGGGTGTTGATATCGACATGGCAAACAATCTGGTCAACACGATTAAAAATATTGCCAGCCAGACCCCCCGATCCGGCGTCATGGGTGAAATCGGTGGCTTTGGTGGTCTGTTTTCCCTGAATGTGTCCAATCTGGAAAGACCGGTTCTGGTCAGCGCTACGGACGGTGTTGGAACCAAACTGAAAATTGCATTCATGATGGATATGCATCATACAATCGGCATCGACCTGGTGGCCATGAGTGTCAACGATGTTCTTGTTCAGGGAGCCAAGCCATTGTTTTTTTTGGATTACCTGGCAATGGGCAAGCTGGATGAACGAATTGTCAAAGACATTGTCACCGGCGTCGGCGAGGGATGCAGGCAAGCCAACTGTGCCCTGATTGGCGGGGAAACTGCAGAAATGCCCGGCATCTATGCAGCCAATGAATATGATCTGGCCGGATTTGCCGTCGGCATTGTGGATAACAGCAAAATCATCGACGGTTCCGGCATTCGTATGGGTCACAAGCTCATTGGCATCTCGTCCAGCGGTCTTCACAGCAATGGGTATTCCCTGGTCCGAAAAATCTGCTTTGATGTCCTCAATCTGAAAATTGACGCGCATATCCCCGAGTTTGGCAAAACCCTTGGAGAAGAACTTCTGACACCAACCCGCATTTACGCCGATACCGTGTTGCGGATGATCCGGGATTTATCCATTCACGGCCTGGCGCATATTACGGGTGGGGGGATAACCGACAACATTATTCGCATCATTCCCAAATCCTGCAGCATCCTTGTCAAAAAGGGCTCATGGGAAATTCCGCCCATTTTCAAGTTTCTGCAACAGGCCGGAAACATCGATGATGCAGAAATGATGCGAACATTCAACAACGGTATCGGCATGGTTGTCGTTGTCCCGGACCAGGGTGTTCAGGATGTTCTGGAACGACTGAATGCCATGGATGAAAAAGCCGTCGTGATTGGAGAGGTTATCGAAGGAAAAGATCCGGACAACCGGGTTCAGTGGGTGCAGTAAATGGTCAGATTCCCTGTCATTGCCGTGTTTAAAAAAACCATTTCCATCATGCGCCGTTTTCTGGCATGGACCGGCAAAGGCGGAATACAACTGTCACGATGTAAAACCTGAGCGCCATCATCGTCAGGCCGCTGGTCAGCACCGCCCAAATCACATGAACGGTCATAAAACCGGAATGATTCGTCCCCGCGGTAAAAGATTCCCACTCTTATAACGGATTTCAAGTTGTTCATGCCGTATTTTCTTGCCCTGATATCCTTTGCCGCCTGCGTCATTCTGACGCCGGCGGTCCGCAAGGCAGCCACCATACAGGGATGGGTCGCCAACCCGACAGCCGACAGATGGCATAAAAAGCCAACAGCCCTGATGGGTGGAATTGCCATCTATACATCCATTTCAATTCCACTTCTCTTTCATATCGATTTTGGCGAATTTCTGCATCTTTTTTCATATGATTATGGCAATATCCTGCCTGTTGCCACTGTCGCCTGGATTGGCATGACCGCCGTGTTCATTCTGGGGCTGGTGGATGATCTGGTTCGTTTAAAACCCCAGACCAAGCTACTGGGTCAGATTCTGGTGGCGTCCATGGTGGCATTTCTCGGGTTTCGTCTCAACTGGTTTGAATCCATGACCCTGGATACGCTCCTGACCATTTTCTGGATTGTCGGCATCACCAATGCCTTCAACCTTCTCGATAATATGGATGGACTGTGTGCCGGTATCGGCATGATATCCGCGGTTACGATCGTTGCCATATTTCATGGCATTCATCCGGATTGCGCGCATATTGCCGCGATGATGGCGGCGGCACTGGCGGCTTTTTTGCTGTTCAATTTCAACCCGGCCACCATATTCATGGGAGACTGCGGCAGCCTGACGATCGGTTTCCTCATCTCCATTCTCACGCTGATGATTTCACAAACGCCCATCATGGCTCCCCTGTCCGGGATTGCCGCACCGGTCATGATCGTCATGACCCCCATCATGGACACCACACTGGTCACCCTGATCCGGATTTTAAGCGGCCGGAAAGCCTCCACCGGTGGTCGTGACCATGCCTCGCACCGGCTGGTGCTGATGGGGTTCAGTGAACGTTCCGCCGTGTTATTTCTGTATGGCATCAGCGCCATATCCGGTGTTGGTGCGGTGTTTGTTTATCGCAACGACTCCCTGACCGCACCGTCGGCCATCATCCCGGTTCTCATTGCCGTTCTGTTAATGGGAATTTATCTCTCCCAATTGCGGGTATACCCGGAAAAAGAATTTTCAATGCTCAGAAACCGGACATTCACCCCAATCCTGATCGATCTCACCTACAAGCGGCAACTGCTTCTGGTCATCCTGGACTTCGGCATGATCGCGTTTTCGTATTACCTGTCTTACCGCCTGCGTTTTGATTCAACGGATTTTCTGTTTTACTTCAAAATATTTTTAAAATCGCTGCCGGCTGTCATCGCCTGCAAACTCGTCGCCTTTTTTGCAGTGGGGGTCTATCGGGGCATCTGGGGCTACATGAGTTCCAATGATGTTGCCGTTTATCTGAAAGCCTCCACGTTTGCCACGTTTCTGTCCGTTACGCTGGTGACGTTTGTCTATCGCTTCGAGGATTTCTCAAAAGGTATTTTCATAATCGACTGGTTGTTGACCACCGCAGCGCTTCTGGGAACCCGTGGATTTTTCCGCTTGACCGGAGACGCCATGCGACGAAAAACCCTGGCCGGTGAAATCGTGGTGATATACGGCGCCGGAAGGGGTGGGCAAATTCTGCTTCGGGAAATTCTGCATAATCATGGACTGAAAATCAAACCGGCCGGTTTCATCGATGATGATCCACTGAAAATTGGAAAAAAACTTCAGGGTTTTTCCGTACTGGGATCTTTTGAAAATCTTCCGGAAATTCTGAAAACCAGGGAGGTAACCACCTTGCTGATTTCATTCAGGAATCAGTCGCAGGAGAAGATGGCCGGCATTCAGGATTTCTGCAGAGATTACGGCATTGCACTCAAACAGTTTTCCATTCAGATTGAGGATATCGACGATCCGGCGTAAGGTTTCATCCTCCTGTGATCACAACCAGATGGACTTCTCTGGGGCCGTGGGCGCCATGTACCATGACCAACTCGATATCCGCAGTTTTGCTGGGTCCCGAAATCATGACCATGTGGTGGGTCAATCCTTCCGCCTGCTGGCCGGCATCCCATCGAAGCAGCGCATACAACTCCTTCAGATCGGCCAATAATTGCTCCAGCCGGATCACGGCCACGTGAATGGATGGCACCAGCGGATAACCGATTTTGGGGCACCCCATTCCGGTGTCGTGGATGCGACAAGATCGGCGATGGCCGTCGTTGCCCCAACCGTGTCTGCTACAGGGATTACCTTGAGTTTTAGCGGTTTTGCCAATATTTCTTCTTGAAAAGCCCTGTCTGTTTTACTATAGCTTACCGGATAAAGATTTTGGGTGCGTTATCGGTCTTCGCAAAACCATTATCCTGAAAGTTATCGTGTTGGAACTTTAACCTCTTTTTGACCTGATTTTTATTTCTTTGTTTACAAAGTTGTTCTTCGATGAACCGGGTTTGTAATTTCGATGCCTTCAAAATTCCTGATCATAAGCCCTGAAGTTTTTTTGATGCAATCCATCGTATTAAACCAAATCAAACCAGGAGGTTGAAAATGGCGCAAAAAATATTGGTTCCGATTGACGATTCCAGCAATGCCCTGCGTGTGGCCGAATTTATTGCCGGCGTGTTCAACCCGGATAACGAGATTACCCTGTTAAGTATTTTGCAGGATACGGCAGCGTTATGCGATATGAACAGCCCGGAACTGACACCCTATTTCATGTCTCAGCAAAGCACATTCTGCCAACTTGAAGATCGAAAACGCCAGTTGATCGATGAGGCCATGGGCCGCGCAAAGGATGTTCTGATTGCAGCCGGTTTCAACGAAAGCCGGATTGTTCAAAAGGTTCAGAAAAAGAAAAACGGTGTTGCCCGGGACATCGTGGATGAAGCCCAAAAAGGATATCAGATCATTGTGATGGGACGTCGGGGGTTGTCCGGAGTTCAGGAGTTTCTGATGGGAAGTGTTTCCCAGAAAGTGATCCATGCGGTAAAAGATGTCTCCATCGTTATCGTGAACTGAAATGAAATCGATATGGTTTTTATCGGCCATACCTGAAAATTGTCTTGAAACCGAATCCACATTGTGTTAGGCGATTCGAGATTTATTGTATCGGATTTTCAGGTTGATAACTATTTCACCGTGAAAGGATTTTCTGCGACATGACCTCCAAAAAGCATTTGCAGATTGCTTACAGCATGACGGCTATCCTGCTGATTATCGGATTGTTCAGTTATGCTGCTTTTTCTGCAAAAAAACCGGATCAGCCCGTTCGAATCATGTACAAAGGTGTTGCCGGAAGCGTGCTGTTCGATCATAAAACCCACTCAGCAGACATGGGGTATGGTCTTTCCTGCAATGATTGTCATCATCATCCTCCCGGACAGGACTCCGATTTTCTGGCATGTTCGGCGTGTCACAAGGCTGAAGGGGATACAGCCAAACCCGAATCCTGCACAGACTGCCACGACCCGGCCGAATATGAAGATTATGAAATGATGACCAAAACAAATGCGTTTCATGCCCAGTGCATTGAATGCCACCAGCAGATTGGCGCCGGCCCTGTGGAATGCGCCGCCTGTCATGCTGCCAATTAAATGGCCACCAGATCGTTCAATGCGTTACATCGGAAAAAAGGGTTGAATCTATGTTAAAAAAATCTTTTTTTGGCTTTACAAAACCATGGATACACTATGCTCCCATCAATAAAAAACCGCAAAGCCCCATTTCAGTCCAGCCTTCCAGAACCGTCACCTATTTCCTGGAGCGCAGCTTTACCAGCCGCGCCAATCTGCTGTTAAAAACAGGCGATTCCGTAACGGCCGGTCAGAAGCTGATGCTGTGTGAGGGGGATGACACGTATATCATTTCCGCTGTCAACGGGACGATTGCCGATATATCCCCCGTTATCGGCGCGTACGGAAAACAACAGACGGCCGTTACCCTGTCCTGTTCCCCGGAAAAAACACCGGATACGGCATTTGCCGATATTTCCGGAGAGCAGACCCTGGAAACCGTAAAACAGTTTTTGGGCGCCATTCCGGGAGGCGCTTCTTTTGCGGATTTTGAAAATACGGATAAACCGGTTCAGACCATCATTGTCTGCGGCATGGACAGCGATCTCATGGTAGCCACCCGCCAGCATGTGGTCAACACCCGACTGGATGCAGTGACATCCGGCATTGCCATTTTAAAACAGATATCCGGGGTTCAGGATGTCCGGATTGCGGTATGCAAGGATTTTGTTCAGGGATATGGGCATATCGGCGCCAAAATTCAGTTCGTGGATACGGTGTATCCCTCGGCCCTGCCCAAACTGGCTGTCGGACAGGTGATGGGCCAAACCGTTCCCGCCGGAAAAACCTGCCTGGATATGGGCGTATTTCTGATCAGTGTGGAAGCGGTTGCCGCCTTGGCGGATGCATTTGAAACGGCAACGATCCCTTCTGAAAAACTGCTAACCCTGATCAATAAGGATGGCTCACAACAACTGGTATCTGCGCCGATCGGCACACCCGTCCGGGATATTCTGGCCGCATTCAATATATCGTTGCAGGAAAAGGACCGGATTATCAAGGGAGGGCCCATGACCGGATTTGCCCTGTATTCCGAAGACCATCCGGTTGAACCGGATACGGATGCCATTCTGGTCCAGGATGGCGCGACCATACCGCTGTATTCGGACTATCCCTGTATCAATTGCGGTGAATGTGTCCGGGTCTGCCCGGCCCGTATTCAGGTGAACATGCTGGTGCGTTTTCTGGAAGCCCGGCAATACCAGGAAGGGGCAGATCTCTATGATCTTCATTCCTGTGTGGACTGCGGTCTGTGTACCGTTGTCTGTGTATCCAGAATCCCCATTTCCCAATATATCCAACTGGCAAAACATGAATTGGCCCAGAGTCAGGCAGTGGAGGCTGAAAATGGTTGATCAGAAGAAATTGATTGTTTCACCGGCGCCATTCTGGCACGACGGCAGCAGTATTCCGGTGCGGCAGGTTCATACGATTGCCGCAGCCATCCCCGCTGTACTGTTTGGTGTCTTTTTGTACGGTCTTCCCGCCCTCGGGGTGGTCTGTCTGTCGGTTTCCACCGCCATGCTCTGGGAACTGGCCGCCAACCGGATGACCGGCAGGGCGTACAGCATTGGAGACGGCAACGCCGCCCTTATCGGACTGCTGCTCGCCATGCTTCTGCCGGCAACAACGCCCTGGTGGGCGGTTCTTACCGGCACCTGCGTGGCCATGTTCATCGGAAAACACATTTATGGCGGCATCGGCGGCAACCCCTTCAATCCGGCGCTGATCGGTTACGCCATCATCATGGTAAGCTGGAAAGACCTGTTTGATTTCAACGCCGCCCTGGTCAATTATGATTTTGGTTTCAACATGGTTTATCCGCTGGCCGCGGTCAAACAGCTTGGGGCTGGTGCGGCAGCCAACTATCCCCTGTTCAGTCTGCTTCTGGGCATGCAGACCGGCGGAATCGGTGCAACATTCGGTCTGGGCCTGATCCTGGGCGGACTGTATCTCATCGTCCGGGGATTTATCCGCTGGGAAATATCCATATCCTTTCTGTTTGGCGTGTTTATTACCGCATTGCTGTTCAACATTGCCAATCCGGTAAAATTTGCCGATCCATTTTTTCATTTGCTGACCGGATACACCCTTATCGGCGCCTTTTTTCTGGCAACGGATGATTCATCCTCTCCGGTCAATCTCATTCCCATGCTGCTGTATGGCGCCGGCGCAGGGGTCATGACCATGCTGATACGAAATATCGGCGCATATGTGGATGGCGTGGTGTTTGCGGTCCTTCTGTTTAATATCGCAAATCCCCTTTTGGACAAAATCAGACCAAAAGCATTGGGAAAGGTGATCGATCATGCGTGAAATGATAAAAATGGTGGTGGTTCTGACCGTTCTCAGTTCATTTTCCGGTGGACTGCTGGCGGCGCTTCGGGACGGAACAAAGGATAAAATTGAAAACCAGCAACTGGAGTTTGTCAAAGGACCTGCCATTCGAAAAATTCTGGTTGAAACCGCAGGCGCCACAAATGATCCGATAAAGGACCGCTTCAAGCTGAAAGTCGGCGATAAGGAAGAAAGTTTTTTTGTCGGTGTTGTCAACGGCAAACCGGATGTGGTTACCTTTGAAGCCTCCGGAAAGGGTTTTGGCGGGGATATCGGGATGGTGGTCGGCGTCAATATTTCAGATGACAAAATCGTCGGGGTCGGGGTCACTACCCATAGTGAAACGCCCGGAATCGGGTCCAAGGCCCAGACCGATCCCAAATTTGCCAAACAGTTTGCGGGCATGCTGCTGAGTGATGAATTCAAGGTCAAGGGTGACGGAGGTAAAATCGATGCGCTCTCTGGCGCAACAGTAACATCCAAAGGTGTTACCGGCGCCGTAACCGAAGCAGGCAAACTTTACAAACAGGTAAAACCTCAGCTTGCCGAAAAATTGAAAGCCTTTAAATAAATAGGGAGCAACCAATGGCGAAAACAATCACTCAGGAATTTACAAAAGGTCTCTGGGCAGAAATTCCCCCGTTCAGACTGGTTTTGGGACTGTGCCCCATTCTGGCTGTTACCAAAACCGTGGAAAATGGTATTGGTATGGGTGTTGCCGTGACCTTTGTACTGCTATGTGCCAATGTTCTGGTATCGGCCCTCAGAAAAGTCATTCCCTCTAAAGTCAGAATCGCCTGTTTCATCATTGTAATCGCCACGTTTGTTACTGTGGTTGAATTGTTGATGCAGGCATTTACCTACCCATTGTTTCTGAAACTGGGAATTTTTATTCCACTTATCGTTGTTAACTGCATTCTATTGGGCAGAGCGGAAGCGTTTGCCTATAAAAAGGGAATAATGGCCTCTGCTGCCGACGGATTGGGCATGGGCATCGGATATGGCCTCTCACTGACAGCACTGGCTTCTCTTCGTGAGGTTTTTGGGTATGGTACATTTCTGGGAAAGTCCGTATTTGGTGATGCATTCATGCCATTCACGTTTATGGTGGAAGCCCCCGGTGCATTTGTATGTCTGGGACTGATGCTGTGTGTCATGAATGTCCTGGGAAAGAAATAGGAGGCAACCGATGAGCGATTATGTTGTCATGATTATCAGCTTTGTTCTGGTCAACAACATTCTGTTGATGCAGTATCTGGGAAACTGCCCATTTCTGGGTACTTCCAAAAAAATGGAAACCGCCACGGGTATGGCTATGGCGGTTGTATTTGTTCTGGTGCTTGCCGGTGTGATTACCTGGCTGGTTGAAGTGTTTGTATTAAAACCAATGGGACTGGAATATCTCAGAACCATGTCCTTTATTCTGGTTATTGCATCCCTGGTTCAGTTTGTGGAGATGTTTCTGAAAAAAAGTATTCCGGCACTGTATGCCGGTCTGGGAATTTTTCTTCCCCTGATCACCACCAACTGTGCGGTCATGGGCGTTTGTCTGATCAATGTCAAGGAAGATTACAATTTTATTCAGACCATTGTATCCTCACTGGGTTATTCGATCGGTTTTGGTTTTGCCCTCATTCTGTTTGCCGGCGTCAGGGAGCGGATCCTTCTGGCCCGGGTGCCCAAACCGCTTCAGGACACATCCATTGGTCTGGTAACTGCTGGTCTGCTGTCCCTTTCATTTTTTGCGTTCAAAGGCATGGTATAACTTAGATATGAAAAGATTGTAATCTAATGCTGTTTCATTATCTCACTACTCAATACTAACACAACACGGAGGCTCCTGTGATTGAAGCCGTTCTGTTCATGTTGGGACTTGGATGCGTCTGTGGCGGCCTTTTGAGTGCCGCTTCCAAGATATTTTATGTTTATGAAGATCCCAGAATCGCAGAGGTGGAAGACTGCCTGGCAGGGGCCAACTGCGGCGGCTGCGGGTTTACCGGATGTTCCGCTGCTGCGGCTGCTGTTGTCAGCGGTAAGGCAAAACCGAGCGTATGCACAGTTGGCGGTGCGGAGTCGGCTGCCAGGGTAGCGGCCATCATGGGACTGGATCCCGGGACCGCCGAACCCCTGAAATCCCTGAATGCCTGCAATGGCGGGAATCGGGCAGAGGACCGATTCGTATATGACGGCATCGGAAGCTGCCGGGCCCTGCTGTCCTTTTATGGCGGTAAACGCCTGTGCCGGGTGGGATGTCTGGGGTTGGGTGACTGCATCAATGCCTGTGTATTTGATGCGATTCACATGGGACCGGATGGCTATCCGGTTGTGGATGAGGCCAAATGTGTGGGATGCGGGGCCTGCGAAAAGGTCTGTCCCAAAACCATTCTGACGGTTCGGACCATGTCGGACCGGCTGTTGCATTTCAACCAGGAAGATGATGCGCTGGCGCCGTGCGCACAAACCTGTCCGGCAGAAATCAATATTCCCGAATACATCGACTGTATCCGTAAAAAGGATTATGCCGGAGCGGTCAACACCATTCGGGAACGGAATCCGCTGCTTCTGGCCTGTGGCCGCGTCTGTCCCCATCCGTGTGAAACCAAATGTCGGCGGGGCGTTGCGGATGAACCGGTGTCCATCAATCAGCTCAAGCGCTTTGTCGCCGATTATGAAATGAATTCCGGATCGCGGCTCCCCATTCCCTGCGCTCCGGCGTCCGGAAAAAAAGTGGCGGTCGTTGGCGGCGGTCCGGCCGGTTTGAGCGCAGCCTATTTTCTGAAACGGCTGGGGCACGATGTCACCATTTTCGACATGATGCCGGAGCTGGGCGGCATGATCCGATATGGCATTCCGGAATACCGGCTGCCCAAATCGGTTTTGAAATGGGAAACAGATGGAATCCTGGCGCTTGGCATCGAACACAAACCCAATGTCCGACTGGGAAAGGATTTTGATATCAAGGGTCTCAAGGATCAGGGATTTGATGCGGTATTTCTGGGAATCGGGGCCTGGCGGGATTATTCGCTGGGTGTCGAAGGCGAAAACATGGCAGGCTGTTATACCGGTATTGATTTTCTGACCCGTTTTGCCCAGCACCAGCAATCCGGAAAACCGGAAAAAGACTTTGCCATCGGAAAAAAATGTGCGGTCATTGGCGGCGGCAATACGGCCATTGACTGTGTCCGAACCCTGATCCGGCTGGGGGCCGAAGAAGTCTATATTGTGTATCGGCGCACCCGGAGTGAAATGCCGGCCAATATGGTGGAAATCGAGGCTGCGGAGCATGAGGGGGTCAAGTTTGTTTTTCTGGCCGCTCCGGTTCGGGTTATCGGGGATGAAAACAACCGTGCCTTTCAGTTGGAATATCTAAAAATGGAACTGGGTGAGCCGGATGCCAGTGGCAGAAGGCGGCCGGTCCCGGTTGCGGGATCGGAAACCCGCATCGATCTGGACATGATCATTTCCGCCATCGGTCAGGGACCGGATGTATCCTTCAAGGATGCGGACAAGGATCTGGCGGACATGAAAATCACCCGATGGAGCACGATTGACGGTGATCCCGAAACACTTCAGTCCAATATCCCCTTTGTGTTTGCGGCAGGCGATGCCTATACCGGCGCCTCCCTGGTCATCGAGGCAATTGGCGGGGGCAGGCGTGCGGCCCGGGCCATTCATCTGTACCTGAATGAACAGGATGTGACAGCGGTTCCCCAATCCCTGCGAAAAAAGCATATTCCCGAATCGCTTTTCAAAACTGTTCCCGGCATTGCCCCGATCAAACGAACGCCCATGCCGGAATTGCCGGTGGCCGAACGGATTCAGTCTTTTGTGGAATCGGATCTGGTCATTACCGAGTCGGACGCCCTGCATGAATCCAGCCGGTGTCTGAATTGCTGCCGAATCTGCTACAACCCGGACGGCGCGTGCTGAAACCGTGTGACGGGTGATTGTTATGTTTACCGTGAAAATAGAAAAACAGAAGTCAGAAGACAGAATTCAGAATAAAAAGGCATATGTCATTTTGATAGATAGGGGTGAATCCATCCGGAATGATTCATAATCGTTTACTGTAAAAACACATCGACAGAAAAAGCGAATATCGAATATCGAACAAGGAATGTCGAAGTTTGAAGTTTTCGGCTGCTTTGCCGGACCGCTACAAGATGCATTCATCCTTCTGCGGTTCCGTGTTCGATATTCTGCTGTTCGCTGTTTATTTTTATTCATGGAGGTGCTCAGACCGATCATGAGCGTTTACTGTGAAAATACATTTTAACCACAAAATACACGAAAAATGATCTTCAGCCATTTGGCAAACCTGCCACATGTCAAACGCTATACGCCATTTTTACGATAAAGGATTATTTTACATGCAGTCCATCTGGGCGGAAATCGATTTGTCTGCGATTTCCCACAACATAAACACAATCAGAAGTGCTGTTTCACCCAAAACACATGTGATGGCCGTGGTCAAGGCCAACGCCTACGGGCATGGCGCTGTTGAGGTGGCCCGAACCGCCCTTGGGAACGGGGCGGATTGGCTGGGAGTGGCCCGGATTGACGAAGCGATTCAATTGCGGCAGGCCGGCATCGATTCACCGATTCTGGTTTTTGGATTTACGCCGTTCGAACAGGTCAATCAACTGGTCGAGCTGAATCTCACCCAGGCTGTTTTTTCCTTTGAACAGGCGGAAATGCTGTCTCAGGCCCTGTATCCGTCGTCCGAAAAGCTGAAGATTCATATCAAAGTCGACACGGGCATGGGAAGACTGGGCGTGTTGGCGACCGGTTTTAAACTGTCATCGCTGGGAAAATTTCTGGGAGCGCATTTTCTTCGTGAAATCGAATCGATTGTCAATCTGCCCGGCCTCGACGCCGAAGGCATTTTTACGCATTTTGCCAGTGCCGATCATGCTGACAAAACAGATTCCCATCAACAGTTGTCCCTTTTTCTGGAACTGATTGATCACCTGAAACGGATGGGGATCGAATTCAATCTTCATCATGCGGCCAACAGCGCGGCAACCCTGGAGATTCCGGAAAGCCATCTGGATATGGTCCGACCCGGAATCGCACTGTATGGATGTTATTTGCCAACGCTCCCATTTCCGGAGGGAATGTCATTTCGGCCGGCACTGGCCCTGAAAACCCGGATTATTCAAATCAAAAAAGTGTCGAAGGATTTCCCGGTCAGCTATGGCCATACCTGGCGGACGTCTGCGACCACCCGGATCGCAACGGTTTCCGCCGGTTATGCCGACGGGTTGAACCGTCAGTTGTCGTCGCGGGGTGCCATGCTGATCGATGGCGTGAAGGTCCCCATCGTTGGACGAGTTTGTATGGATTTAACCATGCTGGATATTGGGAGTCTGCCGGATGCCCGTGTAAATGACGAAGTTGTCATCCTGGGAACTCAGAAAAATGCCGGCATTACGGCCAGTGATATGGCCAAAGAAATCGATACCATTTCCTATGAAATTCTGACATCGGTTTCGGCCAGAGTTCCCCGGATTTATATTTAAATGGGGATGTCGTATTTGCGTTTCGGTTTTTGTAACCCGATACCCTGCACCCCATCAATCTTTTGATACAAACTGAACAAAGAGGAGATCCCGTGGATATCATTGTACTTCTCAAACAGGCGCCGTCAACCGATTCGTTTATCGAGCCTGCTGCGGATGGCGTTTCCATCAAAACCACCGATATCAAAACCATCATTAACCCGTATGATGAATTTGCATTGGAAGAAGCGCTTCGCATCCGGGAAGCCAAAGGCGGAACCGTTACCATTTTGTCTGTCGGCGAGCAAAAGACCACAGAAGCCATCCGCACCGGCCTGGCCATCGGTGCTGACAAAGGTGTGTTGATTCAGGATCCGGCCTGTTCCAAAATGGATGGATTGGGAATTGCCAAAGTTCTGACTGCCGCGATCAAAACATTGCCCCACGATCTGATCATTGCCGGCCAGCGGGCCGTAGATGATGAAAACTGGCTGGTTGGCATTGCGGTTGCGGAAAATCTTCAGATTCCCTGCATCTCGCTCGTCATTCACCAGGAAACAGAAGATGGCCTGATCCGGTGCAAACGAACCATCGATGGCGGCGCCATGACGGTTGAAGCCTCCCTTCCGGCACTGATCACCACCCAGCGGGGACTGAATGAGCCCCGGTATGCATCCCTTCAGGGCGTCATGAAAGCCAAAAAGAAACTCATCGATGTCAAAACACTTGCCGATCTGGGACTGGATGCCGATGCCGTTGGAACTGCCAAAATTCAGATTCAGTCACTGAAACAACCCCCTGTGCGGAAAGGCGGCAGAATGGTCGATGGCAGCACACCGCAGGACAAGGCCGTCGAGCTGGTCCGGTTGCTTCATGAGGAATCGCGGGTGATTTGACGGGGTTTGTACGGATCAGAACGCACACCGTATCGCGTCGCTGACCGTTTGTTTGTTTATGTTCCGTAAGGACAAACGAGTGAATCCTCAAAATGCCTGTCTCAAATTTTCAAGGATTACTAAATAAGGAGATCCTGTCATCATGTCTGATGGTGTTCTGGTTGTGGGAGAGATCGCAGGAAGTGGACTTCGAAAGGTTACACTCGAAGCCCTGAGTGAAGGGAAACGAATCGCAGAAAAAACAGGAAAAAAATTGACGGCCCTGATTCTGGGTCACGATGTCAATGCGTCTGCCGCCCTGGCTTCCGGATATGGCGCAGACCGTATTCTGACCGTTGATCATGTGGATCTGACGGAATTTCGATATGACACATGGATGCCGATAACGGCAGCCGTTGTGGCCGATGAAAAACCGGCATTTGTGATGATTGGCGCCAGTACCGTCGGACGCGAGCTGGCCGCAGCCCTGTCTGCCAGAATAAATGCTCCCCTGGCCATGGACTGTACCGCGACCCGGTGGGAAAACGGGAATCTGGTTTTGACACGGCCCATTTATGGCGGCAAAATCCTGTCCGATGTGATTTTGAAAGGCAGTCCTCAAATCATTGTCAACCGTCCCAATTTTTTTCAGTTGACCCCATTGCAGACCGCTGCGGTTCCCGAAACCGCAAATGTTGCCGTTCCGCAGTCCGTTCTCCGGATTGTGGAAAAGCAGCAGGCTCCGGCGGGAAAAGTGGATCTGACCGAGGCGGATATCGTCATATCCGGCGGCAGGGGAATGGGTGGTTCCGATTTCAGTGTTCTGGAAAAACTGGCGGACTTGGTTGGCGGCGCCGTCGGTGCATCACGATCAGCAGTGGATGAAGGCTGGCGGCCGGTTGCGGATCAGGTGGGGCAGACCGGAAAAGTGGTCTCCCCCAATCTCTATGTGGCCTGTGGCATCTCCGGGGCCATTCAGCATTTTGCCGGCATGCAGACATCCAAAGTGATTGTCGCCATCAACAAGGATGCCGAAGCACCGATTTTTACCAAAGCCGATTATGGTGTGGTTGGAAACCTGTTTGAGATCCTGCCGCTGGTAACACAGGAGATTGAGAAGTTGAAAAAGTGAGACTCGGGACGTTGAGGGAATGATACGCGGAACCCGTTTCTGCACCGTTGCCGCTGCTCTCCTGACACCTGATACCCCAAAACCCAAGACCGGAAACCGGTAATCATGACTATTGAACGCGAAACCATTCCATTTGATGTGCTGTTTGTGGGCGGCGGCCCGGCCAATCTGGCCGGCGCAATCCGCCTGATGCAACTGGCCCGGGAAAAAAACCTGGAGCTGGAAGTCGCCCTGATTGAAAAAGGTTCGGAAATCGGCAGCCACGCATTGAGTGGAGCGATCCTGAATCCACGGGCACTGATGGAACTGATCCCGGACTTTCTGGAAAAAGGCTGCCCCATCGAAAATCAGGTTCGCCAGGATGCGTTTTATTACCTGTTGCCGGACAGGGCTTTCAAGATTCCGATCGTTCCCCGCTATATGCACAATCAGGGGTTTTACATTGTCAGCCAGTCCCGCCTGACCCGCTGGATGGCGGGCATTGCAGAGGAAATGGGTGTCAACATCTTCTCCGGATTTTCCGGAAAAGAGCCCATTTTTTCACCGGACGGATCCGGTGTCACCGGTGTCCGGATTGGCGACAAGGGAATCGGCAAGGATGGCTCTCACCGGTCCAATTTCGAGCCGGGTGTTGATCTGACAGCCAGTGTAACGGTTTTTGGGGAAGGGGCCAGAGGTAGCCTGTTTCTGGATGTGGCAAAAAAACTGGGAATCGATTCCGGGAAAATGCCCCAGGTGTATGAAACCGGCATCAAGGAAGTCATTCAATTGCCGGACGATCATTATTTCACCCGAAGTCAGGCCAATGATATTCATTTTATGGGGTATCCGGTGGGGCTTTATACGCCTGGCGGCGGATTTGTCTATGAAATGTCGGATAACCGCATTTCACTGGGTTTTCTGACCGGCCTGTCCTATGACGATCCCTTGCTGGACCCCTATGACATGCTGCTCCGATTCAAGCAGCACCCGTTTGTGATGGACATCATTCGGGGTGGCAAGGTCATCGAGCAGGGCGCGAGAACCGTTTCAAACGGCGGATATTTCACCATACCCAGGCTTTCGGTCGACGGTGCGGTGTTTGTGGGGGGTAGTGCCGCCATGCAGAACGTTCCCGGGTTGAAAGGCATCCATACGGCCATGAAATCCGGAATGCTGGCGGCCGAGGCCATTATCCATGCCGTTATATCCAAAGATTTTTCGCAGCACAGCCTGGATCGATATGTCGAACTGTTTGATACCAGTTGGTTAAAACCGGAAATTTTTGAGGGCCGAAATTTTGCGGCGGCCCTTGCCAAAAAAGGACCGGCAAAATATATTCATCTGGCTGCCCAGTATGTCACTGGCGGAAAAGGAATCCGGGATGTCATGCCGCTGGAGCCTGATTTTCGGGCACTGAAGGCCTGTCGGTTATCGGATAAACCGGCGGAACCGGATAAATCCGCAATCGACGGGGTCCTTCTGGTGGACAAGTTGACCGGCGTATATTTGTCCAGAACCCTGCATCGCGAAGATCAGCCCTGTCACCTTCAGGTTCATGATCTGAATATCTGCGTTACCGAATGTTACGAGACCTATCAAAACCCCTGCACCCGGTTTTGCCCGGCCCAGGTATATGAATTTCATGTGGATGAGGTGACGTCCCACCGCGAGCTTCGCCTGAATCCATCCAACTGTCTGCATTGCAAAACCTGTGATATCAAGGATCCTTACCGCAATATCACGTGGACCTGCCCGGAGGGCGGGGATGGGCCGGGATATAAACTGGTTTGACAGAATGGAATTAAGGCTGAAGGCTGAAGACTGAAGGCGCCGCAACCAGCATTCAGGCAACGCCGCCGCTGGGCGGTCAGGCGGCCTGAATGTATTTTCACGGTAAACGTTCATGATCAGGGGGCTTGATCGCCCCCGTATATGAAAATGACATATACCTTTTTATTCTGAATTCTGTCTTCTGAATTCTGACTTCTGTTTTTCCATTTTCACGGTAATCAAATATCCATGTCCAATTCAGATCAGATCAGATCAGATCAGCACCCGGTCAGACTGATATACATCGATGGCGCCCTTTATAAACTTTTCCAGAAATGCATCGATAATGCTTTTCGTGATATCCTCCGGCCGGTACAGTTTCTCTTCGGTTTCAATGATGGGGGGCAGCCTTCTGGGGAAATGGATGGCAAAGGAAATTTTCCGGCTGTCTGACGTTGCGGAAATAATGGCTTTATAAGCGGCATCCAGCATTTTCTGCGTATAAACCGGACTTTGTGTTTTTTCCGGATAAAAACAAAACATCACATCCCGGATATGCTGACGTCCGGACTCTGGTGACGTGGATTGTGTAATCTGAATCCTGTGCCAGTAACCGGCCTGGATCAGATCGTTTTCAACGGCATACACGCCGGGAAGAATGGTTTTTTCAAAGCTTTGGGTCAGTTTTTCCTGCATGGCTTCTATGTTGGCCTGGGCAAGTTTCTCTTCCTCCTGCATTCGCTGAATCCGTTCATCCTCATTTTTGGCAAAATCATCAAGCACCGTTTTAATGGTCATGGTTTTTCTCCTTGTTACCGGTTGAATTCTGTGATTAAAGAGACTTGCAGCATATTTCCATGATATTGATGAATAAACCGATTTCACTCACATTCCAGGTTCTGTTTACCATGACATGCAGCACCTTAAAAAATCAACTGGATATTCAAATATCGAGCCTGAATCACTTCAATTTTCTGGTGCTCTCCGCCAATATCTGTGGTGCGTTGATCAGCATATTGTATTTTTACTTTTTTGTTTTTTCAAAAAATGAATCCATTACCTGGTCGATTGTCATACCTGTAATTTTGACTCTGATTCTGTGTGCGGCCGGTATAATTATGCATCGCCTCTGGGGAAGCGGGCTGACTTTGCTGGCCAAAAGACATCGACTGGGATTGACGGTATCCGATGATATCCTGTCCCGCGCCCGGCGCGAAATACTGAACCTTCCTGTCAGTTCCTGTATCATCAGCCTGCTGACATGGGGCCTTGCCGCAATCATTATGTCGGGAATCCGGTATTGGATATATAACGATGAAAATTCGATGCAGACCGCATGGCATCAGGCATTCCGGGTCTGGTTCGGCATAACGGTGGCCGGCGTGGTCAGCAGTGCCATTGTGTTGTTTGCCATGGAAATTCACTGCAGAAAAATCCGTCCGTTATTTTTTCCCCACGGTGGTTTGCGGGATACGCCGGGGGTCATTTTTTTGAATCTCCGGCAAAGAACGCTCATTACATTTGGTCTGACCGGCATACTGCCCATGATACTGATTGGCACATTGTGCTATTATCAGGTTAAATCGACGCAAAATTATCCGCCGGAACAGTTGCTTCAGAATCTGTTTTATCTGATCTGTTTCCTGTCGGGATTTGGTCTGTTGGCCATTATCACCCTGTCACATCTGTTTGCCGTCAGCATCATCGATCCGATTCAAACCATTGAAGCCGGCATGAACCGGGTGGAGGCCGGGGATCTGGATGTATCGGTTCCGGTCTATTCCTGCGATGAATTTGGCGCCATGATGGAAAACTTCAACAAGATGGTAACGGTCCTGAAAGAGCGCTACCGCATGAAGCAGGCATTAGACATGGCGATGGACGTTCAGCAAAATCTTTTGCCAAAATCACTTCCGGCGCTGGCGGGTATTGACATGGCAGCCATATGCACGACCTGCGATGAAATCGGCGGAGATTATTACGATGTGATCACATCAGAACCATTCTGTTCCCCGGATCCGGTTTTTGTGCTGGGGGATGTGTCCGATCATGGGATTTCATCGGCGCTGCTGATGGCATCTGCCCGCGCATTTCTCCGAATGCGGTTGACCATGCCCGGATCACTTTCGGAAATCATTTCCGATGTCAACGTGGCGCTGTGCCGGGATGTTGACAATTCCGGCCGGTTCATGACCCTGTTCTGCTGCCGGATGGACAGATCCCGGAACCGGCTGACATGGGTCAGCGCCGGACATGATCCGGCCATCCTGTATGATCCGGCCACTGACACCCTTCAGGAATTGCGCTCGGAAAACCTGCCACTCGGCATTTTTGAGGAATCAACCTATCTTGAAATCAACACGGATATCCATTCCGGTCAGATGCTTGTTATGGGAACTGACGGCATATGGGAAGCAGAGAACCCGCAGGGTGAGCGATTTGGAAAAGACCGGTTCAAGCGCCTGATTCAAACGCATGGAAAAGAATCCGCCCAGGCCCTGGTGGATGCGACAGTGACCGCACTGAACCAGTTTTGCCAGCCATCTGCACCAGAGGATGACATGACACTGCTCGTGATCCGGCGGATGGCAGAACTGACAATATGATACTGTCCCTGAAAGGTTTCTTTTGACGAACCGACCGGTGTGTTTTATGATCCGGAAAATCAATTTTTCCGGCAGACGGAAAGCAGGCGCCTGACGCATTTTCACCATCAAAATTCAACAGAACTGACATGTACGAAGATAAAGAACTTCAGGAATATCGAAGTCTTCTGACAACGCCGGATCATTTTGAAGAAGGCTTTGACTGGAAGACCGTTGTCGGCGCCATCTTCATTGGATTTCTGATGATGCCGGGCAGCATGTATCTGCAATTGGTCATTGGTTCCGGAATCGGGCCGGCCGCGCGCTGGGTGACCATCATCCTGTTTGCCGAAATCGCCAAACGGGCGTATACCGAACTGAAGCAGCAGGAAATTTTCCTGCTCTATTACATGGCGGGCGCTGCACTCTCGTCTCCATTTCAGGGCCTGCTCTGGAATCAGTACCTGGTCCAGTCCGATGCGGCCAGAATGCTGGGACTGACCGAATTCATTCCATCCTGGGTGGCGCCGGCCCCGGAATCCCTTTCACTGATCGAACGGACATTTTTTCACCGGGACTGGATGGTCCCGATTCTCCTCCTCGTCGGCTCCCAGATCATTCAGCGGATCGACCAGTTCGGCCTGGGTTATGCGCTGTTCCGCATCACATCGGATGTTGAAAAGCTGCCTTTTCCCATGGCGCCGGTCGGTGCTTTGGGAACGATGGCCCTGGCCGAATCCGGTGAGGACAAACAGAAAAGCTGGAAATGGCGGGTGTTTTCCATCGGTGGCGTCATCGGCCTGGCATTTGGTGGCATTTATGTTCTGCTGCCGTCTGTTTCCGGCCTGATTTTTACCGAATCCATTCAACTGATTCCGATTCCCTGGATCGAGCTGACCCGAAAAACAGAGGCATTGCTGCCTGCTGTGGCCATGGGGATTCAACTGGATCTGGGTCTGGTATTTATCGGCATGGTATTGCCTTTCTGGGCCGTGATCGGCGGACTGATCGGTCTTCTTGTAACCATTGTTGCCAATCCCATACTCTTTCATCATGGCATTCTGTCCCGCTGGCATGAGGGAATGGAAACGGTTGATACCATTTTTGCCAATAATTTTGATTTTTATATGAGTTTTGGCATTGGTCTGGGGCTGGCGATCGGGGTTATCGGCATCTGGCATGTGCTGAAATCCTTCCGGCAGACGGACAGCATTCAAAAAGGCAGTTTCAAACTGCTGTTTTCACCGCCCGAAGGCCGCGGCGATTTTAATTTCTGGATTGCCATCGGCATTTATGTGTTTTCCACACTGTCGTATGTCCTGATCTGCGCGTGGCTGGTTCCCAGCTTTCCGTGGATATTTTTTCTGGGATACGGTTTTATTTACACACCCATTATCTCCTATATTACGGCCCGGATGGAGGGCATTGCCGGGCAGTTTGTCAGTTTGCCAATGGTTCGGGAGGCCAGTTTTATTGCAGGCGCCCGTTTTTTTGGGTATCAGGGAATTGAAATCTGGTATGCCCCCATCCCGATTCATAATTATGGCAAGGCAACCGTTGATTTCCGGGAGATCGAACTGACCGGGACCAGCATTCGCGGCATCATCAAATCCGAGATCGTGGTTTTTCCCATTGTCATGATTTCCAGCCTTCTGTTTTCCCAGTTTATCTGGAAGCTGGCGCCGATACCGTCCGCCCAATATCCATATGCCCAGGAAATGTGGCATCTTCAGGCATTGAACACGCTTCTGATGCAGACATCGACACTGGAGGGCAATGCCCTGTTCTATCAGGCGCTTAACGGTATTTACGTCATGTCCGGGCTGGGGCTGGGGGTGGTTCTGTATGTGATCCTTCAGGCATTCGGACTTCCCATTCTTCTGGTTTACGGCATTGTTCGCGGTCTGGGGCAAAGCACGCCTCACGGGTTGATTCTGGAGGTGGCCGGAGCACTTTTGGGACGTTATTTTTTCCTGAAACGCTACGGGGCCATGTGGCGCCAGTATGCCCCGGTGCTTCTGGCCGGTTTTTCCTGCGGCATGGGCTTGACCGGCATGTTTGCCATGGGTCTGACCCTGATCATGAAATCCCTGGAACGGCTTTCGTATTGACGACGATATAAAAGTCAGAAAAATTCAATTTTAACAAGAGGTGATACCATGTATTTTAAAACCGGGTTACTGGTGATGATGACGCTTATTCTGACCACTGGTCTCTGCCAGGCCGAAGCCCCGCACCAACTGGGGGGGTTCACCCTGGGAACCGATATCTCGACATACAAGGACCAGCTTGACATGAATACGACCATGCCAATCCGGTATGCGGAATATATCCGGGAAGTGGAAATCAAGGCTTCAACGGGTTTCAGGTCCGGCCTGATTGCGTATGGCACCTGCGCAAACCCCGGGATGATTGTCCGCATCAAACTGAAATATGCCGATGACAGCCGATCATTTTTTGATGAACTCATCAAGCAGATCGAAAAGCGACATGGCAAGGCGGCCGAATGGCGGGGAGACCCGTTTCATATCGTCACATCCTGGAAATGGTCTTTTACTGACAAAGACAACAACCGGATCAGCATGATCCTGCAGCACAACAAGCTTGACACCGACGAGAAAATCGGCAATTCGATCAAACTGACACTGACCGATCAGGTTGATAACGAGCGGGAATGTTTTTTGAAAAAATTTCCGGATTTTCGGGATCAGGCAGCACCGCAGGCGTCAACCAGTGGTACACCTGTCGACTGGGATCAGTTTGTTCCCAAATGACCGGAGATCTTAAGACGACTCCGGGCCGCGCCAGGGTTGCTACCGCCATCCGCTTTTGTGGTCAGCGATTCGATGGACCATTCGATCTCCACGGGCGCCGCCTGAGGGATTTGGCGGCGTCAACCGGAATACGATTATGCTGATCGATGCATCCTGGGATGAACTGGCGTGGAACGGTATCCGGATTCGAAAACCGTCATTCTGGGATCTGACACTGATCGGAGACCGCCGTCTGATTCTGGAAACCCGCGCCCAACCGGCCATTGAAATGCAATGGACCCATGTCGGCAAAAATGCATCACCCGCCGATATTGTTAAAAAACTGCCTTCGCTTTTCAAGGGGAAGAAACCGGACATCGTTGAAGCATCTGTTTTCCCAAAACAAAAAACATCCATCGAATTAAATCTCAAATGGGCTTCATTTGTCTGGAAAGAGATGGATCTGTCCGGATTTGGTGTGGTTACAGTATGTCCGGTGTGTGGGACCGGCGGCATGTTCCGATTTTATGACAGGGATATGGATGACACATCCATTCAGAGGGCCATTCGCCTGATCAATTCGTTTACAGATCACCAATCCGGAGATGCCTTGCTATGGGCTGTTTTTGATATTCGGGCTTATATTCCAAAAAACATGCGACTTGTTCGACACCGGTTTTCACTGGGTTCGTTTACGCTTTCTTTTTCAGATAAAAAAGAGTCAGTCACGCTTTACCGGTTTGGTCCGGCATTGCATCTGATGAATGGGCGCCCCATCGAAGATTTCGCCATGTCCCTGCCGGAAAAGCCCTTGGGAATCGTCACTCAAAGCGATACGACCCAGGTTGAGTGGGCGTATGATCCGCCCGAAAAAACCGGCTCTTTCCCGTTCGGACTGTTTGGGAAAAAAGAACCGCCCCATCGGTTTCGGCTGTGGCACGTTACGGAATTGAACCGAATACTGGGTATTCATGCAACCGGCAGAGATGCCGCCAATCCGCTTTTCTTCAATCAAATTGCAACCGACTATGTGTGCATTCCCGTATAACCCCCATCGTGGAACTGGCATGACCCGGCAGGATTCACTGGAATGCATACCCGAAAAATGCCATTCCATATCAGAATCCCTGCTGGAAAACGGAGATGTCCTGATTCTGTATCCGGAGAGCCCCAATCCCTGGGTCAGCCGGGTATTAACCTGGATGGGAAAAACAGAGGGTCGGGTTCGAATGCGAAAACTTCAGCTCGATGCCCTGGGCAGCCAAGTCTGGCGGCTGGTGGATGGATCCAGAACCGTTCTGGAGCTTGTCGATGTCTTTGCCCAATCCCACCAGTTGCACCATCGGGAAGCTGAAATTGCTGTTGTCCAGTTTATACGGGAACTGGGCCGCAGACAGATTATTTTTCTGAAATAACTGATCGCCAACCAACCAGCCGTTATTCCATGTAGCGTTTCCGCTCCTTCCAGCCTTTTCAATCAGATGCCAAAATAAAATTGCGCGCCGGGACAGTTTAACCTGGCACTTTTTTTGCTTTATTTCTATTTCTGATTTTATTGCTTCAACCATTTCCTGTACCCATTTAACTTGGAACTAAAACGATGCATCCTCATTATGAAAGCCTTAAAAAAAAGCTTGTCACGATTACCCTGATCGTATCGTTGACGCCGCTGATCATTCTGGGAGGGACCATCTATTACCAGTTTGAAAAAATGTATCGGGAAAAGATTGTGGAGCAGATTCGGTATCGCGCCCAGTCCCAGGCAGAGGCCGTTGAACTGTTTTTCCGAAAGCGCGTGGCGCTTCTGGGAATCATGGCCGATACCAGCAACTATATGCAGATGTCGGATGAAGCGTATCTGTCGCGGGTATTTCGAATCATGAATTTCCGCCAGGGAAATTTTGTTGATCTGGGGGTGATCGACCATGCCGGAATTCATCAGGCATATATCGGGCCCTATGACCTCCGGGAGTTGAATTACGGCGAGCAGCCCTGGTTCAATGAGGCCATGAGCCGGGGCCAATATATCAGTGATGTGTATACCGGTTTTCGAAACCTGCCGCATTTCATTATCGCCGTTCGGGGTCATGAAAACTATCATCCCTGGATTTTGAGGGCCACGATAGATTCGGACGTTTTCGGAAATATGGTTCGTTCCGCCCAAGTGGGAAAAACCGGGGATGCCTATATCGTGAGCCGGGCCGGTATCTATCAGACCCGGCCCCGTTTTGGCGGAGAGGTTCTGGGCCAATCGCCGGTCAGCCCGGATATCTTTGCCAGTGGTTCCACCACGGTATGGGAACAGCGTAACATTTACGGAAAGACGGTTCTGTATGCGGGTTGCTGGCTGAAATCCCTGCCCTGGCTGCTGATCGTCAGCCAGGAGGTCAGAGAGGAAATGGAAAGCCTGTTTGCCACTCAGTATCTCGAGTTTGCGATTATGGGACTTGGAATCATCGCGATTGTGTTGACAACGGTGTTTACGACCCGACTGACAATCCGGCATCTGATGACCAACGAGATGCGGATGAATAAAATGCAGGCAAATCTCATCCAGTCCGACAAACTGGCGGCGCTGGGGAAAATGGCGGCGGGTGTGGCGCATGAAATCAACAATCCGCTTGCCGTGATTC
>JBFXFK010000021.1:0-40792 GCA_050179135.1 Desulfatirhabdiaceae bacterium | reverse complement strand
CCGGGGCGCCTGGTTTGAGCCCGGTCGTATCCTCAAAAACCTGTACGGTTGCCCCTTCCCCGTACAGCGCCACCACCTCGCCCAGAAGCTTTTCAGAACCGATAACCACCAGTTCATTCATCGAGAGATCGTCAGCGCCGGCAATTTTGACGACCGGCCCGTTGACGGCAAGGATGACGGCGTTATGGCTGTTCCGGTCTGATTTGGGTTCCACCGATCGATCTCCATATTTCCTGACGAATGTCATCTTCCATCCGGTCAAGTCTGGCGGAAAAACGGTTGTCAACCATCGTTTTTCCGTCGGCTGTAAAAATCCGAAGTCCGCCTTCCAGGGTGTCGTCATGACGCAGGTCGATCGTGACGGCGTTGGCGGGGGCCATTTCTTCAAGGCGGTTTCCGATGGCTTCGGCATCCGGTTTGTTCAATTCGACAATAAAATGGTGTCCCGAAAGCTGGGTGATACCTTCCCGGGCCGATGAAATCAGAAAGTCCCCGTAATCCGGTTCGGACCGGAAAAGATTCAAACGGTCCTTCAGAGCATCGATCATCTCCTGAAGGATCTGTCTGCGAAACGTCATCACCCGGCGCCTGGCTTCCAGGTCGGCCGTATCCACCTGTTGTCCGGCTTTGGCAACAGCCTGACTTTTGCCGGACAACCGGGCTTCCTCATATTGGCGGTCGGCCTGCTGCCTGGCATCCCGAATGATTTTATCCGCCTCCAGGCGGGCCTGTGTCAGAAGCGCTTCTGCCTGTTTCCGCCCGTGTTCCGCAATGGACCGACACAAAAGCTCCACCTGTCCCCATATGGGCATTTCATCACCTCCGCATCAGGGAAACCAGCCGTTCTGTGTTGGCAACTGTTTTGGGCAGGGGACCGTTGAAATCGGGAATTGCCACAATGAGGGGTTTGCCGGAATCGAGCATCATTTTCTCCACCGCGTCCCGATTGTTCTGGGCCAGCGTCTCGGTAATGAGGACCAGGCCGGCGGATTCGCGGGTCAGACCATCCAGAATTGCCGGCACTTCGGTTGCGGAATTCACGACCTGTCCCTTCAAGCCGGCCAGTGCATAGACCAGAACGGTGTCCGCATCGGCCAGAACGATAATTTTCATAGTTTTGCCAGAATCATCAGCGCCACAATCAGTCCATAAATGGCAATGCCTTCGGCCAAGCCGATAAATATCAGGGCCCGTCCGGCCAGTTCGGGTTTTTCCCCGATGGCGCCCATGGCCGCCGCCCCCACCACCGCAACCGCAATACCCGCCCCCAGGGTGGATGCCCCCACGGCAATGGCAGCCGACAGATACCCCAGACCGGCAGAGTCGGTCCCGCCGGTCACCACGGCTTCTTCCGCCAGAGCCGCGACCGGCATCAGCCAGGAAAAGATGAATACAAGCTGGGATTTCAAATGCTTCATTCAGACTCCTTTCAACGACTTCTCGTCGCAGAATCAGGTTTTTCCGGTTTCAGAGCCCCTGTCTGCTTCTCCAAACGGCTTGAACCGTTCTCCGCCGCCCCGGAAAAACTTGCCGTAAAACT
Source organism: Desulfatirhabdiaceae bacterium (assembly GCA_050179135.1). GTDB lineage: Bacteria > Desulfobacterota > Desulfobacteria > Desulfobacterales > Desulfatirhabdiaceae > UBA4064. Next base: position 39,252 of record JBFXFK010000021.1, on the reverse strand, counting down.
CGTAATATTCCAGACGGATCGTCTGAATGGAGACGACCAGGCCTTCCAGAAGGATGATGACGATGTTACCGATCACCACCACGCTCCAATATGAAAAGGCGCCGCTTTTTTCGTGGGATACGATATCGGCAACGGAAAAAACCGCAATGAACAAAGCCGCATGAGACAGGGCAAACGCCGCCACCCGGATAAAAGATACCGTATTGGCCATAAAGCGGATCAAGTCATCCAACACTTCAATAACGGATTCCATCAGTTCGGCCACAAAGCCTGTCTGCCGGATGATTTGGGCCGGTGAATCCCGCCGGATGACAAGCCGGTAGATGGGACGATGAAACACCATGACGCCCAGGAGAATACCCGCGGCCCACCCCAAAACCGTCAGTTCACCTGGCGCCACCCGGCCTGTCAGCATGTATTTCATGCCCAGTCCCGCGGCCATCCAGTACAGCATCGCTCCGGCAAGGCCTCCGCCGCTGAACAGTTTTTCGTAATCCCTCAGTCGCAATGCATTGATAAAATTGAGGACCATTCCCAGGCTCAGCAGACCTGCCCCCAGAATCAGCGTCACCTTGACAAAATAGGTGATATTTTCCATCGGCCGGAACCACAGGGCCGGTATGAGTGTTTCCAGTCCAAAGACGCTGCCGTAGAGAAATCCGAAAACTGCGGAGAAAAAGCCGCATTCCATCAGAATGACGCCGTAATCCATGTACCGGTACATCCGTCTGAAAATCAGGTAGCCGGCAAGAAACAGAACGCCTCCCTGGCCGACATCGCCAAACATCATGCCGAACAGCAGCAGAAAACTCAAGGCAAAGAATACCGTCGGCTCGATTTCCCCGTATTTGGGCGTGCCATAAAGGCTGGTCAGTTTTTCAAAGGGGCTGATCAGCATGGGGTTGTTGAAAAGAATCGGGATGTTGACGATACCCTCCCGAACTTCCCTCAAATCTTCCGGATTCACTTTTTCGATCAGTGCTTTTCCGCCGGTCACGGCCGCGAGCTCCTGGCTCAGGGTGTCAAACAGTCTTTCCGGTATCCATCCCGATATCAGGAAACTGTGATCCACTTTTCCGAACAGGCGGCGAGCAGCCAGAATCTGTCGCGCCGAAATGGTTTTACTGCGAAGAATCGACAAGTCCTGTTCGAAGCGATGCTGAATATCGGTCCGTTGCTCAAAAAGCGCCTGCCGCTGATCGCTGAGAACCGCCAGTTGCGACTTCAGATCGGAAATCATTTCCGCGACAGTTCCGGATGTGTCGTCTGAAAACCGGACGGGTTCAAGAAGGGCCCCTTTCAAGGCCTGCTCGAATGTCGGCCAGTCCGGCTTCAATCCAAATACGAGTATGATTGTCCAGTCCGGAATATGGCCCAGTTCCACCACGGCATGATGTACCCGGGACAGGCTTTCTTCCAGCCTGTCCATCCCCCCGGACGATATCAGGCCGATGGTCCAGTTGACAAACATACACTGCGACAGACGGGTCAGATCCAGATCGGCCGGCAACAGCTCCAGTTTTTCCATCATGGCCCGGGTTTGGCCAAGCATTTGTTCCACGGCGCCAAAATCCCTCAGAATGGCGCCGATTGTTCCCTGGATTTCAACCAGGCGTTCGGTGATTCTGAAAATCTCCTTTTCCGGAATGACAGGCTCCGGTAACGCCGAATCATCCGGACAAATGCCCAATGAATCCAAAAGCGGCTGGATTTCGGACAGAACACGCTCATAATCGTCGGTCAGCCTGTCGTCGCTTTCCGCAACATATCCCAATCGCCCCAGATGTGTCTGATCGATACGGATCAGGTGAAGGAGTTTGAAACGGGCCAAAACACCGGTTGCAGCAGATATGGACTCCTCCGGAACCTGAACGGTAATGCGAACCAGTTTTTCACTTTTAAACATGACAGGCCTCTTTCACGCAGCTTTTCGGCTGTAATGATCGTCGTGTACCTGCATCCAGCATCCCTGCCACACCTGCGAAATCCGTTCGAAGGGCATGTCGGCGCCCACGGCCGATATCAGGCCATCCAGGGCCTTTACCTCCATCTCTTTCAACAGAATACAGGATACCGGCAGGCCGAGATGAAATGGGTCTTTATAAAAAACACGACACAATCCGGCAACCAGCCATGTCTGAAAAACCGGCTGAATCCGGCTCCAGTGCTGCACATGCCCCAGGACAGTGCGATAGGGCTGCGGCAATGTCGATAGAAACAGGGGCAGATCGGCAGCCCGCGCCAGGGCGCCGATATCGCGCAGGGTGATGTGGCATCCTTCGGGCAGGGAATAATTGATGATTTCTTCGGGTGACAGGCCATAAATCTGGAGAAACCGGATCAGCCAGCTCAGGTTGACGCCATCCACAAACAGGCCGATCAGCCGGGCGTTTTGTTTTCGGTCCATGCCCCGCAGGGTTTTGATTTGATCGGTCAGAAGCCGGAATGCGGCCAGATCCACCGCAATTTCCAGGGGAAAAAGCCGGTTCTGCGTCCGGAATTGGGCAAGGGCATGAACCAGGGAGGCATGAAAATCCGTTTTTTGTAACAGATCAATCGCATCCGGAATCTGTCGGGTTTTCAGAAGAGCGTCTATCGGCAGACGGGAAAGCGTTCCCAGCCGGTAAATAAGGGTGCGGATGGTTGTTTCGGGCATAGCCTGCCAGATGCCACGCAGCAGGGTCTTGATATTTTCGGCTTCATATCTTGCCAGAAGGCGGTAAACAACCCGGGCCTGGTTTTGGTTCAGGGATTTTGACAGCCTGACGGCAGTGTTGAAAAGAGAGTCGTGCAGCGACAGCGAAATGGCTCGGACATCGCTTTCCGTGGGGGATAATCCGGACAGAAAGGGGCCATAGTCCGTGGCGCTCAGATATCTGAAAACATCTTCCAGGTTTCGCATCCGCAACAGATAATGCCAGTCATTGCCATCGAGCAGGCGGCTCTTCATGGCACGGGTCTTGGACTGGGTATATGCGTAACGAAACAATCGCAGTATCACGGCCCAACCACCTTTTTGAGCAGGTTTTCGATCAGATCCCTCTGAATCGCCTGTTTTTTCCGCTGCAAATCCGCAATATAGCGATCTGCTTCGGCAGTGATTCGCGATGCCTGTGACCGGGCGTCGGCCAGAACACGATCCTGTTCGCCCCGAATGGCGTCATCCAGCTCCTGCATTCTGGTCGAAAGCATTTCCCGGGCCGTACGCTCCGCATAAGAACGGATGGCGTCTGCCTCGATTCGGGCGGCAGCCACCTTTTCCCGTGCGGTTTCATCCGCATTTAGAATCTGTTCAATGGCGGCAATCATGATCAGGGCTCACTCCGTACAGACGCAATGCATTGCGTCTGTACATTCTTGGTTTTTTTATGGCGGTTATTTAATGTTTTTTCCGGCCAAAATAATACCACAACAGGTACATGGTCAGAATCAGAAACGATGAATCTCTCGTTATTTCCCAGCCTGATATGCCGGCGCCGGTGGATTCCGTGGAAAAACAGCCGCAGGCGATATCGAGGCCCCTGTACAGGTTGAAGGCGATGGCGATCAAAAACGTCACCATCAACAGATTCACGCCGATCACGGCTCCGGGCATCCACATGCCTGCCAGGAGCAGAAGGCCAAGCAGAAGCTCCAGCCAGGGGAGGACCAGGGCCGCAATATTGACGAGATTGTCCGGCAGGATCTGATAATTGTACACCGCTTCGGCAAAGGCCGCGGGATGCAGGATCTTGTCATAACTGGCGTAAATGAACACGCCGGCCAGAATCAGCCGGGCGGCAACCGCCGTGGTTTTCAGAATTTTTGGATCACGATCCGCCGGCTTTTCATGTGCATCATGGGGTTGATTCGTTTCAGGGGATGTGTGATGGGGGGCGCAGGAGTATTCGCAAAACAGGGTCCCGTTGCCACAGCATTCGGTTTCGAACTGAAGTACGGGATGATCGATTCCGAACCGGTTCAACAGTCCGTCCTGTATTCGGCTTTGAAACCCCTGAATCCGACTGATGGGCTGGTCCGGCACCACCACATGGGCGGAAAACGCCACACCGGTCGAGCCCATTCGCCAGGCATGCAGATAGTGCACGCCTGATATCTCGGGTTGCCCGGCTAAAAATTCCTGAATTTCCCGAATATCCAGATTCTCAGGCGTGGCATTCATCAGTATGGCGGTGGATTCTTTCAGAATGGACCAACAGTTTTTCAGGATAAACGCCACAATCAACAGCGACAGCAACGGGTCCAGCCAGTTCCAGGGCAGATAGATCAGGATCAGTCCATTGATCAGCACCGCCACCGATGTCAGCATGTCCCCCATCATGTGAAGAAATGCGCCCCGGACATTCACGCTGTCTTTGGAATCCCGATGGAGCAGCCAGGCGGAAAATCCGTTTCCGATCACGCCGACAGCCGCAATCACCATGACCAGACCGCCGGAAACCACTTCCGGGGATCGCAGCCGCAAAATGGCTTCATATACAATGATGGCAGACGCCCCAAAAAGGATGGCCACATTGAGCAGTGCGGCCAGTATTTCGGCCCGCCGGTATCCAAAGGTGTTTTGAAGGGATGCGCCTTTTTTTCCGATTCGAAGCGCAATGTAGGAAATCAGAATCGCGGCGAAATCGCTGAAATTGTGCGTAGCATCGGAAATCAGGGCCATGCTGTGGGCCGCGATGCCGCCGATGACCTGCACGACCGGAATGATGAAATTCAGGGCCAGGGTGATGAGAAGGCGTACACCGGTCGCGTCTTCGGAAATTTGATGGTGATGATGATTGCATTCGTGTGAATGGTCATCCTGATGGATATGCCCGGTTTCGGCTTCTGTTTGCAGTGCATTTTTTTTCATGCGGTCATTCCATTTCACGCTTTTCAACCGGCAACCCCGCATTCTTCCAAACACTCCAGCCATTGACCAGCACATGCACCCGGGTGTATCCCAGGCTTTCCAGAAACAGGGCCAGATCCTTGCTGAGGTCGCAGGTGTCACCGTCACAGTAGGTAATGAAGCGGGTGTCATCCGGCAGATCGCCAACGACATCCAAAAACGTCTGTTCGGCCTCACTCCACGGAAGGCTTTTGGCGCCTTGAATATGGCCGTTATGATATTCATCCGCAGGCCGGGCGTCCAGAAAAACCGCGCCCTGCGTCTGATGCAGGGCTTTGGCTTCGTCCAGGGAAACCGCCAACTGACGGCCGGAGGGGCTGGTCAGACGGGATTCGATGGACCAGTTGCCGATCAGCGGTAATGGCGGTGACCGGAAATGATTGACCGAAACGGCCATGATTCCCGCTGCAAGCAGAATGACAATGAATTGAAAAATTGCCGTCTGGAATGTTACGGCGATCGATTTCACATGATTCTCATGATGTTCTGTCGGGGACTGAATCTTGGTCATGTCGATTCAACCTTTCCATATATAGGCCGTAGAAACGCAATGCATTGCGTCTCTAGAGACAACGCCCATCATTTCCGCCGCCGCAACAGTTTTCCGCCATCTTGGCCTCCTTATTTTTTGATCCAGGCTTTTACGTCTTCTTTTTTGGGAATTTTGCCCACGGATTTGACCTCACCATCCACCACGACAGCCGGGGTTCCGAAAACGCCGTATCCCGCAATTTTCATGATGTCCGTCACCTTTTCGATGTCTGCCGCCACGCCGGCCTCGGCAACCGCTTCTCTGACCACTTTTTCCGCTTGTTGGCATTTGGGGCAGCCAGGGCCCAGTACTTTGATTTCCATGTTGATCTCCTTTTTGGGTTAAAATTTTTTGTGATAAGTGATGAGTAACGAGTGACAGGTGACGGGTGCACCAAATGCATCCCATCAATTTCATTTATGGATATATCGCGCCGTAAATCATGCCGGCAATGGTGGACAAAACCACAATGATTCCACAAAATGTAAATGTCTTTTTCGCTCCCATAATCCCGATCAGAACCAGCATGTTGGGCAGGGACAATGCCGGACCGGCCAAAAGCAACGAAAGTGCCGGACCATTGCCCATACCCGATCCCATCAGCCCCTGAAGGATGGGGACCTCGGTCAGGGTGGCAAAATACATCAGGGCTCCGGCCACGGATGCAAACAGATTGGCGCCCAGTGAATTGCCGCCGACCAGTTGCTGAATCCAGGCTTCGGGAATCATGGCGGGATGACCGGGACGTCCCAGCAGAAATCCGGCGACCAGAACACCAGCGGCCAGCAGCGGAAACACCTGCTTCATGAATCCCCAGGTAGATTCTACCCAGTTTGTCCGTTCTTCTGCATCAAACCAGGATTTGATCATCCAGGCCAGAATGACCAGCAAAACGACCGTGATATACCATTTGGCGGCAAAGATGGCCGGCCATAGTCCGGTCGAGTCGGCAGCGGGTCTGGCAAAGGCGGCAAACACCAGAATCAGGACCATGGTCAAGAGATACAGGCCATCCTGCAGCAGGGTTCTGCCTTTTCCCTCTTCATCCGGTATATAAATCTGACCCGCGGTTCGGGCTTCATCATCTTTTCGAAAAATAATTGACATCAGCAGGCCGGTTACAACGGAAAACAGAACCGCACCGATAGCCCGGGCCAGTCCCAACCGCCATCCCAATATCTTGGCGGTCATGGCGATTGCCAGGACATTGATGGCAGGGCCCGAATAGAGAAACGCCGTGGCCGGACCGATGCCGGCTCCGCGGGTGTAGATACCGGCAAACAACGGCAGAACGGTGCAGGAACATACCGCCAGAATGGTTCCTGAAACAGAAGCGACCGAATAAGCCAGCACTTTTTTGGCCTGTGCCCCGAAATATTTCAAAACCGATGCCTGGGATACAAAGACCGCAATGGCCCCGGCAATGAAAAAGGCCGGAATCAGACAGGTCAGCACATGTTCCCTGGCATATTCCTGGAGCATCAGAAATGCCTCCAGCCCGGATTGCCGAATCAGTTCATGATTCCAGGGAACATAATACGCTGCCAGAAAAACGGCAACAATCAATCCCAGTTTTGTTTTCTCCTGCATGCTATTTCCTCCATGATGTGATATTCGTCCGGTGATTTAATCGTCGTCGAAGTCGGCATCGAAAAAAACTATACCCAATCGATACCGACAGCGATTGGGTTCAGGCAACCATCAGTTTTCCAGGATATTCGGCAATCTTTCGACCCAATTCCGAATTTCGTCCCGAACCCGCCGATAGTGAACGCTGGCTTCCTCGATGTTTCCGGCGTTTTTCGCCAGAGCCGGGGGATCGTCGAACCCGACATGCCGGCGGTTGGTTTTACCCGGAAACAGAGGACAGGATTCATGGGCATGATCGCAGAGGGTAATCACATAATCGAAAGAGATTGGTCCCAGGCTTTCAATGGATTTTGACTGGTAAGCGGATATGTCGATGCCGATTTCCGCCATGCTGAGAATGGCCAGGGGATTGACCGCACCGGGATCGATACCTGCGGACCAGGGTTCGATGACATCGGATTTCAAATGCCGGGTCAGTCCTTCGGCCATTTGGCTGCGACAGGTATTGCCGGTGCACAGAAACAGGATTTTGAGTTTCTGTTTCTGGTTTCGATTGCTGTTTTCATCCGTATCAGAGGTTTGTTGCAAAGGAGATCCGACATCAGAAGCGGTATGGAGCGTTTTCATTCGGGTTCCTTTATTTTTTGATATGGTGTGATGATGGATATTCGGCAGCCTGGCAATCAGAGCCATAATTTCGGAATCATCCTGAAGCCAGTGTTTCAGTGCGCCCAGCAGCATGGCGGCATACGGACTGCCGGCTTGGCCATGTTCAACGCCGTATGGATTTCGCACACACACATGGGCCGGTGTTGGAGCATTTTGATAATTTTGACCCGGCTGGGGTCCGACAATGCTTTCATAACGGTGACGAACTGATTCATATCATTCTTACATATTCTTTTTTGTGAATATAAATAAGGTTTTTAATGTTGTCAAACAATAATTTGAAGGAAATTGAGTTTGGAATATATTCCATAATTATTATGGATGTGAAATCGGGACAAGCGCATCGGGGGTGTTGATAAAAAGGTGTCTTGATCTTTTATTCGGAGTGGATATTGATTTTCGGCAATCGTTTTATCATCCGGCAATGGGCCAACCACACGGTTGTGATTTTACGGATGTGAACTATTTTCCATACGCCTGTGCGGCGTCGTCGAAACGGCAGCCTGTCAAGACAGCGCCTTCAAACCGGGTCGATTGTATGGTGGCGCCCGTCAGATCGGCTCCGGTCAGATCGGTGTTCCGCAGATCGGTGCTGTGAAAAAAAGCCCGGTTGAATCGTGCATTGATCAGGCAGGCGCCGCTGAAGTCAGCGAAACTGAGACGGCTGTCACGGAAGTCCGCGGAACTGCACCGAGAATGCCACAGCCAGGTGTTGTGAAGAAATGCGCCGTTGAATCCCGCATTTTCCAGGTCCGCTTCAGAAAGGTCGGTAAATTGAAGATGGGCGCGATCGAAAGATGCTTCACGAAGACAGGCCGCCTTCAGATCGGTCCACTGAAGGGCTGCGTGCTTGAAGCGGCATCCGGTCAGATCGGCTTGAACGAGTCGTGCGGCCCGCAAAATGGTTCTGGATAAATTCGATTCGGCCAGCATGGCGTTTTCAAGTCGGACACCCTGAAGATCAAGGTTGGATAAGTCCATTCCGGACAGATCCGCCCGCCGACCGTTTTGGCCTCCGGTATCCAGCCATATCTCGTGGGCATTCAGAATTTGTTTGATGGGTTCGGGGAGGGGCATCAGGATATCCATGGGGTTAGAATGAAGTAAATTCCCAAAAAGCCGATCAATACTCCGGCGCCTTTCCGGAACCAGTTTCCGGCTCCCTGCCAGGCGCTGTTTTCCATGACCCGGCGGACCAGTGCGGTCGAGCTGCCGGCAATGACAATGGGAATGCAGTGACCGATGGCGAACAGAAGAATCATGATGATGCCGGTTGCGATTTTCTGCTGAATGGTGATGACCGCCAGAATCGGGGCGATGAATCCGAAGGTGCAGGAGCCGGACAGGGTGCCGTAGGCCATACCCAGTCCCAGGGCGCCCCAGAGCCCCCGAAATTTCAGCCGGTACAGGATGCCGCCGCTCATGGAGCAGCCTTTGACGCCGAACATGCTGAGCGCCACCCAGACCAGGATCAGCCCGACGAGAATCTGCCAGTAATTTCCCACATCCCCCAGCATGCGGCCCAGCATGGCGCAGATTACGCCGATGACGGCGATGCTGATGAACAGGCCGGTCGTGAACGAGATGGAATAATGAACCGCCTGCATGGGGTATGTCTCTGTTTCCTGTCCGCCCACATAGGCCACAATGAGCGGAATGGATGCCAGGTGGCAGGGGCTGAACAGGACACTGACCATACCCCAGACAAAGCAGCCGAAGAGCGCCAGTCCGGCGCCGGCGCTCATCCAGTCGTTTACGGTCAGAAAAAATGATTCGATCATGGTAATATCCTTCTTTCTACTGAATTCTGACTACTGAATCCTGGCTTCTGTCTTCTGAATTCTGTTACTTCACCCCCAGTTTCTTCAACATGCTGACAATGTCCGCCTCGCTCATGAATCCCTCGTGCCGGTAGCTTTCCTTGCCTTCCTTGTCAAAAAATATCTGGGTGGGAATGGCCCGGATTTTATAGCGTTCTGCGGGTTCCCGGTTTTTCCAGACATCGTAAAAGTGAATCAGCGCCCTGCCCTCGTAATCCTTTTTCACTTTTTCCAGAATCGGCGCCATCATTTTGCAGGGCACGCATTTGTCCGCTCCCAGATCGATCATGGTCACCATGCCTTTGGCCGGAATTTCGGGTTGATCCGCGGCATAACCGGACAGGGCGAACCCGGCCAGAATCACCAGGGTCAACAAGCCGATTGACAGATACGCAGTGGCTGATTTCAATCTTTTGGGGTCGAATCCATTCATTTTCATTTTGTTCTCTTTCGCATGGTTTGGGTTATTCATATCGTGAAATCGTAAGGGCGTGAAATCGTGAATTGGTAACGCCCTCACGCTTTCACGATTTCACGCCTTGACGCTCTTCAGAATCCTGGTTTCAATTTTTTAGAAAACACCACATACAGGCAGGGCATCAGAAACAGCGCGACCGGAATGCCCGGAAGCAGGCCGCCAACCGCGCCAATTGCATTGCCATCGGTTGCAGCATATCACCTCCCTCCTCCAGGTTCAAGGTCAGGACTATATCAATAGAATTCCATTCCTGAAGGGGCAATTGTCATGTTCAGACAAATCGATCCGGCGGTAAAGGATAAATATTGCATTCCAGTACAAACTTTATCAGATTTTTTTGTACAGGAATACAAAACACTTCCCGGCTATTCGGCGATGGAAGCGCTTTATATCACTACGGATCATCCCCGAGTCAATGCGGCCCGGGTGTTTGATATTGCGGAATCGTTTGAAAAGCTTGGCGGAAAACTGCTTGTAATCGATGAAATTCACAAGCAAAGCGGGTTTTCCACCGATTATATTCAGGATTTTTTCAAACGGGTTTATCAATTCGTTTCGGGCATCGGCACGACCAGAACCGGTATTGGGCTGTCTTTCAGAACCTTTCTGGAAACGCTGCCCATCAGGGCCGACTGGATCAGACCAATTCCCTTGTTGCCCATCACCAGCATGTCATAGGCGCCGGTTCCGGCATGATGCAGGATGCGATCTGCCGGATGGCCGGTTTCCACAATGACATTCCGGATCAGCAGCGGGCAGGTCGGGACCTGTTCGGCGGCATGTGTGCAAAACCGTTCGATTGAAGACCGGATTCGATCGACAAGATCAGCCTCGCTTTTTTCATTCATTTCCGCCACATCCCCGTAGCCCAGAAAAGCGACCATGATCAGTTCCGCATTGGGGGGCAGCTTGTCGAAAACATGCAGGACCGTGACGTCGGCCTGGCAGGACTCCGCCAGACTGACGGCATAACCAAATGCCTGGTTGGCGGTTTCCGAAAGATCGGTTGCAAACAAAATATGGGCAATCTGCGGTTTATGAAAATCGATGAGCGGATTCATAGGATGCCTCTCTGCAGGTTGATAATCGTGAATATGGAATTGCGCTGTCACGCATTCGAACCGAGAAGATGTTCCAGAATGGATTTCAGGTCGGTAACCCGATAAGGCCTATCCTGAAACCGGTCGGTTTGGATCTTGTCCGAAACGATCACCAGCGGAAGCCTGAAATCATCCGGATGTTGGCTGCCGTGAACCGTGTCATGTCCGGCATGGTCACTGGTGATGATCAACTGAAATGAATCCGATGACGGATTGAAACTTATGAACGCTCATTCGGTTTGTTATCAATTTATTGCCCCCCATCCGCATTCTGATCCCCGTTCTTCGTCTGCATATTACCAGTTGTCCTGGATGATACCATCATTTTTGACACGTGTCATTTGATATGACCGGGCAAGCACCTCCAGTGGATGAAATACGGGATATGGCAGGACATGCTCGAACTGCAACCGGCAGCTCAGGCACTCCGTGACGATACCATCGGGTTTGGCTGCCTGAATTTTCTGAAAAAGGGGCCGGCCCACTTTCAGGGAGTACTCATAAAAGCTGTCTTTGTATCCCAGATTGCCGCCCATGCCGCAGCAGTCCATGACACCGCCCACACGAACCATCTCCAGACCCGGAATGAGACTCAGAAGCGTTTCATACGGGCTGCCCGTATTCTGTTCGCGCTGATGGCAAGGGACGAAAATCGCCATTCGTGACGCGATTCGGCCCAGACGGGTATTCAGCCGGTTTTCCCGATACATTCGATGCAGGTATTCGCCCATATCCAGCATCCTGTCCGACAAGGCCATCCGCTTTACCGGGTCCAGGCGGGAAAAACAGCCATCATCTGTCAGGATATTCGGATACAGGGATTTTTTGAGGGAAACAAAACCCGGTTTGCCGGACGACCTGTCCGGTACGCGGATTTCATGGCTTTCGGCATGAACCGCGCGCTGGTAGGCTTCGGAATAGCAGGCCCCTTCTTTGAGAAGCACCTTCATCAAAAAACCGCAGGTGGGGCAGGAACACACCGGATCGTATCCATCCGCAACCGTTTCAAGCAGAGTGTCCATGTTCAGCCCCATGCTGTGGATGGCGCGATCCGCATCCCCTTCCAGCAGCATGGGCATGCCGCAGCAGCGCTGTTCGGGCACATAAACGGCCACCTGGTTTGCCATCAGAAGCGACACGGTGGCCTTGGCCACTTCCGGAAAAAAATATCCGGCCGTACATCCTGCAAAATAGGCGACTTTTGGCGATGAATCCGATTTTCTGTCCAGCCCGTTCCGGTGTGCCCATGAAAAGAAATTCTCCCGGGGAATTTTGGGGATTTCCCGGCCGGAATGAATTCCGGCAAGATGTCTGACCGTTCGATCCACGATTGGAATAGACAGACAGGCATTCAGCACATTCGGAAAAAGACCGCATAACCTGCCCAATTGTCCGACGTCGGTCAGGAAGCGTATTCCGGGCGACAACCCATTTTCCCGAATCCGTGCAATGCGGCTTTGGATGATGTTCATCCGGATATCGGGGCATGGACACAGCCCGCAAAGGGTACACCGATCCGCCAGATTTTGCAGATCGGTATCCGTGACCGGCTTTTTCAGCTCTGTTTCCTGATCATAGAGACGATACAGCTCCGGAAAGAAGAGGCACGATTCATCCATCAGAAATCGGCACGTATCGCAATCGGCACAGGCATCCAGAACGCGGCGGATAGCCTGATCAAACGGGATGTCATTCGAGAATTGTTTCAATCGGACTCACCTGTCATGTGTACCTGTCAGATTGTCGGCAGTTTTCAACATGGGTGAATCAAGCCCCGTCCAGATGGGATTTCATCCTTTTGCCGGGTATTTTCCAGCCGTTTGACAAACTCCCGGACAATTTTCAGTGCTGCCTCCGAATCGCGTTTTTCAGACCCTTGGTCCAACCCGCAATTCGGTCGGCCATGGATGCTGTTGAGAAGAATATCGCCAACCTTGAGTCTGTCACACCCAGCGGTATCCCGAATCAGATTTTCGAGGCACTGAGCCGTCTCAAGCCTTCTCGGTCACGTCGATGCCTCCAGGCTCAAATCAGAATATTGAACAGATATCCCACGACCAGAATACCCATGCCCACCACACCGATGAATGTGAAAATCAGGGTCGGTTTCAATACTTTTCGCAGAATCACCATCTCCGGCAGTGACAGGGCAATCACGGACATCATGAAGGCCAGAACCGTTCCCAGGGCAGCGCCTTTTCCGATCAGTGCACTGACCACAGGAATGATACCGGCTGCATTGGAATACATGGGAATTCCGATGACGACAGCCAGCGGAACCGACCACCAGGCCCCCTTCCCCATGATGGAGGCCATGAATCCCTCCGGTACAAATCCGTGTATTCCGGCGCCGACAGCAATGCCGATCACCACATAAATCCAGACTTTGCCGACAATCTCTTTGACCGAATTCAGACCCATTCGAATCCGGTCACCCCAGTTCAGCCGTTCCTCCACCACATCGGAGCCATTGACCTGAAGCTGAAGCACCCAGTCTTCCAGATGGTGTTCCATTTTCAGTTTGCCGATCACCCACCCGGCAATCATGGCAATCAGGAGACCCATGCCCAGGTAAATCGCGGCCACTTTCCAGCCGAACATTCCATACAACAGAACCAGGGCGATCTCGTTCACCATCGGCGCCGAAATCAGAAATGAAAATGTCACGCCCAGTGGAACACCGGTGGTGACAAACCCGATGAAAAGCGGTACAGCCGAACAGGAACAAAATGGTGTAACTATTCCCAGCAGCGCTGCCAGAAAATTGCCTGCCGATTCGCGTTTACCTGCCAGAATTTTTCGGGTTTTTTCCGGGGTGAAAAAGGATCGGATAATTCCCACGCCAAACACGACCAGGGTCAGAAGCATCAGAACTTTGGGCGTGTCATAAATGAAGAATTCAACCGCAGCACCCAGATGTGTGTTTTCGGGAAGACCCAAAAACAGATAGGTCACCGTGCGTGAAAAATCGGCCAGTCGGTGGTAAATCGGCCACCATCCAACGAGAATCGGAAAAGCGTACAGAAAATATCTGAAGCTTGGCTGTTCGGTAGGTTCTGACAATATCCCGGATTGGGATGATGGGGTGCAACCGGAAGAAGTAATTTTGGTTTTCATTTAAATTCCTTATTATATGGATATAGCACACACATGGAACGATGTTCCAGCATCTTGATAATTTTGACCCGACTGGGGTCCGGCAATGCTTTCATAACGGTGATGAAGTGATTCATACCATCCTTATGTATTCTTTATTATGAATTTAATTAAAATTTGAAATGTTGTCAAATAGTATCTTAATAGATTTTGAGGTTAAATTATATTCCAGATTTATTATGAATTGTGCATCAGCATCTTTATTAGTCTCATCAAAGGTTAAAACCTCCGGCTTTAGCCGGATAGATTCATCATTCTCTTTTTCTGTTGTTTGGGACAAATGCTTTAGGATAGCAGCAGTACCAGATGACAGAAAAATCAGTGGATGGTTATTTTTTGATTCTGGTTATCAGTTTTACAGTCCATAGTCATTGCTTCATGCTCGATTTGATAAGACAGTAATGAATAACAACACTCTCAAAACTGACTGGATTCCGGCTATCGACTGTAAAACTGCGCATTATGAAGTTTATCCGACGGGTCTTCCGACCCGTATCCGTGCTTTCAGCACCCAATTTAAACCCACCAGCTTTGAGCTGGTGGTTGTTTAGTTTAGATACCCGGCTGTATTGATCCGCGCATAATAATCTTGACAGACATATCTATTGTAGTTACTTGATTCGCTAACTGAAAAATAATTGGAGGCCATCCATGAAAAAGTCCGTTTCCATATTGAGGGGCTTTCGGACCCGAACCGGTTACGGGCTCTCGCAGCACTACTGTCCGAACCGGAACTGTGCGCCTGCCGAATCAAGGAACTCCTGAACGTGAGCGGCACCGCGCTATCCCCGCATCCGGCCCTGCTGATACAGACATACATGGTTGACAGCCGGAAGGACGGTAACTTCCCGTTATGAGGCAAAAAATGAATCAACGCCTTCGATCGTTCATCATGGATGTATTCTTTCTCCTTGCAATCATTTTCCTGCTGGTCTTGTCTGTATCGGCCTGCAACCGGGACACGGACTATAAGAGTGTCGATTTCAGACAGAAAAGCGACGCTGTTCGGACGCACCAGGCCGTTTCCGGGCGGAAAACGCTTCAGGTCGCCGTGGCGGCGATGATATCGCCCAAAGAGACCTTCATTTACTATCGGGAGCTGATCGACTATATCGGCGCCAGAGTGGATCATGACACCGTGCTGGTTCAGAGAAAAACCTATGGCGAGATCAATGATCTGTTGGCCCGGCAGGACATCGATCTGGCTTTCATCTGTACCGGTCCCTTTGTGACGGACAGCGAAAAAAACGGATTCGAGGCCATTGCCACACCTGTCATCCGCGGGAAACCCCTGTATCAGTCTTACCTGATCGTTTATCGGGACAGCCCGTTTCAAACGATTGAAGATCTGAAGGGCAAAAGTTTTGCGTTTACCGACCCGGATTCGAATTCCGGCGCACTGGTTCCCCGATACTGGCTCAAAATGATGGATACCCGGCCCGAAACCTTTTTTCAAACAGTCACATATACCTACAGCCATGACAACGCCATCATGGCGGTTGCCAAACAACTGGTGGATGCCGCGGCGGTTGATGGGCATCTGTGGGAATACTATCAGCAGCGAAACGCTTTTTATTCGGAAAAAACACGGGTGATCAAAAAATCCGAGCCATTCGGTAGCCCGCCGATTGTCGTTGCCAGTTCCATGTCACCCGATTTGAAATCCGCCCTGGTGCATATCGTATTGACCATGCATGATGATCCCGAAGGGCTTCGAATCCTGTCCGGCTTGTTGATCGACCGGTTTGAATCGCCCAAAGCCGAATGGTACGCTCCGGTGAAAGAAATGATGGACCGGTTGTCCCGGAATGACGAAGAGGGCGGCGATGATTCCGGCAAGTCTTAAGCATACGCTTCTTCTGGTTGTCGCCCTGTTCGTGATCGTGCCGGGAATCCTCGTTTCCCAGTTGGTGACGCATCGGTACAGCGCCAGTTTAATGGCGGTGGCGGAGGCCAGAGCCGGGCATATCGCCCACAATCTGGCTCTGGAAGCCGCCGACAAGATTCTCATCAATGAAATTGTCGGTTTGCAGAAGGTATTCGATGACCTGATCGCCAGTGATGGGTCCATCGCGTATCTCTTTGTGGTCCGGAATGGCATGATCCTGACCCATACCTTTTCCGATGGCGTCCCCCTTCAGCTCATTCAGGCCAACACCATTCATGCGGATGAAACCCACCATATCCAAAGAATCGTCTCGGAAAAAGACGACCGGTATATCGATATTGCCTATCCCATTTTCGACGGTAAAGCCGGGATACTCCGGATGGGGTTTTCCGAAGCGCCCTATCGCAGGCAGGTTCAGCAGCTCTGGATGAAAATGAGTGGCATCACTTTCGGCATTCTGATGGTGTCTCTGGCCCTGAGCCAATGGGTGATCAGCCGGTTGATCCGGCCCCTGGGAGAGTTGGCGCGATATGCGGAAGCGATCGATGTGGGCAATCCCGGCAGCCGCATTCCGGTCAGAGGGGGTCAGGAAGTCAACCGGCTGACCGCGGCATTCAATGCCATGCTGATTCGTCTTCAGGAACACACCACGCAACTGAAAGAAAATACCCGACAACTTGAACTCAAAAACCAGGAACTGGGGCGGACCCACAAACAACTGGCCACCTCCTTTTCCATTTCCCAAAAATTATCGGCCCTTTCCGGACTGGATCAAATCGGCTCGTTTCTGATCGAGACACTGAAGGATCTGGTGCCCTGCCACAACCTGAATCTGATGGTGTTCAGCGGCGCCTCGCGTACCGTTCATCTGACAACCCGTCAACAAACCCGGGAACTGGATCAGCCTGTTTACGATCGCATATTCGATCTGTTCGATCGCTGTCATCAACTGACCTTCTTTAAAAAATCGGATATTGAAAGTTGGCGCCTGCCGAATCTGCCGGATGGCATCGAGCAGGTTGCTCTGTTCCCGATCCGGCAGCACGAGTTGATGATCGGGGTCGTTCTGGCAGGCTGTAGGGACGGATGTGCCTGTGTCCGGCAGGATCTGGATGTCGTGGGCATGATCCTGCACCAGACCGCCGGAGCCATCCATCGCGCCAGTGTTCACGAAGACCAGTTGCGCGAACTGAGGCAGCGTCTGGATGTGGATTCCGGACTGGGTGAAATTGTGGGAAAAGATCCCAAAATGCAGGTTCTGTTCAAGCTGATCGAAGACGTGGCCCCGACCGACGCCACGGTTCTGATTCAGGGTGAAAGCGGAACCGGAAAGGAACTGGTGGCCCGGGCCATTCATCATCGGAGCCATCGGGCGCAAAAACCCTTTGTGGTTATCAATTGCTCGGCCTATCCCACCACCCTGCTGGAAAGTGAGCTTTTCGGGCACGAAAAAGGTGCGTTTACCGGCGCCATTCGCCGCAAAATCGGCCGATTCGAGCAGGCCGATGGCGGAACCGTGTTTCTGGATGAAGTCAGTGAAATCGATCCAATGGCCCAGACCCGGCTCCTGAGGGTTCTTCAGCAGCAAACCATCGACCGGCTGGGCGGTGACCAGGCCATCACGGTAAATGTCCGGATTCTGGCCGCCACCAACCGGAATCTGGTGCAGGAAGTTCGGGAAGGAAGATTCCGGGAAGATCTGTATTACCGGTTGAACGTCATCCCCATTCATATCCCGCCTCTTCGGGAACGGTCCAAGGACATCCATTTACTGGCCCGGCACTTTCTGGATCGGTTTGCCAGGGAGCAGAACAAGCATATCAACGGGTTTCGAAGCGATGTCATGCGAAAGCTCATGGATACATCCTGGCCCGGAAATGTCCGGGAACTGGAAAACACCATCGAACATGCGGTGGTTCTGACCAAAGGCAATATGATCGAGCTATCGGATCTGCCCACGTCCCTGATTCAGGCGCCCCCGTCTTCTGAATGCAGTCTCACCATGGCCGAGATTGAAAAACAGACCATTCGTAAAGTCTTGGAAGATTACGATTGGAACAAGACCGAAGCAGCCCGAAAACTGGGCATCAGCCGCAGCACTTTATATGAGAAGATGAAAAAATTGAAAATTTTCGCTCCCCTGTCATAACCGCCTGTTTGCCGGCACCCCTTGTACGTACGATTTTCGGATTTTTTATCCATCTAATAATATTATCAATCCGATAATTCATTCAAACCGGTGACCGATTTCCGGACACCGGTCTCTGCCAGAAAATCCAGGCGGAATTTCTCCTGATAGCCCGTCTGAATATATTTCAATGAACGACCATAAAATTCCATTGTTTGTATATCCAATATATCCGGAAGGATAGCGTCATCCCGCTTCCGTCGGTTCACCGAATGCCCGTCCCGATATCACGGGTTTTTGTTTTCTGGCCCGATATTTGCGTTTTCAATCCGGTGTAAAACGTAACAGATCCATGGGATATCACCCGAACCGGGCAGGCCTGCACATGACACCATCTCCACCATATGAAAAAAGAATCGCCATTCTGAGCGCCAATGCCGAGGATGCTGCGGATTTCCGGAATCAGGTCGAAAAGGACAATTACCGCACGGAAACCTATGCCACATTGTCCGATCTGGCTGATGGCCTGGCCGCCAATCCGTGTTTGGCCGTCATTCTGGATACGGACAGCATCGCTTTGGATAATTCCATGATCCGGAACCTGAATACATCCCATCCGACGGTATATTTTCTGCTGGCATCGCGGGTGCGGTTTCATCCCGAGTTGAAGGAATCCATCAGCAAAATCCTGTATGCCTGTTTGAAAAAACCGGCTGATTTCGACGAGATCAGTTACCTGTTGAAAAGTTTCCGGTATGCCGATACCACCACCTGAACCATTCAACCCCAACATGGAAAGGACCCAAAATGGCCAGAATTTTACCAAGTGAAGATTTACTGGTTCGAATGCAGCGTGACCTGAAACGATCGCTTGCAGGAGACAAAGCCGCCATCAAATGGTCAATGGTCATTGACCTGGCAAAATGCGCGGGATGTCATGCCTGCACCATCGGTTGTGTTGCCGAAAACAAACTGCCGCCCGGGGTTGTCTATCGCCCGGTGATAGAGGAGGAAATTGGAACCTATCCCAATGTCCGACAACGATTTCTCCCCCGGCCCTGTCTCCAATGTCAGAATCCCCCATGTACAAAAGTCTGTCCGGTCAATGCAACCTGGCTGAATGAACAGGGTGTGGTTGTGATGGACTATACCCGATGTATCGGATGCCGATACTGCCTGGTAGCCTGCCCCTATTCGGCCCGCACATCGGATTTTGGGGAATGGTACACATCCGATACGCCTGATCCGGAAGGAAAAATGATTGGTCGGAAAAAAGCTTCGGAAAGTTATGAAGCCGTACCCGCAGCGGAGTATGGCAAACAATGGGCAAGAAGAGGAAAAGGCTCTCCGGTTGGGAATGCCAGGAAGTGCCATTTCTGCCTTCATCGGGTAAACGTTGGAATGTTGCCTGCCTGTGTGACCACATGTATCGGACGGGCGACATTTTTCGGAAACCGCAACGACCCGGAGAGTCTGATTTCCGAATTGGCGGCATCTCCGAGGATATTTGTGCTGAAACCGGAACTGTCCACCCGGCCGGCCGTTTACTACTTGAAATAAGGAGGCTTGTTCATGAAATACAAATATTTTGCGCCATTATTTATTATTGCTCTGGTCGGCTTGGGCTTCGGTGCTTTCGGCCTGGTTGACCGACTGATGAACGGCCTCAATGTCACAGCACTGGGATCTTATATTCCGTGGGGTCTATGGGTTGCCTTTTACCTCTTTTTTTTGGGTCTGTCCGCCGGAGCTTTTTTAGTGACCCTGATGACCTATCTGCTGGGCATGAAGCAATTCGAGCATATCGGTCCGCTTTCCGCGTTTGTCGTTCTTGTTGCGTTGATTTGCGAGGTTCAATTCATCCTGCTGGATCTGGGACAATTGCACCGTGCACTGTACCAGTTCTTCCTGACCCCCAGTTTCACCTCTCTGATGACCTGGATGTTTGTATTATTCAATGCCATGTTGATCATCTACGCACTGAAAACATACTTCCTGATCCGAGGAGACCTGATCCGATGGTCTGTTGAAAATAAAAACACCGGTCTGGGATCGGTTTATCGTTTTCTGAGTCTGGGTAAATCGACTTATGATGAAGATCTACGCCGGCGTGACAGAAAAAAGGTCTCTGTTCTGGCCAAGATCAGCCTTCCTGTCGGGCTGCTTTTCTATGGAATCAACGGCGCCTTTTTTGCTGTCCTTCTTGGCAGACCGGTCTGGAACAGCGCCATGACGCCACTGCTTTTTATTGTCGCTGCACTGTTGTCCGGCGGCGCGCTGATTACCTTTCTGACCTATTTATTCCGGTTGAAGGACCCGATCAATCCCGATGGGGTCTGCTATGAGGAAAAATTGTGTCTGGATCTGGGCAGGGTCATTCTGTTTCTGCTGGTATTTTTTTTGGCGCTGGAAGCCATGCAGTTCTTTGTCGGTTATACTACCGGAACCAAAGCTGTGGTTACCAGCCTGGACACGATTGTCAAGGGTCCGAATGCATGGGTTTTCTGGGTCGGGCATATCCTTGTGGGAAGTGTTATCCCTCTTTTTCTTTTGATTTTTCAATCGCATAACGTCAAATCGACGGTATTGGCCTGTTTTCTGATTTTTATCACCTTTGCTTCGGTACGATACAATTTTGTTCTGCCCGACCTGGCTGTATACAAACTGGAAGGACTGGAAGCGACTTTTTTTCATCCCCGGCTACGAACCCATTATGTGCCCAATTTGAACGAGTGGCTGGTCAGTATTTTTGTGATTTCAACCGGCATGATTGTTTTTTTGCTGGGTACCCGATATCTGCCGATTGTGTCTCGATGGAATGGAGGTAAAGAACATGAAGCCTAATTATGAAACAGAGTCCAATAATTCAAAACCGGTTGGATTTTCTTTGAGTAACGGAATGGATCGGCGATGCTTTTTGAAGTGCTCTGCCATGCTTGGCAGCGTTATGGCAGCCGGCGGCAGCATACCTGTCTTGTCCCGCATGCTCTCACCTGCGGAAGCATCAGATGGCAACGGCGGCTCTTATACACATCATTGGCCTGAAAATCAGCTTTATTCCGCCTGTCAGCAGTGCAATACCAACTGCGGTATCAAGGTCAAAATTGTCGATGGTATGGTCAAAAAAATCGATGGCAACCCCTACAATCCTTGGTGCATGACACCCCAGATTCCTTATACCACACCGATCCGGGAATCCGGCGGAATAGAGGGTTCCATCTGTCCCAAAGGGCATGCGGGAATTCAGGCGCTGTATGACCCGTATCGACTGGTCAAAGTACTGAAGCGGGCCGGCAAGCGGGGAGAAAACAAATGGCAAGTCATTCCGTTCGACCAGGCCCTTTCAGAAATTGCTGACGGCGGGAATCTGTTTGGTGAAGGACAGGTTGACGGTATCAAAGATATCTGCACGCTGACCGATCCTGCGATCGCCAAAGTTTTAAAGCAGGATACCGCCGCGGTCATTGCAAAAAAAATGTCGCTGGATGAATTCAAAACCAGACACGCCGATAAGCTGAAGTATCTGATCGATCCGGATCACCCGGATATGGGCCCCAAAAACAACCAGCTCTGTTTCATGTGGGGAAGACTGAAGGATGGCAGAGGAGATATCCTCAAGAATTTTTTTGGCAAATCCCTTGGAACGGTCAACACCCACGGCCATACCACCGTATGTCAGGGATCCCTGTATTTTACCGGAAAAGCCATGAGTGACCAGTTCGTCGAAGGCAAATGGACGGATGGGGCCAAGTTTTACTGGCAGGCGGACACCGGCAATGCAGAGTTTGCCATTTTTGTTGGTTCCAGCCCCTATGAAGCCAATTATGGACCGCCGCTTCGCATTCAAAAAATTACCGAAGGCATTGTGGACGGCCGGATGAAGATTGTGGTCATCGACCCCCGGTGTTCCAAAACCGCCTCACAGGCCTGGAAATGGATGCCGGTGGACCCGATGAACGGCGTGACCGGTGTGGCCATGGCCATGATTCAGTGGATACTTGAAAATAATCGCTTTGATGCCCGATATCTTCAGAATGCCAACAAGGCCGCAGCCAAGGCGGATGGCGAGCCGACCTGGAGCCAGGCAGCCTGGCTGGTGAAAATCGGGGAAGATGGCAAACCGGGTAAATATCTGAGAG
Source organism: Desulfatirhabdiaceae bacterium (assembly GCA_050179135.1). GTDB lineage: Bacteria > Desulfobacterota > Desulfobacteria > Desulfobacterales > Desulfatirhabdiaceae > UBA4064. The sequence continues at coordinate 16,861 of JBFXFK010000021.1, read as the reverse complement.
GGTCTGAGTTGGGCCAAACCACGGAAAAACGTCCGAAAAAGAAAGCGGAGGACGGCGAGTGGGAATTCGATGCATTTGTCACGTTGTCGAATGGGCAGCCCGTGTATTTCGATCCCAACAGTGAAACGGCTCCGGCGGAAGGGGACCTGTTTGTGGATACAGAAATCAATGGCATTCGGGTAAAAAGTGTCTTGCAGATCATTCGCGAAACCGCAAAAGCCAGAACCATGGACGAATGGGCGAAACTGGCGGGTATCGATGCCAATGACATCATCGACATCGCCAAAGAATTCACCAGTCACGGCAAAAAGGCAGTGGCCGACGTACATCGGGGTGTATCCCAGCAGACCTCGGGTTTTTACAATGTGCTGGCCTGGTACACGGTCAATGCGCTGATCGGCAACACCGGATGGCAGGGCGGATTGTCCAAATCCACCACCTATGACCGGATTGGCAGTCGTCCGGGCAAGCCGTTTGATCTGGGAAAAATGTGGAAAAAGGCCATAAGCGGCTGGGGCATCAGCATCATTCGGCATGATGCGGCGTATGATTCATCCACTCTGTTTGACGGATATCCGGCCAAACGGACGTGGTACCCCTTTGCCAGCGACATCTATCAGGAAATCATCCCCAGCATCGGGGATCAGTATCCTTATCCGGTAAAGGCCCTGTTCATGTACATGGCGGCGCCGATTTATTCGCTTCCATCCGGCCAGACACTAATCGAAACACTTTCCGACCCCAAAAAATTGCCGCTTTTCATTGCGTCAGACATTGTCATCGGGGAAACCAGCATGTATGCGGATTATATTTTTCCGGACACCACCTATCTGGAGCGATGGGAGTTTCCGGGATCCCATCCATCCGTCGCACCCAAGGTGTTTCCAATACGTCAGCCGGTTGTGGCGCCCCTGACGAACACGGTTCGCGTGTACGGCGAAGAGGTGCCGCTGAATGTGGAAGCGGTTTTATTTGGTATTGCCGAAAAACTGAGCCTTCCCGGTTTTGGAAAAGATGTTTTCGGGTCAGGAAAACACATGACCCGTGAAGAGGATCTGTATCTACGCATGGTGGCCAATGTGGCTTTCGGAGACAAGGAAGACGGCTCGGACAAGGTGCAGGCCGCGGATAGCGATGAACTGAAAATTTTTGAGCAATCGCACAAACATCTTCCCAAAACGGTTTATGATCCGGAGCGATGGAAACAGATTGTCGGGAATGATCTCTGGCCCCATGTCGTGACAGTGATGAACCGGGGAGGACGTTTTCAGGGATATCCAGAATCTTATAAAAATCAGCAGCTTGTCAACCAGTACAATAAAATGGTCGGCCTGTATTTTGAGAAATTCGTTACAACCAACAATGCCATGACCGGAAAACCCTACCTTCCGCATTTGGATTATGTAACCTGTGCCACCGACTGCACCGGCGAGCTGATCGATGACAGAAGTCAGGGCTTTGACATGACCCTGATCACCTACAAGACCATCACCCAGACCAAGAGCCGCACATCCGGAGACTACTGGCTGTCCGCGGTCTACCCGGAAAATTATGTGGAGATTTCCCGCCATGACGCCAACCGCTTGAATCTGAAATCCGATGATCGAGTCAAGGTCATTTCGGCTTCCAATGCGGAGGGTGTCTGGGATCTGGGATTTGGAAACCAGGTCCCGATGATCGGCAAGGTCAAGGTTATGGAAGGCATTCGACCCGGAGTCGTGGCGTTTTCCCTGGGACATGGCCACTGGGGTTACGGGGCCAGAGCGGTCGTCATTGATGGAGTGACGATCCCGGGGGATGCCCGCAGGGGAACCGGTTTTCACGCCAATGCGGCCATGCGGGTGGATCCGGTGCTGAAAAATACCACATTGACGGATACCGTCGGCGGCAGTGCCGTGTTCTATAACAGCCAGGTCAAACTGGTAAAGGTTTAACCCCATAACCCGGTGAACGATGGAATCTTTTGAAACCCTGCTCAGGGCATCGGCGCAGGCTCATGGTCATCTCTGCCCCGGACAGGTCGTCGGGGTCAGGATGGCCATGCTCGGTTGCCGGTTGATTGGCCTGGAGGAGCCGACCCGTCGGGATCAGATCAAAAAACTGATTGTTTATGTCGAGATGGACCGGTGCGCCGCAGATGCCATCGCCCATGTCACTGGCGTCCGGCTGGGACGGCGCAGTCTGAAATTCATGGATTACGGCATCATGGCGGCCACATTCCTGAACCTGGAAACATCCCGGGCTTTTCGAGTGATTTCAACCGAAGAGGCCCGGGATCTGACCGACGTGTATGCGCCGGAAATCGACAATTGTGCAGCCCGTCAACTGCAAGCCTACAAACGGATGCCGGACAATGTCCTGTTCCGGGTTCAGAAAGTTCGAATCCATATCAACGAATGGGATATGCCCGGACCCACCCGGCGCAAAATCACGTGCCGCATCTGTGGGCAGGTGATTCGGGATGGCAGGGAAGTGATGAGAAACAACGAGCCCATATGCCGTCCCTGCTCGGATCAATGCTATTTTTCCCATGCACGGGACATTTGTATAAAGGATACTTAAACCCAAAACACGAGATATCGCCATGTTGACCAAAATCAAAGTTGAAGATGCTGTCGGGACCCAATTGGCCCATGATATCACGGAAATTCGTCCCGGTGAATTCAAAGGCCCTGCGTTTCATAAAGGACATGAGGTGTGCCATGAAGATATCTGTCACCTTCAGAAACTGGGGAAAAACCATCTGTATCTCATCGATCTGGACGCGGATGAAATTCATGAAAATCAGGCGGCAGCCATTCTGGCCGCTGGCCTGGCTGGTCCGGGAATCGTTTGGAACAACCGGCCCCGGGAAGGAAAAATCGGCCTTCACGCAGACATCGACGGCCTGTTACAGATCAATGCGGCTGCCCTGGCCGCCTTCAACATGATCGATGAAGTCATGTGCGCCACACTGCACAGTCATACGCTGGTCAAAAAAGGGGAACTTGTGGCAGCCACCCGCGCCATTCCGTTGATCATGAAGCGGGGACCGGTGGATCGGGCCGCGGCCATTGCATCCCAAAATGGCGGAACCGTGCGTGTCACGGCTCTGCGCGCGGCTCGGGCGGGGATCATCGTGACGGGAAACGAGGTTTTTAACGGCCTGATACCAGATAAATTTGTGCCGATTCTCAGCACCAAAGTGATCGATATCGGCTCCCAGGTCGCAGGTGTCATTTTTACGCCTGATGATGAAGGCGCCATTACCGATGCTATCCATAGTCATCTCGATGCCGGATGCGATCTGTTGCTGCTCAGCGGCGGCATGAGTGTGGACCCGGACGATGTGACCCGCAAAGCCGTCCGTCAGGCCGGGGCACAGGAAATCCATTACGGGGCAGCGGCCCTGCCTGGCGCCATGTTCATGACGGCGGTTATCAACGACATTCCGGTTCTGGGTGTGCCCGGATGCGGTCTTCATCATCGCATCACGGTCCTGGATCTGGTGCTGCCCAGAATTCTGGCAGGAGAAAAAATCGGTAAAAAGGAGCTGGCATTTTTCGGCCATGGCGGACTTTGCAAACACTGCCCCCAGTGCAGATATCCCCATTGCCCTTTTGGAAAAGGCCTTTAGAAAAGGAGGAGGGCTCACCGCAAGCGAGCATGCCGCCTCTCACCCACCCCGATATAAGGCTGTAGGAAACTTTGCTCAGGAGACGTAATATAACTGATTGAATTAATAATTATTCCCCGGTTGACCAATGTCGGAGCCGGGTAAAAGACCGCCTATACGTGCCAATTTTGAATGTTCAGCTCCGAAAACACGTCATAGTCGGATGTGTTTCTCGTTACAAGAATCAGTTTGTTGACAATTGCGATAGCCGCAATTTGACCGTCCACAAACGATGGAGGCCTTCCGGCATTGGTGAGTTTTGCACGTTGTTCAGCATGCCAATCTGCCGCAGTAGCGTCATATGGGAGGATTACCAAACTTGATTTGATAACATCTGAAAGAAACTTTTCAATCAGTGATCGTTTCCTGGAAACCGGCAAACGCCAGCAACCAAATTGCAGTTCATGCCACACCGGCGATGCCGTTGCAATCTCCTCTTGATGATCCTTCAGCTTTCGCATGACACCATGATTTGGCGCTGTTTTTATTGCCTCGGAAAGAACGTTCGTATCCAATAGATATCGGATAAACTCAGATTAACCTCTCTGCCTGACGAGCGATCCCTAAGGTTTTCAAAATCTGGAACGGAACACCAGATGTTGAGTATGTCAAGCCTTCCGTACCCGGCTATCTTCCAAACCGGTCCTGCAACCGGCTGCCGGATTTCCCACGCCTTCCCGCCGAAAGAAAACCCGAAGTTGACGAAATTGAAACCCAGGATTATGATCAAAACCATCTGACGTTTCCCCGGTTACCGGTAATGGCGCCAAAAGCAAAAAAAAACACAAGGAAAGGAGATTTGATTATGCCCGAGTTTGGATCACCCTTTTCAGGGTTGGCGAACAACAGAAAACTCACGAACGCGGAACTCATCCGAGCAATCCGCTTCATGGTCGCTGCAGAATACGAAGCGATTCAGTTGTATATGCAGCTTGCGGAGTCTACAGACAACCGGCTCGCCATCAAAGTCCTGAAAGACATTGCCGATGAGGAGCGCGTTCATGCAGGCGAGTTCCTCCGGCTTCTCCACGAACTTGAGCCGGATGAAGCAAAATTTTATGCCGAAGGTGCAAAAGAAGTGGAAGAAGAAATTGGAGAATTGACGTAAAAATCTGCCTGTCAGATCGGACAGCGGCAAGGCCGGAATCTTTCCGCTGGTCCGATTCACCGCTGTTTGTGCGTCAGTCACGGTTTCGCAGCTTTTTTCGGGCTCTCATGAAAAGGATCGAACGGGATGAAAGAAAAGACAACAGAAAATGTGAAAGCGGCATTTGTCGGCGAGGCAAAAGCGTATTTCAGACTCCTGGCGTTTGCTGAAAAGGCTTTGGAGGAGGACATTCCACAGATTGCGCTGCTGTTTCGTGCAATTGCCGAGGCAGAGCGGGTTCATGCAACCCGTCATTTGAACCTGATGAAGGATATGGTTGTATCGGATACGGATACCAATCTGGAAAAATCCTTTCAGCGTGAAAAATCGATCAGTGAAAACGAGTATCCCCGGTTTTTGCTGGAAGCGGAGGAAGAAGGTGAAAAAATGGCTGCGCTTGCCTTTGGTCAGGCCAGGGATGCGGAAACATTTCATGCAAAATTGTATGAACAGGCAATATACCGTGTCATCAGGGACAAGATAAGCGCTTATCATGTTTGTCAGGTCTGCGGCTATGTCACGGACAAAAAAATACCGGACAATTGTCCGGTATGTGGCGCCCCGAAGGAAAAATTCAAAACAATCGATGACGAAAATATGGGCTCATAGCCGGCAGTCATTCCTGTCGTGACAAAAAAGGGTGTCATCCGGGGGATGCGACAACTGTCCATGATGATATTGGACACAGAATCATCATGGACAGTGTTTGACACGCAATCCTGAATCCATCAGTGGGAGCAGCAAGAGTCCGTGCTTCCACAACCGGAACATCCCGATGAAAACTGAACCGCACAATCCAGCTTGTATCCGGCTTCTGTAAAATCCACCCGGATAGGCTTCACCTTTTCCAGAAAGTCACTGTCCACCAGGTAGGTAAACCTGCTCAGGCACGATTATATCAATTCCAGAAATGCCTCAATCCGGGTCTGCAACTGCCCGATGTCCGACTCGCTGTAATCGGTTTCCAGATGAAGCGTGGGGATTCCAAAACGGGTGTCGATCCATTTTAGCAGCGGATACGATTCGACGTTGTAGGTGTGACAGCACTGCCAGGTCAAATCCACCACCCCCTGAATTTCAAAATCATGGATCAGGCGTTCCAATAACTGATAGCGGTTGGGATTGGGACTCATGCAGGCGCATGGCAATTCCAGATAGCGTTTGGCCAGTGCCTTCATGGGGTTGTCTGCGGCAAGCGTTTCATCAATTGGATAATAGAGACTTTTGATACCCGAACAATTTTCCTGAACCACGACCTGAGCGCCTGCCGATTCCAGAATTTTCAGAACCTTGTCCGATCCCTTGCCAACCGGCGTACCGGTCAGAAGAACACGGGGTTGACTGGAATTGTCCCGGACAGGAATCATGTCCAGCTCCTTGTTGAGGCTTTCCAGTTGCTGGATATACGCTTCCGGATTGACGATAAAGCCTTTGGTTTCCAGTAACACCAGTAACTCGCTACCGGTCAGGGCCAATCGTCCCAAACGATAATTTTCCAGCAGGGTCAAGAATGCCTTCTTCATGCGGTTGGTGAGCCGTATCTGGTCCAACAGGGCTGCATCGGTTACCGTGATACCGGTTTGATGTTCCAGAAAACCCTGAAAACGGACAAACTCCGACTGCCAGAAATCCAGTGCATGGGAGTCACCTGTCAGATATGGCAGATGGATCATGTGCAGCGGTTTGATTCGACCCAACAACTCGAACATCTTCTTCTTTCCATCGCAGGTCGTTTCACCGACAATGAAATCGGAAGCGGCAAAATAGGGGCAGGTATCGCTGACCGCATAACCATAACTGGACTTGATCAGGGGGCATAGATTGGCCGGCAGCTCTTCCTCCGCCCGGGCAATGGGGGCCTGTTTTTTGCCGCACAATCCGACAGGAATGGCGCCAGCAGCCCGAATCAGCTCGGCCGGTGCAAAGATGCAATACACGCCGGCAATGGATTTGCCTGCATCATGGGCTGTTTCCAGTTCTGCCAGACACCGTTCATTACAGGTTTCAAAATAACGCAGTCCAGATGGTTTCATCAAAGATCTCTTTCCCCACGTTTAGGGTCGAACCAAGGGTTTTTATCGACAGGAAAATGGGTGGAGACAAGGCATACCTTGTCTCCACATCTCAGACCCGTGCCTCGGCAGCAGGTTGGCCGGATAAACAGCAATCCGGCAAAACAAATCCTGCCGCAGGACATGAAAAAGATGACACGGCCTTCGACATGCAGTCCTTCAGCAATCGTCGGGTGGAAAGGGCCTCGTCCCGATCTTCCAGCTCGATGGTCCACCAACGGCAGGATGTCTGAAGCAGGCGGGTGATGATGGGTTCAAATTGCCGGGCGTCGGTTACGGGATAGTGGCGGTCGGCTTCATACCCATATATATGAACTTCGGCCAGGCGGTCATCAAAGAGATCGATGAAATCCGTGACAGACAGCTCCCCCTTTTGAACCCGTTGACAGGAAATGGCGTGACCGACATCCAGGGTGATCGATGCACCGGACGCTTCGGCCCAGGCCAGGATATTTTCCGGATGGCTGGCAGCACCGGCCCGCAAATTTTCGATACAGACCGTAATACCATACCGCTTTGCGGCATTCACCAGCACAGACAGGTTGTTGACCGCTTTTTCCGGATCAAACGGATCATTCCAGCTCAGATCCAGATGGAATGTCACCACCGGCTCGCATTTCCGGTCCATGGCATAAAGGGTTTCCAGATGGATTTTCATTGCGGATTCCGAAATCCGGGTGTCCGGATGTCCGATCTCCTGTCCGAAATACCGGCCATGAAACCGGACCGGTACACCGGCCTGAATGGCAGGCCCCAAATGAACCGGCAGCAACCCGAATGCAGTCTGGTCCGGAGAGTATTCCAGCGCAAAATCGTTGGCCAGTGCCCAGGAAAGATGGTCAGGGGAGTCCTGGGCCTTGACAGCAATCGCCAATGTCGGGAATGCATTGCACTGTGGAGGTGTTGACAAGTGATTCATGGTCCTTTCAGGTTTGAACCGTGCCTGAACGGAAAACTTTTCTCTGTATCTTAAAATTCGAAATTCGAAGCGCGAAATCCGAAACAATACCCAAATAACAAACCCAAATGTTCAAAACGGTGCATTGTCTGACAGATCGTTTGGGTCATTCAGACATTTGAATTTGTTTCGAATTTCGGATTTCGATATTCGAATTTTGTCTGAACAGGAGTTTTCGTTCAAACACTATATAAAATCTTACATTATATCCCTGATATCCCTGGCCAGCAGTGCGGCGCCAAATGCCCCCACCAGCTGGGGATCATCTGGCACCAGAACCGTTCTGCCCAAGGTTTCTGCCAAAAAATGACGCATGCAGGGGTTTTTGGCCACGCCACCGGTAAAGACGATATCACCGACGGAAGACACCCGGTTGATCATGCCGGCGGCGCGTTTGATGACGCTGGTGTGAAGCCCCCGCGCAATTTCCCGCCGATTTTTTCCCTTGGCGATCAGAGAGGTGACCTCGGACTCGGCAAAGACCGTACACATGCTGGAAATGCTCAGATCCTTTTCAGCCAGAAGCGCCTCCCGGCCAAAGGATTCGATATCAAAGCCCAGGGTTTTGGCCATGATCTCCAGAAATTTCCCGGTACCGGCGGCACACCGGTCATTCATTTCAAATTTTTTGACCTTGCCGGATTCAAACAGGCTGATGGCCTTGCTGTCCTGTCCACCAATATCCAGCAATGCCTGAACATCCGGAAAAAACGCCCGTGCGCCAATGGCATGGGCCTTGATTTCCGTGACCGTCTGCGTATCAAACGATATTTCAAACAGGTTCCGGCCATACCCGGTTGCCATGATGCGATCATACGGCGCGTCATGGATCAGGGCCTTTGCCGCAGTCATGGGATCGAATCCGGTATCGGTCTGAAGACTGGTCACAATTTTTCCCGATTCGTCCACGACCACCAGTTCGATGGTGCGCGATCCGATATCGATTCCTGCAAATCGTTTCTGCATCCTGCACTCCTGCACCCTATCGAAGCTGTTCGACAAAGGCCTCAATCCGGGTTTTCAATTGGCCCATATCTTCCATGCTGTAATCGGTTTCGATGCGAAGTGTCGGAATGTTCTTTTCCTCCAGGGCTTTTTCAACCGGAATGGATTCCATGAGATAGGGCTGGCAGAACTGCAGGCCATAGTGGATCACCCCGTCGGCATGGTACGTGGCCGCCATTTCCTGAATATGGTTTAACCGATCGGGATTGGGTGTAAAAATGGCACAATCAACCTGGTAATAGCGGTCCACAATGGCATCCATCATGGCTTCAACGGTCGTGCCGGATTCATCCGTCAGATTTCGGGTGCCCCGTTCTCCCACGCAGGATTCCTCACCCACAATCACGGCGCCGGACGTCTCGATGACAAATGGGAGTTTCCAGTTGGGTACGGCCATGGGGCAGCCGGATATGAGAATCCGCGGTGCCTTTGCCGGAAAAACCCCGTTTTTTTCGGCAACACGCGTTTCCAGCTCATCACAGATTTTGTTGACGGAATCCGTAAACCGGGCCGGATTGTCATAAAAGAAAACCTGGTTGGCCAACAGGGCATCCAGTCCGCAAACCGGAGCCGGATCAGCCTTTCTCAGGGCAGACAGGCGATGAATGGCCGCACGTTTTTTGTTGACGATCTGAATTGCCTCCCTGAGCGATTCGGGTGTAATGGCAACGCCGGTCAGGTTTTCGACCGCGGTTTTAAATCGCAGGTATTCGGATTTCAACAGGGTCCCGCCATGATCGGACTTGACCTGGGGCAAATCCATCACATACAGGTTGTCCACCAGATGTCCCAGGGATTCATAGGCTTTTTTCTTGCCGTCACAGGTATTTTCTCCCACAATCATGTCAGCACTTTCCAGATACGGACACACCTTGCCGAGCTTGAATCCAAACGAGGATTTGATCAGGGCGCAGGTGTTTCGGGGCAGCAGCTTTTCCACTTCGGACATGGCAAAATCCGCTCCGGAACACAGCCCGACCAGGGTGGCGTTGGCAGCCAGAACAATTTCTTCGGGAACAAAGACACAATACGACCCGATGATCTTGCGTCCGGCCTTTTTTTCATCCAGAAGCTCCCTGATCCGCAGACCATGAACCTCGCTCATCACAAAATCAAAATAGGCCATTCCGGCCGGCCGATTCTTCTGGGACAGGAAAATATCCTGATACGCGCCGCCCAAAACACCCAAAAGGGCGTCATGACCCGCCAGGTCCAGCCCCAGACTCTGCCACATCTCCCGATAATCTTCACTCATGATGGTCTCCCCTGCTCAGCCGTTACATGTATGTTGGTTTGTATCCAAAAACTGCATGAATTCCTGTGCCTGCAAATTTTCAAGCGGATATTTATATCAACGGAATCTATTACACAAATTCATAATTGTTATTGGAGGCCTGTTTGTATTCCCGGATTGTATCGTGTCTCAACTGAATCATCTATTTCCATGATTTCAGCCGAACGGCGCTATATATCCAATTCGTTAAAGTTATGATGACCAATAAATTATCATTAATTATTATATGGTTATGAAGTGCTTGACTATTTTTGTGAGCTGATATAACCAATATCCTTTGATTTCAGAACCGGCATGTTTACCGGAAAATCCGGCAGTATCCGATTGTTTCTTCACCCCCCATGTTTTCAGATATTCCGTGTGGCTCATTATTTGATGCCGTGCTGTCATGGTGTGAACTGTCGGATATTTTTTTCAGAAAAAGGTGTATCAGTGATTCGGTTTATTCATCGTGATCCGCAGTTTGAAAAGCAATTGGATGCACTTCGCAAAGCCGGGAAAAAAGGATTGATTGCAGTTCGGGAAGCGGAAAAAATTATTCAGAGGCTTATTCATGGAAGGCGCCAGTTCTTTTCCCTGAATGATGCCACCAAACGCGGTGAGCTGCGCATGTCGGGATGTATCAAATACGATCTGGGCACCGGCTATCGCATGGTAACCATACGACGGTCGGACATGCTGCATATCTCATTTGTGGGCACACATGACGAATGTGACAGATGGCTGGAGAGCAGGAAGCGTCTTAAACCTGTTTTTCTAAAAAACCGGTCTGCTCCGATACCGATTGAAATCGATGAATCCGATTTCGCAGGGGAAGCTATTGAGATGGACGCATTGACATGTGAAGACGAGCCCTTTGAACCTGTCGATGAAAAATATCTGCGATTGATTTTCAGCGGACTGACCGGCAAATGTTCCGGCTTGCCTGACGCCGGGGAGATGGCCTGTTCCGATGAAAATTCCCTTTGCGCATTCAAGTAACTTCGTAACGTCTCATTAAACGGTAATGATTCAACCCGTGCCCCTGCCCGTGTTTGCACAGCCTGCTGCAAAAACTCCTGACGTCATCATATCCTCCTGCCGGATGATAACCATAGGGCATAATGAAACGACCGTTATAATTTTTCAGAATTTGAATAATTGACGGGTTTTTAATACAAGAGACAATCTGTTTCTTCTGCCCCATTCGTTACCATTTGTCTCACGCTGTCACCCAGTCCCCCGGTAAAAACCATTTTGGGTGACGCCTGAAACCGGATGCATTTTTACGATCAAACAAAGGAGATTTGAATGAAAACGGATTCCAAGTATCGATGGATTTTGTATTTCACCGTAGCCATGATGGTTGTTGCTGCCAGTTCCGGCATGGTGTCTGCTGCATCGGTTGACAGCTTTGCCGGCATGGAAGGAACCATTTCAATCGCCGGTGGTACGGCACATATTCCGGTCATGAATGATGCGGCCAAGGCCGTCATGACGGCCCATCCCAAAATCCGCATTACCGTCGAAGGCGGCGGGTCAGGTATCGGTGTTCAAAAAGTTGGGGAGGGGCTGGTCGATATCGGAAATACCGGACGACCCCTTTCAAAAGAGGAAATTGCCAAATACGGCCTGCAGTCCTATGCCTTTGCCCTGGACGGTGTGGCCGTAGTCATTCACCCCGAAAATCCGGTTTCCGGTCTGTCTGCCCAACAGGTCAAGGATATTTTTGCCGGGTCTGTGACCAACTGGAAGGAAGTGGGCGGAAAAGATGGCGCCATTCACCTGTTTACGCGGGATGAAGCCAGCGGCACCCGGGAAGTGTTTTGGGGCAACCTGCTCAATAAAGGGGCAATTGCCAGCAGTGCCAATGTTGTGGCATCAAACGGCGCCATGAAAGTGGCGGTTGCCCAGGATAAGGCTGCCATTGGCTATGCGGGTATCGGGCATGTGGATAAAAGCGTAAAAGCGGTTATTTTGGATGGTGTCATGCCGTCACAGGAAAATGCCATGAACGGTACCTATCCGGTAACGCGAAAACTGTACATGAATACCAAGGGAGAGCCCGGCAAACTGGTTAAAACCTTTATCGATTATATCATGGGTCCGGAAGGAACAGCCTTGTCCAAAAAACATGGATATCTGCCATTACAATAGAAAACCCCATCATGCTCAAAATCAATCCTCCCGAAAAATGGATTGAAACGGGACTATTCATGGCCGCGGTTGTCTCAGCCGTGGCCATTGTATCCATTTTGCTGCTGCTGATCTATTTCTGCCTTCCCCTGTTTACCGGAAACGGGCTGTCCCGTGTTTTCTCCTGGCGCTGGCAGCCGATCGATGGACAATTTGGCATTCTGCCCATGTGTGCCGGCTCTTTGGCCCTCTCCATTCTGGCGCTGGGTATTGCCTTTCCCCCTGCCATTGGCATATGTACGCTGGTGCATGTTCTGTCACGGGGTGTTTTTGCCCGCATCGTTCTGATACTGACGCACTTTATGACCGGTATTCCAACGGTCATATATGGCTTTGTTTCGGTATTTGTTCTTGTCCCCCGGATCCGAAGCCTGAGTGAGACCGGAACCGGCTTTTCCCTTCTGACAGCGGCCCTGACGCTGGCCATACTCATTCTGCCAACCATTGTTCTGGTATGTTATACCCGACTGGAACAGCTCGATCCCATTCTTCGGCTGGCATCAACCGCCATGGGGTTTACACCCATTCAGCAAATGCGCCATGTGCTGATGCCTGCGGCAACAAAAGGAGTGGCTGCGGCCACAATTCTGGGACTGGGCAGGGCCATGGGAGATACCCTGATTTCCCTGATGCTGGCCGGAAACGCCGCACAATTTCCCGGTTCCCTGTTCACGTCTTTCCGTTCCCTGACTGCCCATATTGGACTGGTTGTGGCAACTGACAGCCAGAGCTTGGCATATCAGTCGGTTTTTGCTGCCGGATTGGTTCTTTTCCTGTTGGTCGCCGCCTTGAATCTTCTCATCCGAAAAACAGACAACCGGATTACGGCTAACGCCTTTTTACGCGTACAGGAAACCCGTCATGAACAGAATTTCTGATCGCATCCTGATCGGCCTGACCTGGCTGTCCGGTATCGGAATGTGTCTGGTCGTCACGGGTCTTCTATTGTTTCTGATTTTTAATGGCATCCGCCAGATCACTCCGGCCCTGTTTTTTGGAGATACGCCCTGGCTGAAGGCCATCACCGGACAATCCCCTGTATTTGACGGCATATGGCCGGCAGTGACGGGAACCGTGCTGCTTGCTTTTTTGTCATCGGCCATTGCCGTCCCGGTTGGTGTTGCCAGCGGCATTTATCTGGCAGCATATGCATCCAGCCGTCAGCGGGCATTTTTGGGATCCATGGTTGATCTGTTGTCTGGAACACCCTCCATTGTCATGGGCCTGTTTGGATTCACGATGATTCTATTTCTTCGAAAAACCATTAACCCGACCGCCCAAACCGGGCTTTTTCTGGCGGCTGTCTGTATCGCCCTGCTGATTTTACCCTATCTGATCCGCACATCCCAGGCCGCAATTGCAGGCATTTCAACCCATCTGCGACTGATCGGCCCTGCCGCCGGATTCAGCAAATGGCAAAATATCCGGCATGTGCTGCTTCCCCTTGCCAGCCGGGGAATTCTGAGCGGCATCATACTGGCGGTTGGCCGCGCATCAGAAGATACGGCCGTGATTCTGCTGACCGGTGTCGTTGCGCAAACCGGCATCCCCAGAAACATATGGGACAAATTTGAGGCCCTGCCCTTCCGGATTTATTACCTGGCCGCAGAGCACCGAAATGCTACAGAACTGGAACAGGGGTTTGCAGTGGCCCTGGTTTTGCTCTTTTTGACCGGCCTTTTGTTTGCAATCGCCTTTCTTCTGAACCGATATGCCGAAAACCGGTGGCAGATTCGACGATACCCATAATGGAACCCGCTGTCGTTATTTCAAATTTGGAGGTCCTGTTTTCCGGAAAAGCCGTTTTGAAAGATATTCATCTCTCTCTTTGGCCGGGCCGGATCACGGTATTGGTCGGGCCTTCCGGGTCTGGAAAATCCACGCTCCTGCGGGCCATTAACCGGCTGAACGAGTTTTTTCCAGACTGTCAGACCCGGGGATCGGTGTCCCTTCACCTTCAAAATCAATACCACGGTGATATTTATAAAAATACCATCCCGCTTTCCGATCTCAGACGCCGGGTGGGAATGGTATTTCAAACTCCGGCTGTTTTGCCGTTTTCCATTGAAAAAAATATCACCATGCCGCTTCAGGTAACGGTTGGCCTGACCGGCTCCGCCCTCACAGAGCGGATGACCCGGGCCCTTCAGGAGGTGGCCTTGTGGGACGAGGTGAAAGACCGACTGAAATCATCGGCAAACACCCTTTCCGGTGGCCAGCAGCAGCGGCTTTGTCTGGCGCGGGTTCTGGCGCTGGAGCCGCAGATTTTGCTGCTGGATGAACCAACAGCGTCTCTGGATTACAAATCCGCCGCCAGAATCGAGTCGCTTCTGTTAAAACTGAAGGAACGTTACACCATTCTGGCGGTTTCCCACAGCCTGAGCCAGACACGGCGCATTGCAGACCGGGTTTGTGTTCTCAGACAGGGGCAACTGATTCAGGAAATGGATCGAAACGACATAGCAGATGTCGGTGCATTTCAAGGCCTGATGGAGGCTGCATTTTAGCCTGTCACGCATTCATCCTTCCGCTCTCACATTAAATATCCTGATTGTAACGGATTTGGGTGACGCATTATTACCCGCCGTAATTTCCATTCATCAACCCCGTAGGGGAGGCCTGTTTGTATTGTTTATAAGATTATGATTTTGGGAAGGCAGGGGGAGGAAATGACAAATTTTAAATGGTTTCAAAATTGCGTGGGCGTATTGTCTCACAATTTCGAGATAATTTTTGCATATACTCTTTCTGCCACTTCAAAAATTTCTTTCGAATCGGTATCTGTGGGAAATCCGGAAGGAAGCAATCCGAATCCGCTGGGATATCTGGTGTCGATATAAACCAGGTCAACCTTGTCCAGCTCATCTTCTCTGATATCCAAAGATACTCTGTCATATTCCGGAATCATGGCATACAGTTTGACGACATTATGAATTTTAGGAATTTTTACCGCATTTTCTTCGAGGTAGGCTTTTAGACATTTTTCAATACATTGTTGTGAGTGAAACAAAACAACATTGGCCAGATAACTGGAATCAAGGAGTATCCTTGCAGCTTCAAGGTCTCTTTTGGCAAACTCAAGCCATTCAGCAGTCCCCATTTTCATATCAGGAAAACGCCATTTTTTTCAATTTCCCGTATAAAAGAGCTTCCAATGGCTTTGAGTTCCTCCCATTCGTCCCTGGTATAAACAATCAGATCGACAGGGTATTTTTTTTTAAGCCCTTTCAACCGTTCGGAAATTTCCTGCCGGTTCTGAATCAGTGCCCGATAACTATTCGCTTTCCCGTCTTTATCCAGGATAACCAATAAGTCAATATCACTATCTTCGTGTGGCACACCATAGGCATACGAACCAAAAAGGATAATTCCCAAAGGCTTCGGTGGTTTGTTCAAACAATCCAGGATTTCCTGTTTTATTTCTGGTTTCAGCATGTTTACTGCTCACAAACCTTTTCAGTCAGACAGAGGACCATGTCGTTAATCAGTCTTGGGAGAGATTGTCATTTTCTGCACGATGGCTTTCAATATAAAGTTGGGTGCGTCATCTTGGGGGGTGAGAAAATATCAATTTTGATAGATTTTAATTCAGATGATATAAATCTTCAACCATATCTTTTTTCTGGGTTGGTTCTCAGGCTGGCGGTTTCCCACAGCCTGAGCCAGAATCTCCCAAATGACGAATCTAATCAATTCGGTCGTTTTTTTCCTAAGGAATGTCAATTGCGGTGGACCAGAGATAATATCCGCTCAGATCGCCGGCGGGGGTCACCAGAAGATGGAAATAATAGGGTCCCTCCTGCAGCGCCTGGATCGGAATGGCGCCGAAAGGCAGTGAATCGATGGGACCTGACGTTTTTTCCTGCCAGGGGACAAGTCCGGAAGAATACGGCGCCAGACGATTGTCGGCAGTAAGCAGATACACCTGCGCTGGGTCGATATTCGGCGCATAGATACCAAAGTAGATGTCCATGCTGCCTCCAAATTGGGGCAACGCAACGCGCAGATTCAGTGTTGGATCACCGGTCGTATCGATCCCCATGGCGATGGGCTGTGCCAGGGCGGGATCGACGGAGACTGTCGGAAGATTCACGGCAGGATAGAAAAAGTAAAGGCCTTCTTCCGGAACCGGCATGACCGCATATGCATCCGATATCCGGAGAATATCGCCATTGGTGGTGTCACTGAAATAGAGGGTGCCGGACTCATCCTCACCGAAAGTGGTTATCGTGTACGGCGTATCCAGAAGAAGCGTGTTCTGCCAGTTATCGCCCTTTTTGATGAGCCCCCAAATTCTGCCGCTGCAATAGTCGGCATACAGGAAATGGCCGAACAGGTTGGGATAAAATCCGCCACGGTAAACGCCGCCGGCCGTGACCGAACAGTTTCCGCCATTGTGCCCGTATTCCTGCACCGGAAGTATCAGTCCTGTCGGATCACATTCCGCCGGGTTGTAGCAGTGAAACCCTTCCATGATGCGCCATCCATAGTTTTCACCACCTGTGCTTTCAGCAGGCTGGAAGTTGATCTCTTCATACTCATTCTGTCCGACATC
>JBFXFK010000020.1:30956-43393 GCA_050179135.1 Desulfatirhabdiaceae bacterium | reverse complement strand
ACTGCCCGGGAGCGGATCGGGCGTTTGCTGGATGACGGTACATTTGTGGAAATGGACCGGTTCAAAGCCCATCGATGCACCGATTTTGATATGGCGGACCAGAAAATTCCCGGCGATGGCGTCGTTACCGGCTATGGTCAGATTGGGGGCAGGCAGGTGTTTGTATTTGCCCAGGACTTCACGGTCTTTGGCGGATCGCTTTCCCTGGCGCATGCAGAAAAAATATGCAAGGTCATGAAAACCGCCATGAAAACCGGGGCGCCGGTCATCGGACTGAACGATTCGGGTGGGGCCCGGATTCAGGAAGGGGTCATGAGTCTGGCCGGATATGGCGATATTTTTTTGTTGAACGTCATGGCATCCGGTGTGGTGCCGCAGATTACGGCAATCATGGGGCCGTCCGCCGGCGGTGCGGTTTACAGCCCGGCCATGACCGACTGGATTTTCATGGTGGAAAAAACCAGCCACATGTTCATTACCGGCCCGGAGGTCATCAAGTCCGTGACCCGGGAAGTGGTTGACAAGGAAGATCTGGGCGGCTCCATGGCCCATAATTCCAAAAGCGGTGTAGCCCATTTTTCAGCACCCGATGATGCCGCCTGCCTGGACATGATTCGGGAACTCATGGGGTTTTTGCCCCAGAACAACATGGAAGACCCGCCCAGAACAGCCGCGACCGACGACCCCAACCGGCGGGATGAATCCCTTCGGGATGTCGTGCCATCCGATCCCAACAAACCCTATGATATCCGGCAGATTGTCCGCTCCAACATGGATGACACCTATTTTTTTGAGGTCCATCAGCACTGGGCCAAAAATATTGTTATCGGCTTTGGCCGCCTGGATGGCATGCCTGTTGGAATTATCGCCAATCAGCCCAGTGTCATGGCCGGATGCCTGGATATCGACGCATCCATCAAGGGGGCCCGGTTTGTCCGGTTCTGCGACGCATTCAACATTCCGCTGATTGTCTATGAGGATGTTCCCGGATTTTTGCCCGGAACCCATCAGGAACATGGCGGAATCATCAAGCATGGCGCCAAACTGATCTATGCCTTTTGTGAGGCCACGGTTCCCCGCATCACGGTCATTACCCGAAAAGCCTATGGCGGCGCCTATATCGTCATGAATTCCAAACATATCCGTGGAGACATCAATCTGGCCTATCCGGGTGCGGAAATTGCGGTCATGGGCGCGGATGGAGCGGTCAATATCATTTCCCGCAAAGAAATAAAGGCGGCGGCTGATCCAACGGCTGAACGGGCCAATCGCATCCAGGATTACAAGGACAAATTTTCCAACCCCTACAAAGCCGCCGAACTGGGCTATATCGATGATGTCATCGACCCGGCGGAAACCCGGCCTCAACTGATTCAGGCGCTGAAAATGCTTCGAACCAAGCGGGATATCAATCCACCCAAAAAGCACGGAAACATCCCCCTATAGAAAAAGGAGGCCGACGGACATGTCCTGGGAACAACTTGTCGAACTGATCAAAAGCATTCTGATAACCCAAACCGGCATACCCAACCTGACTGGTGGTCAGGCCCTCATGATCATCGTGGGCCTGATTTTTCTGTATTTGGCCATTGCCAAGGAGTACGAACCCCTCCTGCTCCTGCCCATTGGATTCGGCATTTTTCTGGTCAATTTCCCCATCACCCCGCTCATGGGGTTTACCGAGCATGGAACCCCGGAACTGATTCGGGTATTCTATAAATATGGTGTGGAGTGGGAAGTCATCCCCTGTGTCATTTTTCTGGGGCTGGGGGCCATGACGGATTTTGGGCCCCTGATTTCCAATCCCAAAACACTGATCATCGGGGCCGGGGCCCAACTGGGTGTTTTTGTAACCTATATCGGCACACTTTTTTTTGGATTCACGCTGAAGGAAGCGGCATCCGTCGGCATTATCGGCGGTGCAGACGGGCCGACCACCATTTATCTGACCGCCAAACTGGCCCCCCATCTGCTGGGCGCCAATGCACTGGCCGCCTATTCCTATATGGCCATGGTTCCCCTGATTCAGCCGCCCATCATGCGGTGGCTGACATCCCCTGCTCAGCGCCGGATCCGGATGCGGCAGCTCCGCCCGGTTTCCGCCCGGGAAAAACTGTTGTTCCCCCTGATAGCCTGTGCATTGATCGTTCTTTTGATTCCGGCGGTTGCCCCTTTGATGGGCATGTTCATGTTCGGAAATCTGATGCGGGAAAGCGGTGTGGTCAAACGGCTTTCGGATACGGCCCAGAATGCACTGATGAATATTGTCACCATATTCCTGGGGCTTTCCGTGGGGGCGACCATGAAGGCCGAGGTTTTTTTGAACTGGAAACCGCTTCTGATTTTCGGGTTCGGTCTTCTGGACTTTGTCATTTGCACCATGGGCGGCATTCTGACGGTTCATATCATGAATCTGTTCCTCAAGGAAAAAATGAACCCATTGATTGGATCTGCCGGTGTTTCGGCGGTTCCCATGTCGGCCCGGGTCACGCATTCCGAAGGTCTGAAGGCCGATCCTGACAACTGGCTGATCATGCATGCCATGGGACCCAATCTGGCCGGTGTTATCGGATCGGCTGCCGCTGCCGGCATGCTGATTGCCATGTTCCAATAGGAGGCCACCATGTTTGTTAACGCTATAAAATCCCGGCGGACCATCTGGCTGATAATTGTTCTGCTGGTTTTGCCATTCATGCAAAAAAACTCCCATGCCATCATGGGAGAAGACATCGAAAAACCCAGGCCGGAATTTACCCGCGACGGGGATACCATTACGGCCAAGTTGATTCCCAGAGCCAAAAACACCAGCGTACAGTTTCTGTTTCGGGCATCCGGGGGGGAACTGAAAGATGTTCAGGGAATCGATTTTATGAGCGCAATCACACCGGATGTGGATGTCAAAGAATTCAAATCCGCCATGTTCGCAGTCCAGGTGGATTCGCTAACGCCGGGTGCATCGGCAGACATCACCATCATCTCGTCGTTTTTCAATATTTCCACCGAATACTGGGCATACAACACCCAAAGTACGCCCCAATGGCACAACACTGGGGTCAACCCGGAAAAGATATCGGATGACGGCACCTACCGGTTTGTTTTGCAGGTGACAGATGGCGGACCCATGGACAGCGACGGAGCGGTCAATGGCGGCATTCTGTTCACCGGCGGCCCCCGTGATCCGTTCTGGAGTTATGCACTGGGAACACTGATGATCCGGTTTTTTGGAATATTTCTGGTACTGTCTGTTCTGATGTTAGGCATGCTGGCTGCGGGAAAAATTTTTGTGGCATTTGACCGGAAAAAAAGCAGCGAAAAACAGGTATTGACGGTTGTTCCGTCATCCGCCAAAAAACCCGCTGCTCCCCGAAAAGCGGCCGTTTCCGGTAAAACGGCTTCACAATCGCCAGTTGAATCCGATGTGGCGGCTGCCATTGCATGCGCCATTCATCTGTCGGGAATCGGCGAACCGATTCCGGATCAGGATACCATGGCGGCCATTGCCACGGCCCTTCATCTGCATTTGACAGGGCATAATACCATGAATTCAGCCGATTCCAGCAAAAGTGCGCCGGCATCATGGGTTCACTATGGCCGGGAAGCCATTCAGAATGCACGGCTTCAGGTATTTCAACGGCCGGTTAACCGTATGTGATATCTCAAATATGAAATCTGACTTACCCGGACGAAATGAACATCCGGTCCGATAACCGGATGTCTGGACGATTAAAAACCATCACCCCATCATTTTTTTTATTCAGCGAGGATGTCTCATGAAATACCAACTGGAAATCAATCAGAAAAATTTTGATGTTACCATTCAAAGCGTTTCCGGCAACATGGCGCACGTACTTGTCAATGGGCAGTCATATGATGTGCGTATCGGCAAATCCACCGGCGCACCGGCCGCACCGGGTGCCACGGCCGCGCCGGCTGTAACGGCTGCGCCATCGGTTGTGGCCGATACCGGGCCGGCTGTTTCAACCCCGGCCCCAACCCCGGCGCCAAAGCCCAGACCGCCGGCTGGACCGGTTGAGGGAGAACCCATTCTGGCGCCCATTCCCGGTTTGATTCTGGATGTCAAGGTCAAGGTCGGAGATACCGTGGATGCGGGGCAGACCGTGGCCATCATGGAGGCCATGAAAATGGAAAACAGTCTGGTCAGCCATGTGTCCGGAACCGTCCAGGATGTTCGGGTTCAAAAAGGCTCGGAAGTCTCGACCGGCGATGTGATCATGATTGTGGGATGATTCTAAACTGTCAGGAGGTGGTCCATGAAAAAATGGGAGTGCACAGTTTGCGGTTATATTCATACCGGCGACGAACCCCCGGAAACATGTCCGGTCTGCGGGGCCGATAAAAGCCAGTTTGTTGAAATCATTGAAGCGGCGCCAGTGCAAGACCCGCCTGCCGAATCCACTTCTGAGGGAAAACAGCCTGCTCAGGCCGATTCGGCCATTCAGGAAGATGTTGGGGAACCGGTGGTGACAGATGCCGGGAATTCATCCGGTTCGAAATGGTCACGATTTGACCCATATCTTGAAACGATTCAGAAGCTGATGGTCACATATCACGCACACCCCATATCGGTACACATTCCCAACGGCGTACTGCCTGTATCGGTTGTTTTTTTGGTGTTGGCCACGATGTTCAATTGTCCATCGCTTGAAACTGCGGCGTTTTACAACCTGATTTTTGTGGTGCTGTCCATGCCCCTGGTCATTTTGTCCGGATTGAATGACTGGAAACGGCGGTATCGTGGTTACATCAGCAATTTGTTTCTGGGAAAAATGATTTGCGGTGGTGTCGTATCCGCCCTGAGTCTTTTTTTGGTCATCTGGCGCAGTGTCAGCCCGGATGTGGCGCTGTCCGGATCATCTGCCGGTTGGATATATCTGGTTTTTCATCTGATTATGCTGGCAGCGGCGGTGATTGCCGGAATGCTGGGTGGAAAGCTGGTGTTTCCCAATACCGGAGATCGCGGGTAGATGTGTTGCTGTTTATTTTTATCCATGGGGGCTTCATTTCAGCCATGCCATGCTTGTTTACAGGAGACGTTTGATGCGGATAGAAACACGTACCGAGGGAGATTTGCTGATTGTGACACCACTGGATAACCGGATCGATGCGTCTGTCGCGCCGGATTTCAAGGGAAATCTTCATGCCTTGATCAATGACGGGGCGCTTCGAATCGTTCTGGATTTGACGCATGTGGAATTTATTGACAGCAGTGGATTGAGTGTTCTGATATCGGTTTTAAAAACTCTTTCCGGAAGAGGGGAACTGCTGATCTGTTCCATCTGCAATACGGTCATGACACTTTTCAAACTGACCCGGATGGACAGAATTTTCAAGATTTATGATACCGTGGAAGATGCCATCAAAAACAATGGCGTGAAGCCATAGGAATTGAAATATCAATGGCCATAAATCCGCTTTGAAATCATGTTTCTGAAAATCCGTATCGGATAACCGTCAGCGATTCCGTTCATCGTTTTGACCACCGGATTCGCTCCGGACCTGCCTGCTGCCCCGGGTTCCCTGCTTCGGATCGGGAACCCGTTCTTATTTCTTTATTTGATATTCCCCATAAAACCGGCTTGACAATTCAAAAATTCGGCTAATTTTTTGTCATTAATCGAGCAGGTATATCGTTTTTGTTTTAATCTTTTATTCCAGTGGACCATCTAAGGCAAACAGGAGTCGTCCGGATTATGAAAAAGGAAACATTTCAGTTCAAAACCGAAGTTCAGCAGTTGTTAAATCTCATCATCAATTCGCTTTATTCCAACAAGGAAATTTTTTTAAGAGAGCTGATATCAAATTCATCTGATGCCATTGACAAGCTCCGGTTCAGGGCTCAGACCGAACCCGAAGTTTTGGGCAGCGACTCGGATTTCAAAATCAAAATTACACGGGATGGCATTCGTCAGACACTGGAGATATCTGACAATGGCATTGGCATGACCTATAACGAGGTGATTGAAAATATCGGCACCATCGCAAAGAGCGGCACCGCGGCGTTTCTGGACGCCATCACCCAGTCCCAGCAGCAGGATGCCCTGACACCGGAGCTGATCGGGCAATTCGGGGTCGGATTTTACAGCGCATTCATGGTGGCGGATCGGGTGACACTTCTGACCCGGGCCGTCGGAGAGGAAAAGGCCACACTGTGGGAATCCCTGGGTGACGGGTCTTACACCATTGAAGAATCATCCCGGCCGGGCCGTGGCACCACCATTACCCTGCACCTGAAAAAACGCGAAAAAGATGAGCCCGATTTTACGGAAGAATGGGTCATTCGCAGAATCATCAAGCAGCATTCGGATTTTGTGACCTATCCCATTGTCATGGACGTTGAAAAGGATGAGCCTATTCCGGAAAATGAACTGATCCTGGACAAGGACGGCAAGCCCGTCGGCCAGACCACCCGCAAGGTTGTGGCCGAAGAGACCCTCAATTCCATGAAGGCCATCTGGCTGAAGGACAAGAAGGATGTCGCCAAAGAAGAATATGAGGAATTCTACAAACATATCAGCCATGACTGGAATCCCCCGTCGACCCATCTGCACCTGAAATTCGAAGGCGCCACAGAATACAGCGCACTGTTGTATATTCCGTCCCAGGTTCCGTTTGATCTGTTCAATCCGGAGAAAAAACACGGCATTCAGCTTTACTGCAAGCGGGTTTTCATCATGGAGGACTGTGAAGAGCTGATGCCCGAGTATTTGCGGTTCATCAAAGGTGTCGTGGATGCCCCGGATCTGAATCTGAACATCAGCCGGGAAATTTTGCAGCAGGACCGTCTGGTGACCAACATCCGCAAAAATCTGGTGAAAAAAATCCTGGAAGTCCTGGAGGGTATGGACAAGGAAACCTATGAAAAGTTTTTCAAGGAATTCGGCCATATTCTCAAAGTCGGCATTCATACGGACATGGACAACCAGAAACGGCTGGCCGGCCTGGCCCGCTATAAAACCACCAAATCCGGTGACAAATGGATATCCCTGGCCGAATATATCGCCAACATGAAAGCCGAGCAGAAAGAGATTTACTACATTACCGGCGACAACCTGTCATCTCTCATGAACAGCCCCCATATCGAAAAACTGAAGGAAAAGGACTTTGAGGTCCTTCTCATGATCGATCCGATCGATGAATGGGTGGTGCAATCCCTTCATGAATTCGATGGCAAGCCCTTCAAGAGTGCGGAAAAAGGCGATCTGGATGTGGATCAGATCAATGACAAGAAAAAAGAGGAATACAACGCCCTGTTCGGATTTATCAAGGCGAACCTGGAAGACCGGATCAAGGAGGTCAAACCCTCCACCCATCTCAAGGACAGCCTGTCGTGTCTGTCGGGAAATCCCTATGACATGAGCATGTACATGGAAAAGATTCTGAAGGCGACCGGACAGAAGGGTCCGGAAATCAAGCGGGTTCTGGAACTGAACATGGATCATGTCATCATGGCCAAAATCAAGACCCTGTATGACAACGATCGGGACAATCCGCTGCTGAAGGATTACAGCCAACTGCTGTATGACATGGCCGTTATCAGCGAAGGCGGAAAAATTGACAATCCGTCCCGGTTTCACAAGCTGATCGGGGACATGCTGAATACGGCGCTGACAAACTGATACAGATCAATCGGAATGCGGAGACAGGCCGGCCTCGTGTCTCCGCATTTTTTCACGGATTTTTTTCGACATTTCCCGGCGTGCTGATACAGGCTTTTCAATCATCCGATTTCGCTGCCAGACATTCTCACTGCCTGTTCAATCAACCGATTTCCCGTTTCTGTAGTGGCTGAGTACCGGATGGCGGCTGGATGCAATCATGTGGGCCAGATTGGCCACCTGAACACACTGGTCAATGACGGAATCCTGAACGTTGGGTTGCCCGCTTTTCATGGCGATAATAAAGTTGGAACGAAGATGGGTCACCTCTTCCTCCAGATCATCCAGAATCGCCAGCGCCGCCTCTGTTTCCCATGCAGACAGGGAACTGTCAAAAACCGCCAGTTCCTGTTCCATCTTTTCCGAAAACCAGGACAGGCTTTCCCGCACCGGCCTGGTCCTGTTTTTCCTGCCATTCATGGATGTCATCAGAATGACCGATGCTTTCCGGTCTGTATCGACGGTATGATGATCTGTGTGTGTGATATCTTTTTTCATGGCCTTCATGTCGGCTCCTTTCAAAGCAAATGTTTGTGAATCATTCCGGTAGGTTCACCCACAGGAATGAAAATGATATCTTCTCCAAAAGCCCCATAGGGGCGACCTGTTTGTAGAAATTGATGCTGTTATTTCCATCAAGCTCCATCGGAGCGGCCTGTAACCGGAATACACAGGTCGCCCCTACGGGGCTTGATGGAAATTTTTAAGCTTCATCCTACAAACAGGACGCTCCTACGGAGCTTGATGGTATATGTTTCCATTCGACTGCATTTTCACAGTAACACGGCCGCAGGGGAAAATCTTTTCAACGGTGCAACAAATTGTAAACAAATGTAACCGGAAATTCACCATCGGCGCCGGATTTTCCAATTGTAAATTCTGATGAATATGGCTATTTTCAATCCATTATGACAGATTCCCCAACTCCGTATCCCCGGGTAATGGTTATTGATGACGATGCCAAGCTGAACCGGCTGCTTGTGAAATTCATGAGTCAGTACGGATTTGAGGTTCTCGGCGTACTTGCGCCGTCTGAAGCATGGCATCAGCTTGCAGCGTTTCAGCCCGATATCCTCATTCTGGATTATATGCTGCCGGAAACCACCGGGTTTGAATTTCTTCGGCAACTGCGAAAATCATCCGAGCTGCCGGTCATCATGCTGACGGCCCGTGGTGATCCGGGCGATCGGATCGCCGGACTGGAACTCGGGGCAGATGATTATCTGTCAAAACCATTTGAACCCCGTGAACTGGTGGCCCGGATTCAGGCCGTTCTGCGCAGAACCGGACAGCAACAAAAATCCGGGACATCGCATTTGCCACCCAGCATCCGGTCCGGAGACCTTGAAGTATTTCTTGACCGGCGGGAGGTCTGTCTTCGCGGCGAGAACCTGGCATTTTCACCGGCGGAATTTGAAATTCTGAAAGACCTGATGCTGCATGCCGGTGTCGTCCGCACCCGCGACGAAATTCTCGATGAGGTCAAGGGCGTGAACGCGGACATGTTTACCCGCACAATCGATGTGACCCTCAGCCGCATTCGGCAGAAACTGGGTGAAGACCCCAAACATCCTGTTTTTATCCGAACCATTTACGGGGGCGGATATCTCTTTATTTCTCCGGTGACGCGATGAGTCCACCCACGCGATATGGCACCCATTCAGTTTATTGGCGCCTGCTGGTCATTTATGGCGTGACCTGTGCACTGATCCTGCTTGTTCTGGGTGGCGGCATCAAGTATGCCATCAATCCGCGGATTATTCAGAAATCTGCCATTATCACCAATCTCCAGGCATATATTGATTCGCTTGTCCGCGAAATCGGTATGCCGCCATCCACCAATGCTGCGGCCGGGCTCAGCAATCGACTGGATATGGACATACAGATGTGGGGGCCGGGCACCGAATGGCATTCCGCTCCGAATCTCCCGCCCCTTGAAGACTATAAAAAGGAAATGGATCACCTGTCACAGGAATTCAATGTCGGAAGAATTGGAACACGGCTGTTTTATATCACTCCCCGTGGCGGATTTATTTTTGCGTTTTCGCTTTCAAAAGAGCCCATACAATGGATTCATTATGAGTTGGGTGCGATTGCGCTGTTGCTGATTCTGACGGTGCTGGGTGGCAGCTTTGTATTGCTGAGGCTTTTACTGAAACCGGTTGGTGTCCTGATTTCAGGGATCACCGAGGTGGGACAGGGAAATTTTGACTATCGGTTCCGGGCCGGATATCGTGACGAATTTGCCGAGATCGGCGAGGCATTCAATCAAATGACCGGGCATGTTCAGGAAATGCTGGCTCAAAAGGAACGGCTGCTGGTGGATGTGAGCCATGAGCTGCGCTCACCGCTGGCCCGGATTCGTCTGGCCCTTGAAATGCCGCAATCGGATTGGGAAGCCACGCGGGACAGCATTGCGGAAGATGTCCGGGACCTGGATGGCATGATTCAGGAACTTCTGGAAAGTTCACGGATTGATGCGTCTGATGGCCGGTTGAAAAAAGAGCGGATTGCCTGTAATGCATTCATTGAGAGTGTTTTGGGTGTTTTTGAAGAAGAAAAGGGACGTATTCTGTTCAAACCTGAAAAGACCGGATTGTTTTGGCGGGTTGATGTCATGCGGATGAAAATTTTGTTAAAGAATCTGATTGACAATGCCTTGAAACAGTCATCGGCAGATTCGGGGCCTGTTGAAATTACTGTCTCGGAAACGGGAAATCGGGTGGAACTGCGGGTATGGGATCAGGGACCGGGGGTGCCGGATCCCGAGAAAGAACGCATTTTTGAGCCGTTTTACCGGATTGACGGCTCCAGAAACCGGGAAACCGGCGGGATAGGGATTGGACTGAGTCTCTGCCGAAAAATTGCTGCGGCCCATGATGGAACCATTCATGTTGAAGATGCGCCAGGTGGCGGCGCGTGTTTTGTTGTCAGAATACCGGCCTGTTGATTCCTGCCGGGAGCGCAGTTACGGGTAAATGATTTCCGAACGGAACGCGCCTTCCGCTGGAATGAATATTGAAAGGAAACGAGTCATCATGAGTACATATCTTCCGGAAAAAGTCAAACATCTGGATGCCTTGAAAGCCTGCGGGTTCAATGTGCCGGAGTTTGTATATGTACCGGCATCCGATTTTGAAGAGAATGATCTTGAAGCAATTGAAGCCTTTCTGGGAGCACACCGGGAAAACTACAAAATCATTGCCAGAAGCGCCCATCCCCAGGAGGATGCGTTTAAAGGCGGCACATTTGATTCCATGAGTACCTATGCGGATATCGGGGGGATTCTCTATGCCCGAAAGCGCATGATCAAAATGGCCATGACGGACAAGCGGCTCAGCATTCTTCGCCAGCAAAAATTCAATAGCAGCCCGCAAATCGACCCGGAAGATATGGGCGTTCTGGTCATGCCCTTTATTGAGGGAAGCAGTGTCATGGCCAAAAAAATCGGGGAACATTGGGAATTCGGGTATTGCCGCAACCCCCTGCATAAAATTCAGACCGAACCCTTTATCACATCCACACCCCATGATCGAAAATTGATCGATCTGTCTGACAACATTCAGAAATGTCTCGGGTTTCCCTGTGAGATCGAATATATCATTTCCGAAGAGAACGAGATATATGTGGTGCAGGCAAAAAACATTTCCGCGTTTGAATGGCTGGAGCAGCGTGAGAGTGACCGGACCGTTCATCTGGATGGTATAAGGCGAATCCGGAAGCGCCGCAATTACCGGGAACGTCCTGTTTTTGTCATGGACAATCAGGCCTTTTATATCAGCCTGATCGGTCAGTGTGAAGATATGATACTGGGGTGTTCCGGACCGGTTCCCACCATATCCGACATATTGAACACCATAAAAAATCATGGCGAAAAGCTGGAAAATTTTGCGCTCAAATATCAACGGTTTGCGGTTCTGGGGCTTTCCATACGGGTTCCGGATGAACTCTATCAGGTTGCCAATCACTACCTGGATGACACACCGGAAAAACAGCAATCGCTTTCAAAGGCTTTATACAATCATTTGTATATCATAGACCGGTTTTTGGGTGAAGCCGACACGATCATTGCCAAGGAGCGCGTCCATGTCAAGCTTTGCAGCCACGATGCGTATGGTATCGATACGGTTCGTAATCCCATCTGGATGGTGTACTGGCATTTTACCAATCATCAGCAGACGGTTCGTCATTTCAAACGGCTGGGATTCAAAACCGGGGATACCATCGGCATAGAAATCGATGCCCGGGAAAAGCCGCTGGTTTACCGGTTATAGACCCGCCGGTTTAAAACCGGACTCGTTTCTTGTGCAATTGAATGGTTTATGATAGTGAATCCGCTCAAAAGTGGAAATTTTTATCTGAAAAGCTATAAAACCCCTGATGAACATACCGATTGCAATTGTTGGCATGGGATGCGTTTTCCCGGGCGCGGATGAACCGCGCCGGTTTTGGGAAAATATTGTCCAGAAACGAAATATGGCAGGATCCATCCCTTCAGAGCGATGGATTGCAGACCGGAACCTCATGGTTTCGAAGGTTCCGGAGCCGGACCGTACCCTTTCCGACCGGGCCTGCCTGATTCGGGATTTTCATTTTGATTCATCCGGGTATAAGCTTGACGCCGCTTTTCTGAAAGATCTTGATCCGGGCCATCATCTGGCGCTTCATGCCGCAAAACATGCCTGGACTTCCTGCCATACCCGATCCATTGATAAAAGCCGGGTCGATGTGATCCTGGCTGCCATTGCCCTGCCCACGGAT
>JBFXFK010000020.1:27266-30856 GCA_050179135.1 Desulfatirhabdiaceae bacterium | reverse complement strand
TCACCGCGTTTCCGGCTGTGGTAATCAGTCAGGCATTGGGACTGGGCGGGGCCGCGTTCACCCTGGATGCGGCATGTGCATCATCGCTTTATGCCATCAAGCTGGGGTGTGACAGTCTGACAGAAGGCGCCGCGGATGCGATCCTGGCAGGGGGGGTATCCCGGCCGGACAATCTTTACACCCAGGTCGGATTCAGTCAACTGCGGGCACTGTCTCCTTCCGGAATCTGCCGGCCGTTTGATCAGGATGCCGATGGTCTGGTTGTGGGAGAAGGGGCCGGTGTTCTGGTTTTAAAGCGCCTGGATGATGCCATCCGTCAGGGGGATACCATTCATGCCGTCATTCGCGGGATTGGCATTTCCAACGACATGCGGGGAAATCTTCTGGCTCCGGACACAGAGGGACAGCTCCGGGCCATGACCGCGGCTTATGCCGATGCCGGATGGAACCCGACTGATGTGGATCTGATCGAATGTCATGGTGCGGGGACGCCGGTTGGGGATGCCGTGGAAATTGCCAGCCTGAAGGCCCTGTGGAAAGACACCGGCGCCAAAGCCCGTTCATGCCCCATTGGATCCATCAAGTCGATGACCGGACATCTGCTGACAGCCGCAGGGGCGGCAGCCGCCATCAAAACCCTTCTGGCCATCGGCCATCAGACCCTGCCCCCGTCCTTGAATTTTACCCGGGCCAATGACAAAATCGGTCTGACCGAAAGCCCGTTTCGTGTTCAGACCGTCTGTGAAAAATGGCAGCGGCGGAACCCCGAAACGCCCAGACGGGCAGCCGTCAGTGCGTTTGGCTTCGGGGGCATCAATGCCCATCTGCTGTTGGAGGAATTTCATCCATCCCGCAAGTCTGCGCCATCCTGTGCCGTCACCGCATCCCGCACGCCTGAGATTCCGCCCTGTCCGATCGCGATCATCGGCTTGGGCGCGGCATTTGGATCGGTCCAATCCCTGTCACAATTTCAGGACATGGTGTTTCATGGCAGATCCATCATCTCGGACCGGCCCCCCCACCGGTGGAAGGGGATGGATGCGGCGATTTACGGTTTTCCTGAACTGACGCCGCTGTCCGGCGGATTTCTGGACCGGCTTGTTCTGAATCCCGCCGATTTGAAAATACCCCCTGCAGAATTGAATGATATTGTCATTCAGCATCTGTTGATGCTGAAAATCAGCCGGGCGGCGTGGCTGGATGCCGGGCTTGACCCGCGATCCCGAAAACCGGAAGCCGGCGTTATCATCGGCATGGGGTTTGATCCCGAGGCCACGGATTTTCAGATGCGATGGCTTCAGCAGAATGACTTTCCGGATTTTGCCCCGCCGCTGAATACATCCCGAACCCTGGGGGCCCTGGGCGGGATCATTGCCAGCCGGATTTCACGGGAACTGAATTTTGGCGGACCCGGTTTTACCGTTTCGGGTGAAGAAACATCCGGGCTCCGGGCCGTAGAGACGGCCGTCAGGCTGCTGAGACAAAACCGGGCCGATGTCATGCTGGCCGGGGCCGTGGATATGGCCGGCGATATCCGCAACATTCTGGTCCGGCATGCCATTCGTCCGTACACCGGGCAGCGCACGATGACGCCGTTTGATCCGCTGACAGACGGCACGCTTCCCGGAGAAGGGGCTGCGGCGGTTGTGCTGAAGCGCCTGGATCAGGCCTTGGCAGAAGGCAACCGGATTTATGCCGTCATTTCTGGCATGGGAAGCGCCACTGCCATGTCAGCCCGTGACGAATCGATGATCACCGCGTATAAACAGGCATTCGACCGGTGTATTCATGAATCCGGCATATCGCCCCGGACCATCAGCCTGATTGAAATCCACGGAAGCGCAGATCCGCATGACGACAGGCTTGAAGCACTGGCGCTTTTTGACCGGTTCCAGAATATACCGGGGTTTCGGGCACTGGGTTCTGTCAAACCCAATATCGGCCACACCGGCGCTGCCGCCGGCATGGCATCCCTGGTCAAAACCTGTCTCTGCCTGTATCATCAGATTTTGCCGCCAATGGCGCATGCCCCGAAATGCGTATGGCCGGAAATGGCATCGGACGGATTTCATATTCCCCATGCCCCGCAATACTGGACCCGAAACCGTCAGGATGGGGCCCGAAAGGCGATGGTTTGCGCCATGACCCTGGATGGCGCCATCAGCCAGATGGTCCTGGAAGAACATGAACCCCCAAACAAATCCATATCGTTGCGTCAGGCGCAGCCTGAAAAAAATCGACCGATGGGGTATGAATCCAGCGGGCTGTTTGTCATTGCGGGATGTTCGCCATCCCATCTGATAGCCGGACTCAGCCGTCTTGAAGCCTTTGTTCAGGATGCAAACCGCTTCCAATCCATGGACCATGCGGCCCGAATATGGCATGAAGAATCCGGGCAATCCCATGATGCCACCTGTTTTCTCTGTATGGTTGCCGAATCGGGCACTCACCTGATCCAGTCCATTCCGGAAGCCATTGCCGCGGTTCAAAACGGAAGCGCCATGCGCATTGCCGGCCCCTGCCGGATCGCCTACTCCCCGGAGCCCATGAAAAAAATCGGAAAAATCGCACTGGTGTATCCCGGTTCCGGAAATCATTATCCGGGAATGGGCCAGAAAATCGGCACGGTCTGGCCCGATATTCTGGCCGGACTGGACGTGGCGTCGCCAACACTTCAGATGCAGCTCATTCCGGAACACCTGGCGCCCTGGAAAGCAGCCTGGCCCGATGGATGGCAGCGTCAGGCCATGACTGATCTGGCCGCCAATCCGGTTCATACCATTTTTGCACAGGTCATGTTCGGATGCCTCATGACCCGGGTGGTATCGAAATTCGGCATCCGGCCGGATGCGGTTCTCGGCTACAGTCTGGGGGAATCCGCAGGCCTGTTCGCCACCGGAGCCTGGTCGGACCGGGATGCCATGCGGCAGCGCATGGAGCAGACGGAACTGTTTGCACGGGATCTGGCAGGCCCGTGCACGGCATTGCGACAGGCTTGGGCCATCGGACCGGAGGAGCCCTTTGAATGGGCGGTTGCCGCCGTGCATCATGCGCCGGAAACGGTTCGCCAGACCCTGGGCAATTGGCCCCATGTCCGACTGCTGATCACCAATACCCCGGAGGAATGCGTGATTGGCGGGAACCGGCCATCGGTCGAGGCCATCATTCGGCATCTCAAATGCGAGGCGGTGTGGCTGGAGGGTGTTGTCACAGTTCACTGTGACGCACTGACCCCGGTTGAACAAAAATACCGGAATCTGCATCTGTTTCCCACCACACCATTGGATGGCGTGGACTATTATGGCTGCCATTTGGCAAAAACCTATCCGGTCACACCGGAATCGGCAGCCGATTCCATTACGGCCCAGGCTCTTTCCGGTTTTGATTTTCCGGCTGTTGTTGGCCAGGCATGGGAAGACGGGATTCGCATATTTCTGGAAATGGGGCCCCATGCCACCTGCACCCGCATGATCGACCGCATCCTGGCAGATCGGCCCCATCTGGCCTTGTCTGCAAACTTTCGGGGCGAGGATGAATATCTGAGTCTGCTCAAATTTCTGGGCAACCTGATTGCCGCACAGATTCCGGTT
>JBFXFK010000020.1:8740-27166 GCA_050179135.1 Desulfatirhabdiaceae bacterium | reverse complement strand
TTCAGTGTCATCTTCTGAACCTGAAAGCAGGCCAGACTGCCAACCCTGCTGTAATGTCATGTCCCGATCCACCCATCCGCCAGATCGCCTTTACACGGGAACAGTGCATGGAATTTGCAGTGGGGTCGGCTGCGGCTGTCCTGGGGCCAAATTTTGCCCTGGTCGATACCTGGCCGGTTCGGGTCAGGCTACCGGATGAGCCGCTGATGCTGGTGGATCGCATCCTGTCCATCGATGGGGTTTGCGGGTCTCTGGGAAAAGGCCGGATTGTCACGGAACACGATGTCCTCCCGGATGCATGGTATCTGGATGGGGGCAGGGCCCCGGTCTGCATTTCGGTTGAGGCCGGACAGGCGGACCTGTTTTTATGCGCCTGGATGGGCATCGACCTGGTGGTGCAGGGCAAGCGGGCCTACCGGCTTCTGGACGCCCGGGTGACCTTTCACCGGGGGCTTCCGGTTCCGGGCGAGACCATTCGCTATGACATTCACATTGACCGGTTTGTCCGCCAGGGTGAGACATGGATGTTTTTTTTCAATTTTACCGGAGAAATCAACGGGGAAAAGCTCATCACCATGACCAATGGATGCGCCGGATTTTTTACAGAGGCGGAAATCGAGAATTCCGGAGGCATCATTCTGGCGGAACCGGCGCATGAGCATGAACCCGGAAAAGATGATCTGGACCGGTATGCCCTGTTTCCCCGGATGGTGGAGTCCTATGACAGCACCCAACTGGATGCGCTGCGCCGGGGCGATATGGCCGCCTGTTTTGGAAGTGGTTTTGACGGGATCCGGTTGTCGGAGAACCTTCGACTCCCGGGCGGCAGAATGCATCTGATCGACCGGGTGACCCGGATGGATCCGACAGGGGGGCGTTATGGACTGGGATGTATCCGGGCCGAGGCCGACATTCATGCCGATGACTGGTTTTTGACCTGTCATTTTGTGGATGATCCGGTCATGCCGGGCACCCTGATGTATGAATGCTGCAGCCATGTGCTTCGGGTTTTTCTGTTGCGGATGGGCTGGTTTTCCAGCCGGCCGGATGTCTGTTATGAACCGGTTCCCGGCGGTGTCAGTACACTGAAATGCCGGGGACCGGTCACGCCAAAAACCAGGCGGGTCGTTTATTCGGTTGATATATCAGACATCGGTTTCAATCCGGAGCCCTATGCCATTGCCGATGCCCTGATGATTGCCGATGGCCGGCCGATCGTTCATTTCAGCGGCATGACCATGAAATTGAGCGGCCTGAGTGAAAGGGATTTGAAATTTGAAATTTCACATTTGAAATCACCGGCTACCGATACACCACTGGTGACATCTCACATTTCACATTTCAAATCTATAATTCATGACCGTTCCGCCATAGAAACCTTTGCAACGGGTGGAAACGCTTCCCGTGTATTCGGCCCTGCCTATCAGCCCTTTGACAGCGGACGGTTTTTGGCCCGGTTGCCGGCGCCCCCCTATCTGTTTCTGGACTGGATTGTTCAGGCAGAACCAAAACCCAATATCTTGAAGCCCGATGGCTGGTTGACTGCCGAATACGACATTTCTCCGGATGCCTGGTTTTTTTCAGCGGACCGGTCCGGCATTATGCCGTTTTGTGTGCTTCAGGAAACGGCGCTTCAAACATCGGGCTGGCTGGCTGCGTATGCCGGCTCCGCACTGACCCGTGAGAAAGATCTTCATTTCCGCAATCTGGGGGGGACGGCACAGGTTTACCGGGATGTCCTTCCCGGTACCGGAACCCTGACGCTGAAAAGCCGGTTGACCCGGGTTTCGGCAGCCGGCGACATGATTCTGGAATCCTTCGAGACAGCCGTATCCCAGAACGGGGAAACCGTTTATGCCGGTGTCACGGATTTTGGCTTTTTTACAGACCAGGCCCTTGGCGAACAGCGGGGCATTCGAAACGGCAATCCGGTCCCCTTTCCGCCCATATCACCAGACAGCCGATATCCGGTCATTTTGACGGATTTGCCGCCATTTGAACCCGAAGATGCAAAGACGGTTATTCAGCCCGGGTTTGGTTTGCCGGCCAATGCCCTTCGGATGATCGATACGGTTGAATTTCAGTCGGAAACCGGCGGATCGCATGGCCTGGGCGTGATACGGGGGAGCAAGCAGGTGAATGCCGCAGAGTGGTTCTTCCGGGCGCATTTTTTTCAGGATCCGGTCTGCCCCGGATCACTGGGGCTGGAGTCGTTCATTCAGTTACTGAAAATCCATCTGATGGCGCGGTGTGGATCGGATTTGCCACCCCATTCGCGGTTTACCCTGGTGACCGGAAGGGACCATTCCTGGACCTACCGGGGGCAGATCGTGCCATCAAACAAAAAAATCGATGTCGAGGCCCATATCACGTTTTTTCAGAAATTGCCGACACCCATCATGCTGGCGGACGGATTTCTGGAAGTGGATGGACTGCGGATATATGAAATGAAAAATTTTGGGATTGGAATGGTTTGATGCGGTATGAATCGGTAACGATCGATGCGTTTGGATACGAACTGGCGCCCAATGTGCTGACATCGGATGACATTGAGGATCGGTTGACGCCGTTGTATCAGAAACGGTATCTGAAAAAAGGGCAACTGGAAACCCTGACCGGCATTCGGGAGCGCCGCTACTGGGATCCGGGATTTTCCATGAATCAGGGCGCCATGCGGGCCGGCCTGAAGGCACTGGGCGCATCGACGGTTTCCAAAGAATCCATTGGCATGCTGATTTATGCCGGTGTCTGCCGGGACCAACTGGAACCTGCCACGGCCTGTGCCGTTGCCCACGGCCTGAATCTGGGGCCCGATACCCAGATACTGGATGTTTCCAATGCGTGTCTGGGGGTGCTGAACGGCATGATTCTGGTGGCCAATGCCATTGAAATGGGCCAGATCGACGCCGGCATGGTGGTGTCCTGTGAAACCTCCCGGGAAATCATCGATCTGGTCATCGGCCGTCTGCTGGAAACCCTGGATATGACGGTATTCAAACAGACACTGGCAACATTGACCGGGGGATCCGGGGCCGTGGCCGTGATTCTTTCGCGGACCCGATCCCGGAAAACCGGCCATCGACTGCTGGGCGCTGTGATACAAAATGCCAGCCAGTGGCATCGGCTCTGTCTGTGGGGACCGGATACCGGATTTCCATCCACCTTGCCCCATTTCATGCAGACCGATTCCGTGGGGGTGCTGCAGCATGGCGTCAGGCTGGGAATTGAAACCTATTCGAAATTCCGGAAGGCATTTGATATCGGCCCGGACGGACCGGATAAAATTATCTGCCATCAGGTCGGATCAGCCCATCAGAAAACCATTCTTGCCGGTCTGGGGATTCCGCCGGACAGGGATTTTACGACATTTGAATATCTGGGAAACATGGGAACGGTGTCCCTGCCCATGACCGCTGCAATTGCAGATGAGCGGGAATTCCTCAGGCCGGGCGACCGGGTTGGTTTCCTGGGTATCGGCAGCGGATTGAACTGTCTGATGCTGGCCGTTGACTGGTAATCATCCGATAATTGCAGATTTCAAATTTGATATTGTCAAAGCGGAACCGGACGATGCGGCTCCGGATACCCAACACCTGAAATTTAAAACCTGACAAACAAGCCAAAAAATGGACTGGCACACATTATATCCGTTTCAATCCCGCTATAAAACCATTGGCGGGTTGCGCTATCACTATGTCGATGAAGGAACCGGAGAACCCATCCTAATGGTTCACGGAAATCCCACCTGGTCATTTTATTTTCGAAATCTCATCCAGGGTCTGTCGGGTGATTATCGCACCATTGCCCCGGATCATATCGGATGCGGCCTGTCGGACAAGCCTGATCCGGAAACCTATGCCTATACACTTGGCACGCGAATCCGGGATCTGGAATCCTTTGTTTCCGGACTCGAACTCGACCGGAAACTGAACCTGGTCCTGCATGACTGGGGCGGGGCCATTGGCATGGGGCTTGCCACAATGCATCCGGAATTGATTTCCCGAATCGTCGTCATGAACACGGCAGCGTTTTTTCCACCCCACCAAAAAGGCCTGCCGCTTCGTCTCGCCATCATCCGCCATTGCCCGGGTCTGGCCCGGTTTCTGATTTTACGGCTCAATCTCTTTGCCCGATCCGCATTGATTCTGGCAGCAAAAAAATCTCTGCCCCAAGCGGTCAAAAAGGGACTCATCGCCCCTTACGACTCACCCGCAAACCGAATCGCCACGCTGAAATTTGTCCAGGATATTCCGGTTTCCGTATCTGATCCGTCATGGGAAACCATCGAGCGGATCGAAACGCATCTGAAAGATCTGTCACATATTCCCATACTGATCCTCTGGGGACTTGGGGATGCCGTGTTTGATGTGGACTATCTGCTGGAATGGAAACGGCGGTTTCCCCGTGCAGAAACACATCTGTTTGAAAATGCCGGACATTATCTTCTGGAGGACGAATGGGATGTCGTGCTGTCAAAAATATTTAATTTCTTGAAAAGAAATCCGGGGTGATGTAACACTGAAAAGAAGTCAGAACTCAGGAGTCAGGAATCAGAATAAGGAAAATATCATTTACGGATCACACATGAATCCTTCAAAAGATAAAATATTGAACATTGCGTCACTGCTCACCCAGATGGCCCGTATTCAGCCCTACAAACGGGCCGTGGTCTTTCCATCCGGCCGGGACGATGACGGCCGGGTGACCTATACACATCTGACCTTTCGGCAGTTGGATATGGAATCCGACTGTCTGGCGCATGGCCTGGAATCTGTCGGGGTTGGGAAAGGCGTCCGCACCCTGATCATGATCAGACCGGGCCTGGATTTTTTTGCCCTGACATTCGCCCTGTTCAAAACCGGGGCCATACCCGTGGTTGTCGATCCGGGCATGGGGTTGAAGGGGATGATCCAATGCATCCGGGAATGCAGACCCGAGGCATTTATCGGTATCCCCCAGGCCCATGCGTTCCGGGTCACGCATCCGGGCGCCTTTCGCAGCGTTCATATCCCCATCACGGTCGGACCCCGTTGGTTTTGGGGAGGGGTGACCCTCCGGCAGATCCGTAAAGTTCCCTGGCAGCCGTATGTTCCGGTATCCGCCCTCAGAAACGATGCCGCCGCCATTCTCTTCACATCCGGGAGCACCGGTCCGGCCAAGGGTGCGGTCTATACGCATGGCAATTTCGATGCGCAAATCAGGACCATTCAGTCGCATTTTCAAATTGCCGAAGATGAAATCGATTTGCCCACGTTTCCCCTGTTTGCCCTGTTTGACCCGGCGTTGGGTATGACGGCGGTCATTCCGGACATGGACTTTACCCGACCGGCCGAGGTTGATCCGGAAAAAATTATCGAGGCAATTATCAACCAGGGTATCACCAACATGTTTGCGTCTCCGGCCCTGCTGGATCGCGTGGGAGGATTTGGAAAGCAGAACAGTATCAAACTGCCGTCCCTCAGGCGGGTGGTGTCTGCCGGCGCGCCCGTTTCAGCGGATAACATCGAGCAGTTCACCGCGATGCTGTGCGATTCGGCGGAAGTCCATACGCCATATGGCGCCACCGAGGCGGTTCCGGTCACATCGATTGCCAGTCAGGAAATTCTGAACGAGACGCGCAGACTGGCGGAAAAAGGTTATGGCATTTGCGTCGGTTCCCCGCTGCAAGGCCTGGATGTCCGGATTATTCGAATCAGTGATTTGCCTATCAATCAGTGGGCGGAAGAGCTTGTTCTGGATACTTCGGAAATTGGCGAAATTGTGGTCAAGGGCGATCTGGTGACCCGGCATTATTTTGAAAATGCCGAAGCGGATGCCATGCACAAGATTCGGGATGGTCAGGACGTGTGGCACCGGATGGGGGATCTGGGATGGATTGACCGCAAAGGCCGGTTATGGTACTGCGGCAGAAAAAGTCACCGGGTTCAGACCGAAAAAGGGCCGCTTTATACCATTCCCTGTGAAGCCATTTTCAATACCCACTCCCAGGTTTTTCGCAGCGCCCTGGTCGGGGTGGGGGATACCCCCCGCCAGATGCCGGTCATCTGTATCCAAACCCATCCCAATGATCCGGATATCAATGTCAAAGCCCTTGAAAGTGAGTTGCTTCAACTGGCATCCCGGAATATTCTGACCCAGGACATCACCACGGTTCTTTTTCCCAAAACATTTCCCGTCGATGTGCGGCACAATTCCAAAATCTTCCGTGAAGAACTGGCAAAATGGGCGGCCCAAAAAATATAGCGTTTAAAACCGGGAATACCATCATAAAACAATCCCTTCAGAGACTACAGCACGGAACAAAGCGGCAGCCCTTCGGCGTTTTCCTGAACCGGATTTGCCGTGGTGTATCGAATTACGCCCCATTCCCATTTGGGGAATGGGGATGGCCAATAAGATGCCTATACTCTCCTTGATACCTTCCCAAAATCATTATCTTAAAAGCTATACAGACCGCAAAACCAATAGAAAGGAAACACATTATGGCCATGAACGTTGAAATCAAAAACAATAAACTCTGCATCGAAATTGATCTGGAAAAACCGACGCCATCATCATCCGGAAAGACACTGGTTGTTGCCAGCACGCGGGGGAATGTCGTTACCACGGTAGAAGTGGACGGTAAACCGGTTACAATCGGGTTGAATGCGTATATCAAACCGTGATCGGTCAAAACAGGCGGAATCACGCTTCAATTCAGACTGTTATTCCTTCCGTCATTCCGGTGAGAGCCGGAATCCATCAAAAATACAAGAACTGATTGTTACCTGTTTTAACGGCGCCCCCATGTTTCCATTATTGAAAACATTTGTTTCCATAAAAAAGGCAAATCTTTTGGGCCTGATGGCCATGTGCGCACTGTTGGCGATAATCGTTGTTGCCGGAGCCGTCGCATGTGTGACCTGGATGACAGACCGATTCATAACCATCGAGCGCGGGTGGCTTGACACATTGCTCAACTGGACTGTCGGTCTCCTCACCGGTGTTGGCGGCTGGTTCATGCTGCCGGCGCTGACCGTTCTGATTTCCAGCCTGTTTCTGGAAACTGTCATCCAGCGGGTGGAGCGTTTCGATTATCCGGATACCGTCCGTGATGAAAATCTGAAATTCTGGCCGGAAATCTGGCATGATCTCAAGTTCACCGGATTGGCAGTTGGACTCAATATCCTTGTACTGCCGCTCTATCTGTTTGGCATTGGCTTTGCCGTGTCAATACTTCTGAACAGTTATCTGCTCGGCCGGGAGTTTTTTGAAAGTGCGGCGGGGTATCATCTGGGAAAAAACCGGGCCAGGACACTGGGGGGACAGAACAGAAAAGCCATGTATGGTGGCGGGTTGGTGATCACGGTTATGGCGATTGTTCCGCTGCTGAATCTTTTTGTTCCGATTATTGCAATTATCTGGATGGTGCATGTGTATCATCAAATCCGCCAAAGCAACCCTGACGGTTGAAATCTTTGGCGTGCATTGATGGAAAACATTCCGGACAGGAATTGGATCATACTGAAAAATGAAATCAGCTTGTGATAATTTTACAGAAACGTCGATATTCGCACCGATCCCCTCATCTGACGGGTGGCGCACGGATATCATCCGAACCGATGCGCTTCCTGACGAGAGCATCTTCCAGTATGTGAAGCGAATTTCAGGAAAATTCGATCCGGCGCCATACCGGTTTGTGATTGGGGCAGCCAACCCGTACAAGGAAGGGGATGACGCCCTTGGCGTGGCAGCGGATGGTGATACCATGCGTGAAAAAGCCAGAAATCTGCTGTCCAACACAAAAATTCAAGAAATTCATGAACATCCCCTGTTTGAGGACAGTCAGCAGAAACTGATCTGGAAAACCACGGATTCGGCCCGGTATGAAACTGTCAGGAACTGGACGATGGGGCAATTGAAGGACTTTTTGCTGAATAGCCCCGAATCTGACATCAAGGAGATTATGTGGGGACTGGACAGCGACGTCATTGCCTGCGTCACCAAACTCATGAGCAATGTCGAACTCATCAATGTCGGGAACAAAGTCTTCAATCCGCTTCCGGGAAGCAATATCGGCGCAAAAGGGTACATGGGCGCAAGAATCCAGCCCAATTCGCCTACGGATAATCCGGAAGATATTGTCTGGCAGGTGTTTGACGGGTGGTGTTATGCCACCGGAGATGTTGTTCTGGGTACCAATCCGGTTTCGGATTCAATCGATAATATCGCTGCCATTGAACATGTTCTGAAAGACGTGGTGACGGTCTTCGGGCTTCAGGATGTCATTCCCTGGTGTGTTCTGGCGCATATCGACAAGCAATATGCCGTGGAGCAGAAATTTCCCGGAGAGACCGCCATCTGGTTTCAGAGTCTGGCCGGATGCGATGACGCCAACCGGACCTTTGATATTTCCATTGAAAAAATGACGCATTACGCAAAAATGCGCACCGGCAGATATGCATTGTACCATGAGACCGGTCAGGGCGCAGATTTTACAAACGGCGCAGGCCACGGCGTTGACATGGTGGTTCATGAATCCCGAAAATACGGTCTTGTACGGGCATTGCTCATGGAAGCCGCAACAGTGGCGCCCAACGGAGAAGTCTGGTCGCACACCAATGATGTGGCCGGATTTATCGGACCCGAAGTGTTCAAGACCCGGGAGCAGTTGGTGCGATGCTGCCTGGAAGATATTGTCATGGGCAAACTTCATGGGCTGTGTCTTGGGCTTGATATCTGTTCGACCCTTCACATGGCGATCACCCTGGATGATCTGGACTGGTGTATGGATCAGATTTTGCCGGCCAATCCAGGCTATCTCATGGCGCTTCCCACCAAAAATGATCCCATGCTGAGCTATCTGACCACGTCGTTTCAGGATCATGTCCGGATCCGGAACAAATTTGGTTATAAAGTCAATGATGCCATGTGGGATTTTTTTAAAAAGATACAGATCGTGGATGCCAATGACCAATTCACCCATCATTTCGGTGATCCCGTATGGGTCTTTTACCAGTATCGGCTGGCAAAGGGAGACAGACGATCGCGGGAAGAAATTTACGAAGAAGGCGAAGCCGCCATTCGCAGAATTGAAGCCCGTGGTGTGCCGATTGCCAGAGGCTGCGGAGAGAATTTCTGGGATCTGAACCCGGAACTGAACCGGAAGATCCGATTGCTTTATGAGGATGCCAAGGTGTCCATATGGACAGAAT
The DNA here is from genome assembly GCA_050179135.1 of Desulfatirhabdiaceae bacterium. Classification (GTDB taxonomy): domain Bacteria; phylum Desulfobacterota; class Desulfobacteria; order Desulfobacterales; family Desulfatirhabdiaceae; genus UBA4064. Next base: position 17,972 of record JBFXFK010000020.1, on the reverse strand, counting down.
TGACACCGGAATTTATCGAATCCATTCCCGATGCGATTGTTATCGCCACCAGTTCAAAAGACCGGGAGGACTATATTGCCCATCCCCCAACCGGTGAAACCCTGACGGAATCCGCGACGGCCGCAATGGAAAATCTGAGGGAAACATGGGAATCCATCGCCCCGGATGTTCAGATCGTCATTTCAGACGGATTGAATGGCCGTGCAATCATGGATGAGGGACATCTTTTTCCCTATCTGCAAATCGTGAGAAATGAACTGGTATCCGCCGGATTTACTGTGGGAGAAAAGAATATCGTGGTGAAATCCGGCAGGGTCAGAGCCGGTTATGCCATCGGCGGAATACTGTTTGAAAAATCCGATCCCGAAAAACCCAAAGCCGTGCTTCATGTGATCGGCGAGAGACCGGGCAGCGGACATCATAATTATTCCGTCTATATTGTCGCGCCAAAAGGAGAAATCTGGTCCAAAAGAGGCGTGGATCACGACATCGGCAGAGTTGTCAGCGGAATATCCGATACGGCATACAACCCGGTGGATGCGGCAAGGGAGACAGTTAAAATCGTCAGGGAAATGACCGGTATCCAACCCGCGGGCATGAATGACATCTTGTATCATGGATATAGACTTTCAGAAAAATAATTTCGCTGCGTTATCGGTCGGGAATGGCCGAGAAAAGGCCTATTCCCTCCCTGCTGCCTTGCGAAATTAATTTTCTGAAAGTCTATAGGATGCTTTATTGCACGTCATCGGGATGGTGACGATAAATCGGGCGCCTTTGCCCGGTTCCGATTCCACACGGATGGTTCCGCCATGCTGCTGGATGACCTGACGGGTCATAAACAGGCCAATGCCGGTTCCCCGTTTGCCTTTGGACGAGTAGAAGAGTTGGAAAACCTTTTGAATATCCGGTTTCTCTATTCCGGGTCCGTTATCCGCAATTTCAAAAATCAGATCGGAATTGCAGACCGTTGCAGAAAATTCGATCACATGATCATGGGGTCTTGAATCTTCGATGCAGGCCTCCATGGCGTTTTCCAGGATATTGATCATGGCTGCCCGCAATCGCTCGACATCCACACAAATCTTTCCCAATTGTCGAGGCAAATCGGTTTTGAATTGGATGTTTGCGGCGCGAATGCGGGTTTCCATCGAGTTGGCAACATTGCTTGCAAATTGCCAGACATCCGTAAACATGCACTCGGGCTTTCTCTCTTTGGAATAATACAGAATGTCCTGAACAAGCCGGCGGATTCGTTCGATCATCAGTTTGAAAACATCGAGTCCTTCTTCGATTCGCGCCGGAATATTTCGATAAAAACCGGACTCCACCAGATAAATACCGGCATCGACGCCGACCAGACATCCTTTCAGGCTGTGAGAAATGATTCCGATCATCAATCCCAGACTTGAGAGATTGTCCTGAGCCTGACGCAGTTCCGTGATATCCATGAAATATCCCAGGGCGCCGCGTTTGCCGCCAAGTTCGATCGATGTCACCGTCTCCAGCGCCCAACGGATTTGCCCGTTCTTGTCGCGGGCGCAAAACATGTATGGCGCGTCGTTTTCTCCTTTCAGCATGGCAACGGCTTTTTGCCGGACATAGTCCAGATAATCTTCATGAACAATGGACAACGATCGCCGGCCAAGCAGTTCGTTTTCACTGTATCCGGTAATTCGTGCAAATTCCGGATTCACATACCGGAATACCCCGTCCTGAACGACATAGCTGCCAATTGGCGCTTTCTGTTTGCTCTGAATCAGTTGGGAGTCCGCCACATGCATTTCGGTTTGATCCCGAAGCAACCCCTGGATAATGCCGGATGATTTTCCTTCCGGATCTGCAATCCATATCCAGAGATTCAGAAGCCACCGAATGGAACCATCCGGCAGCGCGGTGCGGAACACATTCTGACCCCGTTCCCTTTCTGCGCCGGCACAATCGAGAAAATGGGTCTGCATGGTGGATTGGTCGTCCGGATGAATCCATTGCAGGATATCGTCCCGATCAAAGATGACACCTTTATCAACCGGAATCCCCATCAGTTGGTGAATACGGTCATTATAAAAGATGAATTGCCGGCCATCGATATCGTAATGATAGATGGCATCCGGTGATATTTGTGCGAATTTGGAGAAATCCGGTAAATTTTTTCGAGAATTATATTTTGATATCAAGGACTTGTCCTCAATCATGGATAACCGTGGGGTCAATCAGAATACGTTACCCGGGTGCTACCGTACCGGCTTTTTCCACTCGTTTGCAAATATCTCCGCAATTTTGCCAATCTGACCGGCGTCTATCTTCAGGGCTTTTGCCACTTCCGCATACAGGATTGTACGATCGCTGTTTTCGGCATCCACAAGCCCCTTGATATCCCGTTTTTCCGTGAGGCTCAGACCACCGGTATCCCGGATAGAGAGGTAGCCGTTACTCCCTTCATTGAGAGCACCTTTTTGATAGAATGGCGCGAGGGCCTGAAAGCGGGTTTTCATTTTTTCCTTCAGGGAGCGAATGGTCGGGTTGGAAACGGTTGTTTCGTCCGCGGCCCATGCAGCAGTGGGAGAAAAGGCAAATCGGATTTTCTGGAAAATTTGCTGATGACTCCCGGATTTGCCATCATTTTGAGGCGGCATGATGCCACGGATATCATTTACAATATCCTCGGCAGCCGACTCGACCTGTTCAGCCGGAAAATAGATGTTGATGGTGACGCAGGCAAACAGGGTTAATGTTGCGACCATCGTTGCTGTCCACAAAACCGTTTGTTTTTTTTTCATGCAGGCCTCCTTTGATTATTCAATAACCGCACCATCTTTTTGGGATATCCGTTGAATCCGTTTCAGCATGTCTCTGAAGCTGATACGGTTATCCGGATTTTGATTTACAATGTTTATACCGGAAAAGCCACGCCTTTTTACAAGATACTCCGTGTTACCTTCCCGGATAGTGCCATTAATGGTGAAGATGTCATTTTCAAGATAACCCCGGATACCGATTTTTTCATAAGAAAATTTTTCAAAAACAGATGCAACAACGCCTGCCAATCCCATAAACGGACTTTGACCGCCACCGATTTGGGCAATGTTGTCAACCGCCCGGATACTGATTGTCTGGGGAATATTTCTTTTTTGAACCGTTTCCATCAACAGGTCAAATTTTTGGGGTTGGCCCCAGGCAATCTCGAAATCCCGAATATGCCCTTTCATGACACCTTCTATCTGACCAAAATTGGTATCTTTCGTAATTTCAGCCAGCAGCAGATCATTCCAATGTGCATTCAGCCTGAAAATCGGCGCAGGTGTCAATATCCCCGATGCACCCAAATCCGAAAAAATCATTTTGCCGCCGAATATGTCTGCCACCATTTCTCCCTGGCTGGTGACCGTGTTGTGTTCATACCGGATGGTATCCAGTTTTCCCGTTAACGCGCCCTTTGGGATGGCGTGGCCCAAACTTCCCAAAAGGGCTTGGAGGTCGATTTGGTCAACGGTCAGACTTGCCAGGAATGACAAATCCGGTTCCCAGAGATGATCGATCTTTAAAAAGTCCAAACCAATATCGCCGCCGGGGGTCTGGAGCCAAACCGGGGAATCAACCGATATCCGGTTTGGCCCCGCATTCAGGGGAATGTCGAGCGGTTGTTCCGGCAGCGGCGGTAAGACCACGGAGCCAACCGCCAATCTGCCTTTCAGTCCCTCATCCGGATGGGTCTTCAACCCGGTTTGGCACCAGACCGGCAGATCGAGGTGAATATCATTCAGGGAAACGCCCCTGTCCGGGAAGGCAATGCGCCCGTCGCGCCATCCGAATCGCCCTATAATCCGCCAGACGTTTTCCGTTTTGGTTACGCTGAATTCAGCAGAAATGATTCCGTCGGTCTCTATGTCTGCCAGAAACGGCTTTTCGGTTTTATGGGGCTCCTGCAGCAGATGATGAAAAACCGGCTTTAACGGTATCGGCCGGATGGTTGCCGTAAAATCGGGATTGCCTGTCGATTGGATCTGATAGCGGAAGTCCTGAATTTCTATCGGCAGGATATCTTTCAGATCAAACCGGAATTTGGAAAGTTGCAGGGATCGTTTCTGAACCTGATATGTTCCGTCACATGACATGGTAATGGGGTTATTGGAGAAGTTCAGATAATATTGATCAAAAAGGGCTTCCCCATCCGTAATTTGTGAATTGGCGGCAAAGGTTATACGGGACTGTTTTAAATCGACATGGCTTTCGGTTTCGATCATGAGGGAGACATTTTCTCCCATCATGCTCTCCACCCGGTTGTTGAATGCCAGATCATCAAGAATCAGTTTGGTGTTGACCTGCCAGGGCCCGGTTTGGGCTCCTGCAATCTGAATCCGGATGGAATTTTTGGACCCTGCATCCCAATCCGGAGGAAGAAGCGGATATACTGCAGCCGCACCCGAAAATGCGATGTTTTCACCGGCAAGCACCATATTCATTTTGCCATTTTCAAGGCCAACTGCAAGAGACATATTTTTCAGGTCTGCCGTATCACATCGGATATGGGGAAATGCAACCAATTGTTTATCGATGTCAATCCGGCCGTCCGGGCTGTGGATATGGATATCATCGATCGGGATATTCCGGTTTTCTGTGTGCAACTCGATTCGGGGAATATGCAGCGCCGCATTGGTGATCCCGATGAGGGGATACCGGACTGAAACGGCGTCAACCTGAAGATGGAGGTCCACTGGAGACAAAGGTAGGCCCGATTGATTCATTATGGCCAAACCGCCGATATCCAGCTTCAGGGGGGAGATGGTGATTTCGTGTCTGTTTGTTTGATAGGTGAATCGGGACTGAACCTCCATTTTGGGGATGTTCAGCCTGCTATCCAGGTGATGAATGTCCCTGGCCTTAATCAACCCGCTGATTCCGGGATTGTTGAGATCAAACGGTGTATCACTGACAAAATTGACATCCGATGCGGTCAATTGCATATTTTGGGACGGATTTTTGACGTTCATGGCAAAGGACAGGACAACCGGACTGTCGATAGCGGCAGTTGCCTGAATCTTTTGAGCCATAACGGTGTAATTGTTCCAGGATGCCAAAATATGCCCATCAATGATTTCACCTGCCTGAAACCGGATTTCCCGGAATAAAAACAGCCTGACGCCTGCCTGAAGGATTTTGGCCGGGAAAGACGTTTCACTGTCTTCCCGGGAGGTAAATGGCAGGGCGAGATCCATAAAAATCTTGTGTATCTGCAAGTTTTTGATCAGGAGCGTTCTGTCGGCCCATGCGCCGTCAATGGCCATATCCGCCCGGATACGTGAAACATTCAGGATGAAGCGGGGCTGCGGAGGCAGGCTGTGAAACATAATGCCGGTTGCCTCAAAAACGATCGGCTTCAGGGAGAAGGAAATGCTATCGATGGTGCAGGAATATCCGGTTGCCGCCGAAAGCGACTGTTCAATGGCGGGTTTTATCTGATCGGGATGCGCATACAGATAAACGCCAGCCATCGAGATGATGATTGCGATACCGCACAGAAAGACGACTGAAATCAGAACAATTTTTTTAATGGTCCGCATCGCGGTCACTTTCACGGGAAAATTGTTTCGGTTCGCTTCTGTTTGTGCATCTCAGGAAAAACGGTCACGATCTGATGGATCACCCCTTTGGGGGGCGGATGTCTAAACCGATCGGATCCATTTCATAAATGTGGATATGATGGATTCGGACTCGGATTTGACCGGAGCCTGTTTGACCAGATGTATCGCCTCCGGTTTTGTTTCCCACCATTCCATGGCTTCAAAACGAAACGGCAGCAACTGTTTCAATGCCGGCATCAGTTGATGTTCGATGATACGCCGCTCGATCCCTTTCAGCGATTTGACATAGATATTGATTTCGTCATACTGCCATGAGCGGGACTGGGCCAGTGAATCCATGGGGCATCGCAGTACGGTTTCGACAATATCCCCGAAAAAAGGTCTGAGCGTTGTTTCGGTAATGGTATTGAAGCGGTTTCCCAGTTTCTCACGGGCCGGGCCATCTTCGGGAACGTCCATGATGAAGGTCAGGGTCAGGTAGCCGCTGCCATCGGGCCTGTAAAAAGAGGATATTTTCAAGACCCCTTCACGGATTCCTGCCCCGTCTTCAATGGAAAAACCGGTAAACCCGGTCAGGTTTTCATTGGATTTCAGTTCAAGGGTCATTTTGCTCAAATCATATACATCTTCCATGGCGCACTCCTCTTGTCTTCCGGGCAGGTTTTGCCAGTCAGTGTTTCAGCATCAGAATTTTTACCAGTGCAACAACTCCAGCCAACCCCACAGCACTTTCCACCAGAAATTCCAGACGTATTCCCGGAAGCATGGCGCCTTTTTGATGAACATGAATGATAAACAGCATAAAGACAGGGCATATGACCACCCATATATCCAGAGTCGCTATCATTCCGGTCAACCGGGCGATCACGACAAGAGCGATCTCTGCCGCCAGAAGAATATTCAGGAACCGGAACGTGGCTTTTTCACCGACGATCAGCGGTATGGTCTCTTTTCCCACAATCCGGTCACCCTGCATATCCAGGATATCAAAAAATGCAGTCCGGGCAAAAACAAGCCCGGTTGCCCACAAAAATACGCCCAGATTCAGCAGCGAAAACGCATGTGATTGGGCCAGCGCCGGGAGCAGGGATGTCACCATACCCCATGCCACTGAAATCAGAACCGTTTTGGAGCCAGGCAAATCCCGTAATCTGGCGTATCGGAAGTGGCGCCATGATGGAAAAATTTTCAGGTTATAGGACAGTCCCAGCAGGCTCATGATCAATAGCGTCAAAAACGGCGCAACCCCCATGTTTGCCGAAATCAGAAGACCGGCCGCGCCGGATGCCAACGCCAGAGCCGTCAGTACGATGCGATGCCGCTGATAAAAAAACTCCCGGTCGGGATCATTGTAGCGGTCTGCCCGTTTGCCGATCAGATTATTCAATGTGTGCATGGACAGCACATACAGAAATGATATGAAGACATAGGGCTCATATTCGTCAATTTTCTGGATCAATGAGCAGGCCAGACAGAGAAATCCGGCGCCCAGCGCCACATAGAGGTTGGTCAGAAGAAATGCCCGCTGCATGGAAAAAAGCGCTTTCTTGACAGCAGCGCCCCGCTTGAGGGAAAATTTTTCCAGGGTCCGAAATACCCGATTGATGATCCAGTTGGGGGTGGATGCCCCTGCAGTGATGGCAACTGTCCGGATCGATTCAAAATTTTCCGGCTTTAGCTCGGATTCGGACTCGATATGATAGGTTGGAATATTGGCCAGCCTGGAAATGTCGGCCAGGCGCTGCGTGTTGCCGCTGTTACGGCCGCCGACAACAATCAGGGCATCCGCCATTTTGGCCAGTTGCCCGATTTCAGCCTGTCTCATGGACGTTGAATCGCAGATGGTTGAAAAAATTTTATAATGGGGGTGATGTGCCTGAACCCAGTCGGTAATTTGTTTGAATAACAGTGAATTCAGTGTGGTCTGAGCCACAATGATTGCCTGCCCGAATTCCGGCAGGGCTCTCATGTCTTCAAGGCTTTTTACCACATGTCCGTTTCCCCCGGCAAACCCCAGAAGCCCCCTGACTTCCGGATGATCCCTGTCGCCGATGATGATGGCGGCGAACCCCTTTCTGGCATGTTTCAATATAATGCTCTGAACCTTGATGACCCGGGGGCATGTTGCATCGATAACCGTGAAACCGGCTTTTTTCAACGCTTTTTTTTCATCCGGCGGAACCCCGTGAGCGCGAATCAATACCACGCCCTGTCCGGATTCCGGAATCCGGTCGATGATGGTGATGCCTTTTTCTTTCAGAAGATCCAGAACCTGTGGGTTGTGAATGAGTGGCCCGTAGGTGAAAATGGGCGGATCATGTTTTTTGGGGGCGTCCAGAACCAGCTCCACGGCCCGCTTTACCCCCATGCAAAATCCGGCGGTTTGTGCAACAACGATTTTCATTTGAGAAAAATTTTGTGATCCACCAGAGAAAGGGAATGAACCCGGGCCTGAACAAATTTCTGGTCACCAAAAATATTGACCAGACGCAGTCCGTCTTCCTGGGGCTCGATCACATCGACCGCTTCCATGATGAGTCGGGTTTCGTCTCCTTCAATCAGATAGGCATTTGCTTCACACATGGGCAATTCTCCTTGGACATCAAAATAGTGTCAGTATTGCGTATTGAGATATGAGTATTGAGAAACCGCCAGGCCGGCTGACAGCTTCTCCGCATGCCTGGCAAAAAGAATGATCAATGCCAAAAAACTATAACAGGCGGGCCAGATGGTTTGCGATCATGTCGTCAATCAGATGGGGTAACGGCAGGTTCGGGGCGCCCGCGATATCGACCCGTTCCTGGGAAATGGGAAGCAGAATTTTATGGGCGGGACTGGCGGAAATGGCTTCAGCGATTCGTGGCGTCACCTCTCCCATCATGGCATGGGCCAGAACAATACCAATGGGTCCGATAATGATATCCATTTGGGGAGCTGTCTGAACAATGGCATTTTCTCCGGTAGCGCCCCGGTTGGCTCTGGCTTTCAACATCTGGGCCGTGGCAATGGCATTGGTTCCAAGAGTTATAATTTCAATGGTTTCACCAAGCGCGTCCCTCAGTTTTTTGATAACGGTACAGCCAATACCGCCGCCCTGGCCATCAATGACACATATACGTTTCATGTTTACAGCTTTCCGGTTTTTATGCGGTTTCGCCGTTCTTTTTTGGACATTTTCCGGGATGGGCCCTTTTTTTTTGTGGTCGGTGTCCATCCGCTTGCCGGCTCATCGGTCAACTGACCATTTTCCATTAGCGCGGCCAACATCATTTTGTCTTCAAACTCGGGTGAACCAATGGTTGCACAACCCTGAATCTGCGAAAAATGAAGCACATCCTGATCCGAGGTGACAATCAATGCGCGCTGTTTTTCAGTTGCCGCCATGCGTTTGATGACGGTATCGGCCAGTTCACCGGTATGGGAATACCGGACATGGATACCCTGAAACGTGTCCCGAAACGTGGAGCCTGCGGGGGCACAGGCGCCATCAAAGACGACGGTCAACTTGTGATGTTTGAATCGCCGGTATGCCGCAAGTTTTTCCAGAAGCACTTCCCGGCCAAGTTGAATATCCTGATCATCAAAACGGCTCAGTTCATTGGACTGCCGAATCAGATTGTAACCGTCAATGATGATATGGAGCGACATGA
>JBFXFK010000020.1:0-8640 GCA_050179135.1 Desulfatirhabdiaceae bacterium | reverse complement strand
GCCTCGGATTCTTCTATGGGGTTGAGATTTTCCCGCTGAATGTTTTCAATAATCGACAATTCCAGCAGCTTGGCCTCCGGAACATCCCGGACAATGACCGGCACGCTGGTAAGTCCCGCCAGCTTTGCCGCCCGCAGGCGCCTTTCCCCGGCGATCAGCTCATATCCGATATCATCCTTTCGTACCACAATGGGCTGAATGATTCCCTGTTCCTTGATGGATGCACACAATTCCTCGAGTTCTTCGGGCCGAAACCGTATTCGCGGCTGATACCGATTGGGCCGGATACGGAAAATATCGCACATGAAAAAGTGAGTGGGCGATGCATCATCCATATCGATATCCGGAATCAGGGCGCTGAGACCTCTGCCGAGCCCGGATTTTTTTTTACTGGATGAAAGGGCGTCTTTGATGGTATGTTCTTTCTGCATGGTTTTCAATTGACATGTGATCCGGGAACCGCAAAATCGAGAATTTCGCCGGCCAGATTGACATAACTGATGGACCCGATGGATGTCGCATCATACAGGAGAATGGGTTTGCCATGACTGGGTGCTTCGCTCAGCCGGATGCTTCGGGGAATCGTGGTTTTGAACACCTTGTCCATAAAATGCTTTTCGGCTTCTTCTGCAACCTGACGGGACAGGTTGGTCCGCCGGTCAACCATTGTCAGCAGAATGCCCAAAAGCGACAATTGGGGGTTCAGCCCCCGCTTGATCCGTTTCATGGTTTTTAAAAGCTGACCCAGTCCTTCGAGTGCGTAAAATTCACATTGCAGGGGCACCAGCATGGCATCTGCTGCGGTCAGCGCGTTAACGGTGATCAGACTGAGCGATGGCGGACAGTCCAGAATAATATAATCGAAATCGGAAAGCAGATCGGTCAGCAGATTTTTCAAAACCTTTTCCCGATCGTTTGCTGACAGCATTTCGATTTCAAAACCAATCAGTTCCTGACGGGCCGGAATAATTTTCAGGGTGTGAATTTCCGTATCGACAACCAGGTCCCGGGCAGACGATTGTCCGATCATGCCATGATACAGGGTTTTCTCCAGTCTGGCCTTGTCGATACCCACGCCGGTCGTTGCATTCCCCTGCGGATCGCAATCCACCAGCAGTGTCCGTTTTTCCGATGCCGCCAGTGCTGCGGACAGATTGATTGCCGTCGTGGTTTTTCCAACGCCGCCTTTTTGGTTGGCGATGCATATAATTTTTGCCATAATGTGTAACCCTATCATAAAATTTGTTTGATGAAAAGAATATTGGCGATTGGCTTCAACTCCAGCGGTGAGGATTCCGGATGGCAGTGGCTGGTCGGGTACAGACAAGGAAAAACAGTTATGAGACTTTTTAAACGGAATAATCGGCTGGCGGTTATGCTGATGGTGATACTGTCCATTCATATTGTCATGATCGAGCCGCTTTCAGCCATCACCATTCATGAAGAAGAGGAGTTGTCCGATGAATTCATGATGATGGTTCGGGAATACTATGAGTTTGTCGATGATTTCATGATCACCGATTATGTGTCCCGTATCGGTGATAAAATTGTCGCCACACTTCCCGAACAGCCGTTTCAGTACCGGTTTTATGTCGTAAAGGATGCAACCTACAATGCATTTGCCGGTCCGGGGGGGCAGATATTTTTGAACAGTGGGCTGTTTGCGGCAATGGAAACCGTAGATGAACTGGCCGGCATCATCGGACATGAAATTTCACATGTCGCCTGTCGCCATATTTCGGATCAGATCGAACGTCAGAAGAAAATCGGGCTGGCCACCTTGGCGGGAGTCGCCGCCGGCATTCTGATGGGGGCTTCAGGGGCGTCATCGATTGGAAGCGCTGCAACTGTCGGATCTGCAGCAGCCGGCCAGACACTGTCACTGGCATACAGTCGGGATGATGAAATGCAGGCCGATCAGATCGGACTGGACAATCTGACCCGGGCCGGATTCAAAGTCCAGGGGCTTTTGACCATGATGACCAAAATTCGCAGCCAGCAATGGTTCGGTTCCAAACAGATTCCGACCTATCTGATGACCCACCCGGCAGTTGAAAACCGGATCGCCTATATCTCATCCTGGCTGGAAGAACATCCGCAGCCCCCGCCATCGGCGCCGGATATGCTCCGATCCGGGTTTGATCTGATCCATATGAAGCTGGTGAGCCTTTACGACAATGAAGATCTGACTCTGAAAAAAATTTCCGACAGACTGAAACAGTCGCCCGATGATCCGGTCAACCTGTATGGCATGGGACTGATTCAGGCCCGTATGGGGCATCGAAAAGAGGGAATTTCCCTGCTCCGAAAATCGCTGGAAAGCCGCGCATTCGACCCGGTCATTCTGACGGATCTGGGACGGATTTATTTTCTGGACGGCAATTATGAGCAGGCTCTCAACATTCTTGAAAGCACGTCGGGCATGGTTCCGAACAATCTTCAATGCCTGTATTATCTGGGCAGATCGCAAATGGAACTGGGGAAATTCAAGGAGGCGGCCGAAAGCCTGGAGCGGGTTTTTCATATGGCCCCGGATCATTCCGAAACACTCTTCAATCTGGGCAAAACCTATGGCGCACTGGGAAAAGATGGGGATGCGTGCTATTTTCTGGGGGTTTATTACCGGCTCAAGGGAGATTACAAAAATGCCCTTTTCCAGCTTGAACGCGCTCAGGAACTGGGCTCAGATCCGGAAAAACAGCAGGAGATCGAAAACATGATTCGGAAAACAAAAAAACGCTACCGGTTGCTGACGCGTGAAGCCGATCAGAGTCGTTTGAATCAATTCCGTGAAATCCGGTCACAAGATCCGTTTTTATCAATTGTGAATGAACCGCGTTTAATGGACCCATTTAAAAACGAATTGAAAGTGCCATGACATCCTTAAAAACCGACTGCACCGGTGTCATACTGGCCGGTGGCCTGGGCACCCGGCTGAACGGTCGGGAAAAGGCACTGATTCAAATCGGGGGACGTCCCATTATCGATTATATTTACCAGGTTTTTTCTTCCCTGTTCAACGATGTCATTCTGATCACCAATCAGCCGCAACGTTATCTGGACTGGGACCTGTGCATCGCCTCGGACCTGTATCCCATCCGCAGCTCATTAACCGGCATTCATGCCGGTCTGTTTTATTCTTCAACCCCCTATTGTTTTTTTTCGGCCTGTGATGTGCCGTTTATACAGGCAGACCTGATTAAAATAATTCTGGAACGCATGGACAACCGATTTGATGCGGTCATGCCCGAAACCCGATATGGCCTTGAGCCGCTCTGCGCCGTGTATGCCAGGGCAAGCCTGCCCCGCATTGAACAGGCGCTTTCCCTGAGGTATTACAAGATTCAGCGCATTTTCAAAAGCCATCGCATCGGGCGTGTCCCCGAAGCGGTTATCCGGTCCGTTGACGCCAATCTGAAGTGTTTTTACAACATCAATACCCCCGAAGACATCGAGCAGGCGGAACAGATTCTGCAATGCGGGTGTTATAACCGATCATGCCTTACTCCCGAACAAAGGGATGTCGGAAGAGGGTGTGAATTATTGCCCGCGGAAATTACAGCTCGGGTGGTCCCGCAGGAATCAGACAGATAAACACCAGCGGGGCATCACCGGTATTTTTGATCTGATGCGTCATTCCGCCAGGTATGAAAATGGCATTTCCGGCCCGTACCGGTTTCCAGTCTTCTCCCCAAAAAACCATGCCACTGCCCTGATGCACAAAAATTTCATGTTCCCATTCGTGACTGTGCCGGGGTGAATATCCGCCGGGCGACACCTCGAACAGGCGCATGCAAAAATTGGAAGCGCCGTCTTTTTTTCCGACAAGGACCCGTCCGGATACCCCTTTTACAGAATCGTTTTCAAAATGTTGGGCAGGAACGTCCTCGTAATGTGTAATGCTCATGAATGATTCTCCTTGAGTTTTGGATTGGTTAAGGCTGTTTTAAGCGATACGTGCGAACCGGATAATCCAGGTCGGCGCGAGGATCTGTTATGATCAGTTCCAGCCGGTGAAAATCCGAATTCAGTTTTTTCCATTCACCGGATTGTACGGGATCAACGGTTAATTTCCAGAGATATGCCGGGTAATCCGGGCCAAAATCTCCCTGATGGCTGATCTGGTTCAGTTCAGGCTGCATTTCCAGTTCAGCCAGTTTCTGTTGCGCCAGAAACGGCGCCAGGGTATGAAAGCGGATTGTTTCGTGCATGGACAGGGTCTGGGCGTGAAGTTTCCAGATGGCGGTCAGAGCAATGGCCAATACAGACAGGGCAATCAGAATTTCCAGAAGTGTAAATCCCGCATGACGTTCGGATCCGGAAGCCGTCCGAAGATCTTTTCGGGTTTCAGTTTTCAACACCGGAAATGGCTTCGGTCCTTGATCCGCATTGTGGCCAAAACAATAATGAATGTTCCGCATATCGATATGCTTCGATGCAGCCTTCGGGCAATGGTCTTTTATGTTTTGTAAAACCATCATTGCCTGGCGGTGACATAACGGGGTGTGGACAGAAACGGCTCTACCAGAATGGATATTTCGGTTGATTGCCTGTCTGCCAGATGAATCCGGACCATGCTGGAATATCCCTGTTTAAAAAACTGGATGGGGGCGATTCCGGATGTCAGGGTCGTTTTATCGGCATAGATTAGCCGAATTCCGACGATCGCATCAGAAATCGCCTTACTGTCCCTTGCGGCATGCTCAACGGCTTCTTCTGTCATGGCGGCATTCCCGATCCAGTAGCGGCGGCGGTCCAGATCGATGTACAGCGTGTGATCGGTTTGCCTGGTCACAGCCGCATCTTTCAGAAACCGGATGGTATTGAAAAGGGTTTGGGCCGAGTGTTCCAGATCGCTGACAGGATCATGGGGATGAAACCGGGGAATGGCAAAAACAAGCGTCAGACTGATGAGGCTGATCACAACCATCATTTCCAGCAGCGTAAACCCGATCATGGATGGCCGATCCCGCAGTAAAACCGGGACATCAGGGTTTGAATCACTCGGTTTCCCAGTTGGTGATATCTTTGTTGAAGCCATCTCCGCCAGGCATTCCATCTGCGCCATAAGAAAGGATATCATAGTCTCCCCGGATTCCGGGTGACAGATAGACGAATGCATTTCCCCAAGGATCTTTGGGAATTTTCCCCTTTTCCAGATATCCGCCCTTTTTCCAGTTTCTGGCCGAAGGGGCCTTGTCGGGCGCCTGAACCAGGGCCTGAAGCCCCTGCTCTGTGGTCGGGTAGATGCCATTATCCAGTCGATAAAGCTTGAGAGCCGTTTCCAGGCTGGCGATATCCATTTGGGCCTTGACCTGTCTGGCTTCATCCGGGCGACCCATGATTTTGGGTGCAATCGCCATGGCCAGAATACCCAGAATGACAATGACGACCATCAGTTCAATCAGGGTGAAGCCGGTTTCTGTTTTATATGAAAATTTTTTGGGGAATATCATCTTTTTAAAACGCTTGACAGAAAAACGAGTTTTTAACATAGTAAACCATTTTGTTACCTATTTGCATGATTTTTGATGGAAACACAAGTATTATGCCGTTACTTTTTAATTTCACATGGGGAGACTGATTGTGGCAAGCAAAAATATGACCCGAATCGGGATGATTGTTTTATTGGTGGCAGCGGTTGGATTGGGCTGCGATTCTGTGGAGTCCATCGATGAAAATAATTTTATCATGAGCATAGAAGCCAATCCATCCTCGCTTGATGCTCAGGAATACAGCAGCATCACCGTGACCCTGACCCATACGGATAAAACCATAAGCACCAGCAGTGATTCGGGAACATCTACGGTGACAACCGGTGAATCGACACCGGTCACGGGTTACATCGTGACGTTTTCTTTCAGTCAGAATGAAAGCGGCGCCCAATTGACCGTTGTGAATGCCTCAACCGATTCCAATGGCAAGGCCACGGCCATCTATCAGGCCGGGAAAAATGACGGGATCGATATTGTTCAGGCACGGATAGAAAATGGACAGACTGTCAAGGCATCCATCATTGTTGGATCGTCGCTCGACACGACAACCACCACTTCCACGACCACAACGACAACCAGCAGCAGCACGACCACGACAACCTTGCTCCAATAATCCGGCAGGTCAACATGCAAAAGCCCCAGACATTCAAGGCCATGATGGTTCGATCGGAAACGGATTCTCCGGTTGCCCGTGAGATCATCCTCCGCTCCATTGACGATCTCCCACCCGGAGATGTCCTGATTCAGGTTCATTATTCATCCCTCAATTACAAGGATGCGCTGTCAGCCAGCGGCAATCGGGGGGTCACGCGCAACTATCCCCACACACCCGGAATCGATGCCGCCGGAATTGTCATGGACAGCGCACATCCCGATTTTGTCCCGGGAGATATGGTTCTGGTGACCGGTTATGACCTGGGCATGAACACATCGGGTGGTTTTGGCCAGTATATCCGGGTACCTACAGACTGGGTTGTCAAACTGCCCGGATCACTTTCCCTGAAAGAAAGCATGGCGTACGGAACCGCCGGCTTTACAGCATCGCTGTGTGTGTTCAAAATGATCACGCATGGGCTGAAACCGGAAGACGGAAATATCCTGGTGACGGGAGCTTCGGGCGGTGTCGGCAGTATGGCGGTTTCCATACTGGCCAAACTGGGGTATTCGGTCACGGCGGCATCCGGAAAACCGGAAATGCATGATTATCTGACCGGACTGGGGGCCCGATCCATTGTTTCCAGAGAAGAGATTCAGGATCTTTCGGACAGACCCCTGCTCAAAGCCAGATGGATCGGTGTGGTGGATACAGTCGGTGGCGGGTTTCTGGCAACGGCACTCAAATCAACCATGCCGCACGCCTGCATCACGGCCTGTGGAAATGTGGCATCGCCGCTGCTCAATACGACCGTGTTTCCCTTTATCCTGAGAGGCATCACCCTGTATGGCATCGATTCAGCCGGCACCCCCATGACATTGCGCAAGATGATATGGGAAAAAATTGCATCGGAGTGGAAAATTGATCATATGGAGCGATTGTATCGAGAAATATCCCTGGAGGCGCTTGACGCGAATATTGATCGAATGCTTCATGGACAGCAGACCGGGCGCATTGTTGTGAACCTACAGGATGACGCACTGCTGAATATCCCGTGACGCAACCGGCAATACCTGAACCATGTACACGCCGGACGATTCCTGGATGTCGACCCGTGATTCCACCCCTGAAGGGGCTTTGCTGTAGCCTGCACAGATGGCAGCGGCCTGCGTCACGATCTCCCGCCTGCCGTCAAAATTGGGCAGGATGGCGGTCGGTCCGGGGTAATGAACCGTTTTGATGATCGCATCCCGTCCGGGATCAACATATTTCAGCATCAGATCATTTTCATCCCGGGTTCGGCCAATGATCAGTTTGGCGCCATCATCCAGACGCAGGTGACGCCCATATTTCAACAGGTGAAGCTCATTTTCCCGATACGTATCCTGATGCAGGAACAGATCTTTCAGTCGGGCGGAATATCCCACGTCAGTCAGCAGACAGCCCCCGCCAGGATTGGGGTACCGGGTTATGCCGAATTTTTCCGCCAGTTGCATCTGCGGCTTTCTGGACCGACCCGATATGTCCAGAAGCAGACTGCGGTCCACCCAACCTTCCTGTTCCGGAATGCTTTCTGGAAGCAGTTTTGCACTTAATGGACGGAGAATGAATCCCGCCATACCGGAATTCTTTTCAACATAACGCAATGATGACCGGGTCTGGGACATGGGGCGCTGACCCATTACTTCACCACTGAAGAGAAAATCAAAACCGTTTTCTGCCATAAATTTTCCGGCAAGGTTGAACATCAGACTGTGACAATCCAGGCAGGGATTCATGTTCCGGCCATATCCGCAATGCGGATTCTTTAACATTTGCAGATAAATTTCGGTGATATGCTGTACCGTTAGCGGAACATCGATCTGATGGGATGCCGCAAGCGCCTTTTCCGATGAAAAAAAAGGTGTTTCAAAGGTAATCCATTCGACTTCGACACCCTGGTTTCTCAATACGACTGCAGAAAGTATGCTGTCAAGTCCACCGGAGCACAGACCCAGCCCCCTGATTTTTTTTCTGTTCTGATTCATGACAAATGCCAATCTGGTGTTAAAAACTCGTGGCACAGGCGTGTCACCCGTGATACATTGATGAATGCCTTCTTCGAGAATTGCAACTTCATTTACCGTGAAAATGGAAAAACAGAATTCAGAATTCAGAAGACAGAATTCAGAATAAAAAAGTATATGTCATTTTCATAGACGGGGGTGAACCTCCCGGAATGATTCATGAGCGTTTACCGTGAAAATGCAGTTAAAAATAAACATGTACCATCAAGCTCCGTAGGAGCGTCCTGTTTGTAGAATGACGCATAAAAATTTCCTTCAAGCCCCGTAGGGGCGACCTGTGTATTCCGGTAACAGGCCGCTCCGATGGAGCTTGATGGGAATAACTGCATCAATTTCTACAAACAGGTCGCCCCTACGGGGCTGTTTCGAAGGATATCATTTTCATGTCCGGGGGGAGCAAGCCCTTGATAATGAGCGTTTATCATGAAGTATGAGTCGTGCGAATTGAGAAGCAGCCAAACCGCCTGACGGCCCAACGGCGGCA
>JBFXFK010000019.1:0-45542 GCA_050179135.1 Desulfatirhabdiaceae bacterium | reverse complement strand
TGGAGGCGGCATCCGGATTTGAACCGGAGAATAACGGTTTTGCAGACCGCTGCCTTACCACTTGGCTATGCCGCCAAAAAAAATGGAGCGGGAAACGGGATTTGAACCCGCGACTTCAACCTTGGCAAGGTTGCACTCTACCACTGAGTTATTCCCGCTCAGTTGTGGTTGCTTATTAGCGTTTTGCTGCTTTTTTGTCAACCCTTTTTCTTATATGAAATTCAGGATAGTGTATTTCCGGAAGCATGGCGCAGGCATCGATATCACGCGCCCGGGGCCGCTCCCGCATTATATTTTTACATACTGCCGAAACTGAAGGAAATAGTCGATGCCGGACCAGATGGAATAAATCAGTGCCCCATAAAGAAAAAACAAACCAATGCCCTGAAAATTCAGACCAAAATAAGGATAATGGATCAGAAGCGGAATGATGGCCGCGATCTGAAAACCGGTTTTGTACTTGCCCAGATTGGATGAGGACATGTCACTCTGGGTTTCAACCAGAAAATTTCTCAGTCCGGTGATGGCAATCTCCCTGCCAATGATGATACAGACGATCCATGCCGGCGCCCATCCATGAGAAACAAGCATGATAAAGGCACAGGATACCAACAGTTTATCCGCAAGGGGGTCCATGATTTTGCCAAAATTGGAAACCAGCCCCTGGCTTCTGGCCAGGAATCCATCAAAATAATCCGTGATTGCGGCCGCACTGAACAGCAGGGCAGCCGCAAATGAAGAGATTTTGTTGGGATACATCATCAGAAGCACAATTCCCGGTACAGATGCAACCCGGCACATGGTCAGAAAATTGGGCTGACTGGCGACAGTCTTGACTCTATCCAGCGATGGCAGTTTCATGGTTAAGAGACCTTGGTGTTTGCTTTTTTCCAGTCGGAAAGAAATGCCTCGATTCCCCTGTCCGTAAGGGGGTGGGAAGCGAACCGTTTCAGTACATTAAACGGAATGGTGGCAATATGTGCACCGATCATGGCGGAATCCAGAACATGAAGCGGGTTGCGGACACTGGCGACAATCACTTCGGTGGGGAATCCATAATTATCATAAATCTGGAGTATCTGCTCGACCAGGGTCAGGCCATCCTGCGACAGATCATCGAGTCGGCCGACAAAGGGACTGACATAGGTAGCGCCCGCCTTGGCGGCCATGAGCGCCTGAAGTGGTGAAAAAACCAGGGTTACATTGGTCCGGATTCCTTCCGACGTCAATTGTCGAACCGCCTTGATGCCATCCACGGTCATGGGAATTTTGACCACAATATTGGCATGGATCGCAGCCAGTTCCCGGGCCTCTTTCAGCATGCCATCAACATCCAGACTGATGACCTCCGCACTGATCGGTCCATCCACAATGGCGCAGATATCCCGGATGATGGTTTCAAAATTTCGCCCCTCTTTGGCGATCAGACTGGGGTTGGTGGTGACACCGTCCACCATGCCCATGCTGTAGGCTTCCCGGATTTCATCGATATTGGCTGTATCCAAAAAAAATTTCAATTTTTGACTCCTTGTTTAAACTGGAAAAAGACATGGACGACATAACGGACAAAAAGGATGTTGCCGAAAGCGTTGAGCATACCTGGCATCAATCCCGGGTATTCTGCTCTTCCCGAATTTTTTTATCCCGGAAATAGTTATCCCGGCATTCTGTGCTGCAAAAATAGAGGGTTTTCCCATTCTCAATCAGCGGAACACCGCTGCGCTTCGGGAAATAAACACCGCATACCGGATCAGCGATCATGACATCCCCGATATCTCCGGCGGGGGTATTGGCGGATTGCTGAAGCCCCTGAAAATGGCGAATGATCGCGGATTTGATCAGCCTGAACCCAAAATATCCCACTGCTATCAGAATCAATATTTTAAGCATCGACGAGATGAACTCCGATCGGCAGATCGTCAAGATTTGCCAGAAGATGTTGGACCGGGACAGATTGGACCGGATGAATCAAATCCGGGGCAATGTCGCAGAGCGGCTGCAGAACAAAGCGACGGACATGCATTCTGGGATGCGGGACAGTCAGCCGGGGATGGTTGATGACCCGGTTTTCATAAAAAATGATATCCATATCCAGAATCCGGGGACCAAAACGGATGGACGGGCCTGTCCGGCCGGCACATCGCTCAATCCGTTTCAGGCAGTCAAGGAGTTGAAACGGGTCGAGCCGGGTGGATACCCGAATGACCTGATTGATAAACCAGTCCTGATCCAGATAATCGACCGGATCGGTGCGATAGATTTGGGATGTCTGAATCAGGTCTGTGTGATCGGAATTGACCAGACTGTCAATGCCATTCTGACAATTCAGACGTTTGTCACCCAGGTTGGAACCAATGCAAATATACGCATCACCGGCAGATATCATATCATCACAGACGCCGCGCATTCAAGTATCGTGGTGCAGCGGACAGCCTTCATTCTTCAGCTTCATCCTTCATTAAACCGTTCAGTCTTCAGCCTTCAGTCTTTAAATGACTCCCCGAATCCGGTCCATCGCTTCTTTCAGCCGATCTGCTCCCATGGTGAGCGCAATCCGGAAATACCCTTCCCCCGCAGCGCCGAACCCGTTGCCGGGTGTTACGACGATTCCTGCCCGGGTCAAAAGATGGCTGGCAAATCCGGTTGATGTGTATCCTTTGGGAACCTCCCCCCAGACATAGAATGTGGCTTTGGGTCTTCTGGCTGAAAATCCCATGCTGTCCAGTCCATCCATGACAATATTCAACCGTTTCTGGTATTCGGCATTGATTTGATCCAGACAGGTCTGATCCCCGTCCAGAGCCGCCATGCCCGCAAACTGAACGGCCTGAAACGCGCCGGAATCGATATTGCTTTTGATTTTACCAAGCGCCTGAATGACTTCTTTCCGGCCCACCGCAAATCCAAGCCGCCATCCGGTCATGTTATAGGTCTTGGACAGGGAATGAAATTCAATGCCAACGGATTTTGCGCCGTCAACTTCCAGAAAACTGATCGGTTTGTAGCCGTCAAACGCAATTTCGGAGTAGGCTGCGTCATGACAGACAATAATGTTGTTTTTTTGGGCAAATTCCACAACAGACTGAAAAAATTCTTTGCCGGCAACGGCAGATGTCGGGTTGTTGGGATAATTGATGAACATCAGTTTGGCGGCTTTGGCCACATCCTCCGGAATGGCATTCAGGTCCGGGAGAAAATCATTGGCTTTTAGCAGGTCCATGAACCATGTTCTGCCGCCGGCAAAACCGACACCGGTATGATAAACCGGATATCCCGGACTGCTGGCCAGGGCCAGGTCTCCGGGGTTGATAAATGCCAGCGGAATATGGGCAATCCCTTCTTTGGAGCCGATCAGGGTAACGACTTCCTGATCCGAATCCAGGGCAACATGGAAGCGTTTTTGATACCAGTTGGCAACGGACTGATTGAACTGCCCCATTCCGGAATAGGATGGGTAGCGATGATTGGCCGGGTTTCTGGCTGCCTCATTCAGTGCATCGATAATATGGGGCGGCGTGGGCATGTCCGGATCACCGACGCCCAGGTCGATGATATCGACACCCTGTTTCCGGACTGCCGCTTTCTGGGCATCGATTTCCTTGAATAAATAGGGTGGCAGTTCTTTCAATCGGTCGGACAGATCAATTTGAAAACTCATTTGGATATTCCTCTCATTTCCAGGCTTCTTCATTCAGTTGTGCCGTATAGATAAGACGGGCATCGCCTTCCAGATACAGGTCGCCAAATTGCCCATCCATTTGTTGAAAATAAATCGTTAACATCGAACCGCTTCGGGTGGTCAGTGTAACCGGGGATGTCAATCCATGCCGCAATGCCATGATCAATGCGCTGGCAGTCGCACCGGTGCCGCAGGCCAGTGTTTCATTTTCCACACCCCGTTCATAGGTCCGGATGGCCAGGGTGCCATCAGCCATTTTGCCGACAAAATTGACATTGGTTCCGGATGGCGCAAAATCCGGATGATACCGCACTTCCCGCCCCATGTCGCATACCGGGGCCAGGGCCACATCTGCCACTTCAATCACCACATGCGGGACCCCGGTGTTGATGCTGCTGACCGTGCTGATGCCGGTTGACAGAACAACGGGAAAATTCAGTCTGGCCACGGATGGATCGGTCAACCGGATTTTCACCCGGCCGTCGGCATTGATGTCTGCCTCGATGATGCCGGCCATTGTCTCAAAACGAACCCGGTTCTTGGCAATGCCCAGCATGCAGGCCAATCGCGCCGCGCACCGGGCTCCGTTACCGCACATTTCCGCCACACTGGCGTCGGCATTGAAAAAGCGCCATCTGAAATCGGCCTTGTCCGAATGTTCAATCAGAATCACCCCATCCGCTCCCACGGACAGTTTGTGCCGACAGACACCAACGATCAATTCATTCAGGGATGTGTCATCCACGATACCGTTACGGTTGTCGATCAGGATGAAATCATTGCCTGCACCGCTCATTTTATAAAAAGGTATGGAATTCATGATATGGGGATCAGTTTTCAGTTTTTGGGTGTCAGAAGTCAGGGTTACACAAACGGGGGTACAGACTCGCCATCGATCAGGTCACTCAATTTTTCCCGCTGCCGGATGACGGCATATTCATTGCCGCTGACCATGACTTCAGCCGCACGCAACCGGGAACAATAATTGGATGACATGGCAAATCCATAGGCCCCGGCGCTCATGACCGCGAGCAGATCACCGCGCCGGATATCCGGCATTTTGCGGCCCTGTGCCAGGAAATCTCCGGACTCGCAGATGGGGCCCACCACATCCGCGACAATTGCCGGCGCATCATCGGTCTGAACCACGGGTTTGATGTCATGAAAGGCGTCATAGAGAATGGGACGCATCAGGTCATTCATGCCCGCATCAGTAATGACAAATTCCTTGACGGATCCATACTTCCGGTACAGAACACGGGTCACCAGAATGCCGGCGTTGCCCACAATGACCCGGCCCGGTTCAAAAATCAGCCGGATCTTCCGGTCTCCCAGAACCCGGGAAATGGCGTCGGCATATTCTGTGGGATGCGGCGGGGTTTCGGTGTCATAGGTAATGCCCAGACCGCCCCCCATGTCCAGATACCGGATATCCATTCCCATTTCCTGAATACGATCGATCAACTCCAGGAGGCTTTTCATGGCATCCTCAAACGGCCGGACATGCGTGATCTGGGAGCCGATATGGCAGTCGATTCCGGCAACGCAAACATGTTCCATCTGACTGGCAGCCCGATAGGCTTCCACGGCGTTCTGGATATCGATTCCGAATTTGTTCTTTTTCAGTCCGGTGGAAATGTGGGGATGGGTTTTGGGATCGACATCCGGATTGACCCGGATGGATATGGTCGCCTGTTTGCCAAGCGTCTGCGCCCGCGACTGAATGACCTCAAGCTCTTCCCGTGATTCGATGTTGAACATCAGAATGCCGGTGTTGAGGGCGTAATCAATCTCGTCGATACGCTTTCCCACACCGGAGTACACAATCATTTCCGGATTGAATCCGGCCTGGATTCCCCGGAACAGTTCGCCGCCGGAAACAATATCCAGCCCGGCGCCCTGGTTGCAAAGGGTTTTTAGAACCGCAAGGGAGGTGTTGGCCTTGGCCGAATAACAGATCATCCGGTCAATGCCCTCAAACGCATCGTTGAATGCCTGGTAGTGCCTGACAATCGTGGCGTGGCTGTACAGATAAAACGGCGTACCGACGGCTTCGGCAATGCGGGATACCGGAATCTCCTCGCACAGCATTTCACCGTTTTTATATTGAAAATGATGCATCGATGCACTCCTGTTGGATTTCAAATTGATCACAGAACAAGAACGGATAACCGCTTTCAGCGGGTAGGTCAGGGTGCCGCGGTTTTTTGCGGCTCCCTGACACAACACAAGGGCCTGACCGCACGGCAGTCAGGTAGGCCAAACAACCGGCCAACCTGACCTACAGGCTACGGGCTGAAATGCCATGGCTGTCGGACAACACGCGGATGGCGAATCACCCGTCAGTATCATTCACAGCGGATTTCAGCCAGGTTGGAATCTCCTGAAACAACGCCCTTTTCTGCAATCCCGATCACTTT
This sequence comes from Desulfatirhabdiaceae bacterium, assembly GCA_050179135.1. Lineage (GTDB taxonomy): Bacteria > Desulfobacterota > Desulfobacteria > Desulfobacterales > Desulfatirhabdiaceae > UBA4064. The sequence goes on along the minus strand of JBFXFK010000019.1, from coordinate 39,443 downwards.
GTAGGTATAGACATACCCTTTTTTGACCGATTGTGAAAACGTCATTCTGTCAGCCGCATCCCCCTTGCTGTGAACCGCCGGGACTTCGGCAGCCTTGACAAAGGCCAGGGGACAGTTGGCGCACTCGCCCTCGGCAATGGCCCGGCTGGCTTTGTAAACCACAAATCGACTGACCGGCGGATCGGATTCGGGTATTGACCAGATCAGATCGATGCTTGCACCAGTTAGTTTGCCGCTCAGATCCGTTACCGCAGCAGGCTCAATCTGAACAGGTGATACCGGCAGGGTTTTGCGTCCGCAACCTGAAAACAGCATGGCCGCCAGCAATGCCGCAAGTATCAGAATCGTTTCCTGTTTTCTGAATCGGTGTTTCATGACCTGTCCCCTTTCCTGGTTCATTTCTTCAGGGCCTCAAGACGGCTTTTCGCATTCTGTATGGCCTGATTCACATTTTTTGACGCCGTTCCACCAAGGGAAGTCCGGCGGTTCACCATCTGCTCCGGTGTCAGAATGGCAAAGACATCTTCTGAAATTACCGAAGAAAACGATTTGAGCTCGTCCAGTGTCAACTGGTGCAGCTCTTTCTGGTGAGACAGGGCAAAGTTGACTGCCCGTCCCACGCAGCCATGTGCTTCCCGAAAAGTCACCCCCCGCATGACCAGATAATCCGCCAGATCGGTTGCATTGATAAATCCGGAAAGGGTTGCGTCAAGCATCTGCTTTCGATGAACATGAATCAGGGGCAGCATCCGGATGTAAATATCGATACAGGCCTTCAGGGTGTCAACCGTATCGAACACAGGCGGTTTATCCTCCTGCATATCCCGATTATAGGCCATTGGCAGGGATTTCATCAGGGTCAGCAGGGCCAGCAGATTTCCAAACACCCGGCCGGTTTTTCCCCGAACCAGTTCCGGGACATCCGGATTTTTCTTCTGGGGCATGATGCTGGAGCCCGTTGCAAACGAATCCGGAAGATCGATGAATTTAAATTCCGAGCTTGACCATAAAATCATTTCTTCGGACAACCGGCTGAAATGAACCATGCAGATGCTGGCGCAGGACATGAATTCCATCATGAAATCCCGGTCCGAAACCGCATCCATGCTGTTTTCCGAAATGGCGGGAAAATCAAGATACGCAGCCGTAACGGTTCGATCGATGGGATACGTGGTGCCTGCAAGTGCGGCGCTGCCCAGGGGCATGACATTGATCCGCCCATGACAATCCCGGAACCGCTCAAAATCGCGGCGGAACATTTCATAATAGGCCATCCAGTGGTGGGACAGCAGCACCGGCTGCGCCCGCTGCAGATGGGTGTAACCGGGCATGATGACACTCATATGGGTCTCTGCCAAAGTAACCAGCGTTTCCTGCAGCACCAGCAGCAGGCTCATCACGGTCCGGGTTTCATCCCGGAGATACATGCGGATATCGACAGCGACCTGATCGTTCCGGCTGCGGGCCGTGTGCAGTTTCTGTGCCGTTTTACCGACAAGCTGAAACAGCCGGGTTTCAATATGCATGTGGATATCTTCAAGTCCGTGATCGAATTCAAACTGGCCTCTCTGAATCTCCCGCTTGATGATTCCCAGCCCTTCGATCAGTTGGGATGATTCGTCATCGGTGATGATGGAGGCCTGCGCCAGCATGCGGCAATGGGCGATGCTGCCTTCGATATCATAGGCATACAGGCGTTTGTCCACGTCAATGGATGACGTAAACACTTCAACGCTTCTGTCTGTTCTTTCGGTAAATCTGCCGTCCCAGGGTTTATCTGACATGTTTTTTATCATACACCATGCGTTTTGAGTGTCATCAGATTCTGGATGCGCAGCCGCAGAGCGTTGAGCCGGATAAAGCCTTCCGCATCCTTCTGATGGTAAACCGTATCATCTTCAAATGTCGCAAAGTCATGGCTGTAAAGCGACAGATCGGATTTTCTGCCCAATACCCGGCACACGCCCTTGTACAGTTCCATCCGAACGACACCGCAGACAGATTTCTGGGTATCGTCGATCATGTTCTGAAGCAGCCTCATCTCGGGTGAGAACCAGAATCCATAATAAACCAGTTCGGCATATTTGGGAATCAGGCCATCGCGGATATGCATGACCTCCCGGTCCATGGTGATGGATTCCATTGCCATGTGCGCCGCACGCAAAATGGTTCCGCCAGGTGTTTCATATACCCCCCGGGATTTCATGCCGACAAACCGGTTTTCCACCAGATCCACCCGGCCGATGCCATGTTTGCCGCCCAGCCGGTTGAGATTTTTCAGCAGGGTTGCCGGAGACATTGCCTGCCCGTTGATGGCAACCGGGTTTCCCGACTCGAAGGTGATTTCCACTACTTCCGGATCATCCGGCGCCTGTTTGGGAGAAACGGTCAACTGAAAAATATCCTCGGGCGGTTGACTCCAGGGATCTTCCAGAATGCCGCCCTCGTAGCTGATATGCAACAGATTGGCATCCGAGCTGTAGGGTTTGGCCGGGGTGGTGGGCACCTCGATGCCATGCTGTCCGGCATATTCCATCAATGCCGTCCGGGAAGTCAAATTCCATTCCCGCCAAGGAGCGATGATCTGAATATGGGGATTCATGGCAAAATACGTCAGTTCAAACCGGACCTGATCATTCCCCTTGCCGGTAGCGCCGTGACTGACCGCATCCGCTCCTTCTTTTTGCGCAATTTCGATCTGCTGTTTGGCGATCAGGGGCCTTGCCAGGGATGTTCCCAACAGATACTGGCCCTCGTAAATGGCATTGGCCCGAAACGCGGGAAATACATAGTCCCGTACAAAGGTCTCTTTCAGATCTTCGATGTAGATTTTGGAAGCGCCTGTTTTTTCGGCATTGGTTCGGATCTTGTTCAGGTCCTCTTCCTGACCGATATCGGCCGAAAACGCGATCACCTCGCAATGGTAGGTTTCAATCAGCCATTTTAAAATGACCGATGTATCCAGTCCGCCGGAATAGGCCAGAACAACTTTATGAATGGGTTGTGACACCGTTTTTGCTCCTTGAATTCAGTATTGAGAGATAAAGTTGACAACCAATGGCTATCGGCACATGAAGGCTTCCAGAATTGCCTTGTTCATATGCAGCTTGTTTTCGGATTGTTCCCAGACCACCGATGTCGAACATTCCAGAAGCGCTTCGGAAATTTCTTCTCCCCGGTGGGCCGGCAGGCAGTGCATGACAATGGCATCCCGGTTGGCATGACACACCAGATCCGCATTGACCTGATAATTTTTAAAAATCCGTTTTCGGGAAATGGACTCGCTTTCCTGACCCATGCTGGCCCACACATCGGTATAAATGACATCCGCCCCCTGCATGGCATCGATCGGATCCGTTGTGATCCGAATGCGTCCACTGGCGATCCCGGTGGCCCGATTCAGGATGTCCGGATTGGGAAAATATCCTTCCGGGCAGGCCAGATTCAGATTGAATCCCAGAACGGCTGCGGCATTGATCCAGGAATGGGACACATTATTGCCGTCTCCAACCCAGACAACGGTAATTCCCTCATACCCGCCCTTGCATTCGATGATGGTCATCAGATCGCTTAGCACCTGGGTGGGGTGATACATATCCGTCAGTGCGTTAATGACCGGAATGTCGGAATAGGCGGCATATTCCTCCAGGATATCCTGGGAAAAGGTGCGAATGACAATGCCGTCCAGATATCGGGACAAGACCCGCGCCGTGTCCATTATCGGTTCATTCCGGCTGACCTGGGTGTCCCGCGTGCTGATAAACAGGGGAACACCACCCATCTGAATCATCGCGGCTTCAAAAGACACGCGCGTTCGGGTGGATGGTTTGTCAAAAATAAGGCCCAGTGATTTGCCGCTGAGTTTTGTTTCGGCAATTTTCTGCTTCCGTCGGTTTTTCAGTTCAATGGCCCGTTGAAACAGACCGTCAAATTCCGATTTTTCCAAATCCAAAAGCGTGAGCAGGTCTTTTTTCACAATCGCTCCTGTTAACCGGCGATCCGGCCAAAAAGTTCATCCAGACATGCAATCAGGGCATCGATCTCCTGAACTGTCACAATTAACGGCGGAACAAATCGCAGCACATTGCCCTGAACGCAGTTGATCAAAAATCCCTTTTCCATACACGACGCAACCAGATCTGCGCCATCCGCCTTCAATTCCATGCCCAGCATCAGGCCCAGGCCGCGGACATCGACAATGACATCATGACGGTTTTTCAGCCACAGCAGGCGGGATTTGAAATACTCGCCTGTTTGTTGACCCTGTTCGACGATCCGGTCGTGTAACAGCGTCTTTAAAACCGCCACGGCAGTGGCTGCGGCCAGGGGAGACCCGCCAAATGTGGAGGCATGGGCGCCCGGTGTAAACGATGCGGCAACCGGTTCCCGCGCCAGCATCGCGCCCATGGGAAGCCCGTTGGCCAGGGCCTTGGCCAGTGTCATGATGTCGGGTTGAACGTCGAAATGCTCATGCGCAAAAAGTTTGCCGGTTCGACCCAGTCCGGTCTGAATCTCGTCAAAAATCAGCAGGGCCCCATATCGATCACACAAGTCCCGAACCTGTTTCAGATATCCGGGTCTTGGCAGCCGGATGCCGCCTTCTCCCTGAATCGGTTCCAGCAACACGGCACAGGTTTTCGGGGTCATTTTTTTGGACAGCGCATCGATATCGTCAAATGGCGCAAAATCAAACCCCGGCAGGATCGGATCAAATCCGGCGCGGATTTTTTCCTGACCCGTTGCAGACAGGGTCGCCATGGTCCGGCCGTGAAAGGATTGATTCATGGACAGGATTTCGTAGCGGTCCGGTTCATTCCGGTCCTTGAAATATTTGCGGGCCAGCTTGATGGCCGCTTCATTGGCTTCCGCACCACTGTTACAGAAGAAAACGCGGTCGGCAAAACAGTGGTCGGTCAACAGCTCGGCCAGTTCCGTCTGGGGCTGTGTGTAGTACAGATTGGACACATGAAACAGGATTTTGGCCTGACTGGTCAGTGCCTGAACGGCAGCGGGGTGACAGTGGCCCAGGTTGCAGACCGCAATGCCCGCAACAAAATCAATATAGGATTTGCCGGTTTCATCCTGCACCACGCATCCGCTTCCGGTTGTCAGCACAATGGGAAATCGTTTGTAGGTGCCTGCGATGGTCCTGTCGGCGGTTGAAATGGTTTGACTGGTCATTGTATAAATTCAGTTCCTATGCCTTTGTCGGTAAACAGTTCCAGCAACAGCGCATGACGCTTTTTGCCGTTAATGATGTGCACCTTCTCCACATGGTTGGAAACGGCGTCCAGAGCGCATTCCACCTTGGGAATCATGCCTCCGGTGATAACCTTCTCCCGGATCATCCGGGTGGCGCTTTCAAATGTGGCCGACGATATCAATGCACCGGTCGAATCCAGAATGCCATCCACATCGGTCAGAAGAATCAGTTTTCCGGCAGACAGCGCAATGGCGATTTTGGCGGCTACCAGATCCGCATTGATATTGAAGGTTTCTCCGTTACAACCCGCGCCAATCGGTGCAATGACCGGAATGAATCCCTGATGGGTCAGCGTATGAATGATTTCGGGATCGACACGGGTCACTTCGCCCACCAGGCCGGGATCGATGATCTCGGGCGGACTGTTTTCGTCTTCCTGGTGAATGATGTGCATCTTTCTGGCCGTGATCAGACCGCCGTCCTTACCGCTCAGACCCACAGCCTTTCCGCCATGCTGACTGATCTGGGCCACGATGGACTTGTTGATCTTGCCGCCCAGAACCATTTCCACCACATCCATGGTGGCTTCATCGGTCAGCCGCATGCCCCGGACAAACCGGGGGGATATGTTCATCTGCTTCAGAACGGAATTGATCTGCGGACCGCCGCCATGAACAATTACGGGATTCAGCCCGATAAATTTCATCAGGGTGATATCCCGGGCAAAATCCGCCTTGAGCTGTTCATCCACCATGGCATGACCGCCGTATTTCACGACAATGGTCATTCCGGAAAACTGTCGGATATACGGCAGTGATTCGACCAGGATATCCGCAACATCTGGCGTCATGGCATTTTCCTTTGAATTTGAAAATAGACAAGGGACAAGTGACGAGTGACAAGTGATTTGTGACGAGTGACTTGTCACTTGTCACAGCTTATAAAATATACCGGCTCAGATCCTCATCATTCTTGATGGCATTCAGTTTCTGGTCCACAACCGTGGCATCGATGTCGATCCGGGCGCCGTCCATGTCCGGCGCATCGAACAGAATATCCTCCAGAAGTTTTTCCATCAGGGTATGAAGTCTTCTGGCGCCGATATTTTCGGTACTGGTGTTGACTTCTTCGGCAATGGCTGCAATCCGTTCGATGGCATCGGGCTGAAACTGGATATGAACACCTTCTGTTTTGATCAGCGCCGTATATTGAATGATCAGGGCGTTTTTGGGTTCGGTCAGAATCCGGACAAACTCTTTTCGGTTGAGCGACTGGAGTTCGACCCGAATGGGAAATCGGCCCTGAAGCTCCGGGATGAGGTCCGACGGCTTGACTGTATGAAAAGCCCCGGAGGCCATAAACAACACATGATCGGTTTTCACCGGCCCGTACCGGGTGTTTACGGTCGAGCCTTCGACAATGGGCAAGAGGTCCCGCTGAACTCCTTCACGGGAAACATCCGGGCCCTGAGCTCCGCCCCGGCTGATCACCTTGTCAATTTCATCCAGAAAAATGATGCCGGACTGCTCCACTTTCTGGATGGCCTGACTGACAATTTTGTCCATGTCAATGAGATTCTGAGCTTCTTCCTGGGTCAGGATTTTCATGGCCTCCGGCACCTTGAGTTTCCGGCGGCGGGTGTTCCTGGGAAGAAGGCCGCTGAGCATATCCTTGAAATTGATACCCATCTCTTCCATGCCGATGTTGGAAAACACCTCGATGGTCGGCATGGACCGATCCGCCACATCCAGATCCACAAACCGGCTGTCCAGTTTTCCGGCTCTCAGCATGCCCCGCAGTTTTTCCCGGGTGGAGGCCGGTTCATCAGCGGAGGCGCCGACCAGTTCCAGTTCCTTGGGTGAATCGTTAGTGCCCGGCTGGGGTCTGGGTTTGGGCAGCAGCAGGTCAAGCATCCGTTCTTCTGCAATGGAAACAGCCCTGGGCTGAACGATTTCCTGTTCTCGGGATTTCATCATGCTGATGGTCATTTCGACCAGATCCCGGACCATGGATTCCACATCCCGTCCCACATAGCCGACTTCTGTAAATTTGGATGCCTCGACCTTGAGAAACGGGGAATCGGTCAGTTTGGATATCCGTCTGGCAATCTCGGTTTTTCCAACGCCGGTCGGGCCGATCAGGATAATGTTTTTGGGGGCAATTTCATCCCGAAGTTCCGGGGGAACCTGCTGTCGTCGCCACCGGTTGCGGAGGGCAATGGCCACGGATCTTTTGGCATCATGCTGGCCGATAATATATTTGTCCAGTTCGGAAACGATTTCGGATGGCTTCAATAAATCCATGGATTATATTTCTTCTATGGTGATTTCGGAGTTGGTGTAAACACAAAGGGATGCGGCAATTGACATGGCCTGTTTCACAATATCAACCGGGCCCATATCGGTGAACCGGATCAGGGCGGTTGCAGCAGCCTGGGCCGCCACACCGCCGGAGCCGATACCGATCACCGCGTCATCGGGTTCGATGATATCCCCGTTTCCGGACAGCAGAAAGGTTCGGGAATCGTCAGCGGCGATCATCAGGGCTTCCAGTTTTCGAAGAAATTTGTCACTTCGCCAGTCTCTGGCCATCTCCACGGCGGCGCGTGTCAGGTTGCCGTTATACCGGTCCAGTCTTGACTCCAGCTTTTCCGACAGGGTCAATGCATCGGCTGTGGATCCGGCAAAGCCCACAATGATTTTATCATGATAAATGCGCCTGACTTTTTTTGCATGATGCTTGACAATGGTATCATTCAGCGTGACCTGCCCATCGCCGGCCAACGCCACCTTGCCATGATGCCGGACTGCCAGTATCGTGGTTCCGTGAAAATTCATGATTTCAGGTAATCCAGTATTTCAGGTTTGGTGCAAAAAAGACCCATAGGACATATACTGATATCTGTCAATAAATGTGGAAAAACAGAATTCAGAAGCCAGAATTCAGAATAAATGAGGAAAATATCATTTTTATAAACAGCAATCATTCCCTATTTATGCTGGCTTCTGAATTCTGTATTCTGACTTCTGTATATGGACCCCGCAGATTGTGACCGTTCAAAGTATAACAGAGCAAAACGACTCGGCAAAAACATCCCGTCATAATTCTTTCATTTTCTGGGATGCGCCCGGTCATACACTTCCATCAACCGGTCCATGCTGACATGAGTGTATTTCTGGGTTGTTGACAGACTCTGATGTCCCAGAAGCTCCTGCACTTCCCGAAGGCCGGCCCCGGCATCCAGCATATGGGTTGCAAACGAATGCCGCAGTTTGTGCGGCGAAATGGGAAAAAGAATGCCGGTCTGTTTTGCCCAGTTATTCAGAATCCGCTGGACCGACCGGGGCGTGATGCGTGTGCCGCGATCATTCAGAAAAACCGGGCCATTGATTTGACTGCCGATTCCGGTTTCTGTTGCCAGGCGTTCCCGGTATAACCGGATGGCATTGAGCGCCCGGTTTCCGATCGGCGCCATACGCTCCTTGTTTCCTTTCCCCCGAATGCGGATCAGCCCCTGGGCCGAATCCACATCATACAGGTTTATCCCGGTCAGCTCGGAGACCCGTATGCCGGTCGAGTACAGGGTTTCCAGCATGGCGGCATCCCGTGTCCCCAATAGTGTCGACACATCCACGCCGTTCAGCAGGCGAAACATGTCATCCACTGCCAGCCAGACAGGAATCGGCTTGTCCTGTTTGGGGGTTCGCACCGATTCCGCCGGATTTGTGTCGATCAGGCTCCGTCTTATCAGAAACCGGTAAAACGATCGTATGGCCGACAGTTTTCTGGCAATGGAAGATTTTTTATTGGACGAATACAGCCGTCCCAAGTATCCCCGAATGATCAGTGCATCAATGGCGTCCGCCTGAATATCCGGTATGTCTTTATTGAGCAGCCCGGCGCAAATCTCGGCAAATTCTTCCAGATCATGCTGATAGGCCTGACAGGTATGTATGGAATAGCCTTTTTCAGAGGCCAGGGATTCCACAAACCGGTCAATCAGCGGCTTCATCGGTGTCTGTCTGATCGGGTAGCCATGAAATGATGGCATCGATTTCCTGCCAGGATGAAACTTCCAGAAAGGGGTGTTCCTGCCGGTTCCAGGGCTGGCGAAACACAATGGGTTCAATTCCGGCGGTTTTCAATGTAAAACAGGTTTCCAGGCGGTCATCGACAAAATGGGTTATCCCTCTTTCCTGAAGGGCGCTTGCCTTGGCTTCAAATGCACCGGTGGCGACGATATCGAATTCATGTGATTTCAGAAGCAGTATCTGTTGAATCCAGTCCGTAATGGGACCTGTATAGGGTCGGGCCGTTACAAACAGCACCGGACCATACTGTTTTCCCAGTCGAACCAGCACCTCTGATGCGCCGGTGATCGGCGCCAGTGGAACCGAATAGTTGCCATCCAGAATCTGTGTGATAATGCGGTTGATGATGGCAGAATCCAGGGACAGGCAGTCTTCCAACTGATAAGAGGTAATATCCTCATAAGATATCCCCCGTATCTGATACTCGGACGCCGCAATATCCAGAAACAGGGTCATGGTGTCTGCCAGAACCCCATCGATATCAAATGCCAGGGATTTGGGAGAAATCATCATGTGTCATGACATTCCGGCATCAGGCGGCCTTTCGGGTTTTTTTCTTCAGGCGGCTGATTCGCTTTTTGATAATTTCCGCCATACGGCTGTTGTCTTCCTTCAGGGCAGATTCACGAACCACCCGCAACGCCCTCATTTTATGTTTGATTTCTCTGACCGATGTATCTGATTTTTTTGGAGCTGTTTCTTCGATGCCTCTGGCTTTCTTGATTCCGCTGATCAACTCGGGTTTGTTCATGCCATAAACACCCTGAATATTGGTTTCCTGCTTGGCCAGATCCCGCAATTCCTTGACGGTCATTTTATCCAGAGGTTTCTGCTTTTCTTCCTTTTTCTTGCCACCCATTTCCGGTAAATCTCCTTTCAGATCATTGGTTAATGTATTTTTTCCGACCGGACCAACCTGATTGCTTCTGAAAAAAACAGGCGGGCAATTCATTCCCGCCGGATTTTAAAACAGAACAGCTAAATAATCAGTTTCCGGTAAACCTGTCAATAGAGAGTTTTGTTTTTATGGATTTCAGGATTGGGATTTTCAGATTTCCAGCACCAAACCGATCGGGCAGTGATCCGAACCCATGATCCCGTTATCGATAAATGCATCCTGAAGCCATCCTTTTTCAATGATATCCGGCGAGACAAAAAAATAATCGATGCGCCATCCGACATTCCGGGATCTGGCGCCAAACCGGTAGGTCCACCAACTGTATTTGACCGTATCCGGATGCAGGTGCCGAAATGTATCGACATATCCATTGTTCACGATCCGGTCCATCCAGTCCCGCTCGATCCGCAGAAAGCCGGAATATTTTTCGTTTGCTTTTGCATTTTTCAGGTCAATTTCATTGTGGGCGATATTGTAATCGCCTGCAATGATCAGGCTTCTTCCGGCCTGCCGCAGGGCATCTGCATAATCAAAAAAATCCCGGTAAAAATTCTGTTTATAGACCAGCCGTTTGCCGTCGTCGGTCTGCATGAACACGGTTGCGTCATCAATTTTCTTGTCACCGCCGTTCGGGAAATAGACATTCAGGAAAATGAAATCCCCGAAATCGATTTCACAAATCCGTCCCTCATCATCGTATTCCGGCCTGCCCATGCCATGCCGGACGTCGAGCGGATTGATGCGCGTATAAGTGGCCACACCGCTGTAACCTTTTTTTACCCTGGAAAATGACCAGTAAGACTGATAATTGTCAAGAGATTCCATTTCTACTGTCAGTTTGGATTCCTGCAGTTTGGTCTCCTGTATGGCAACAATGTCGGCGTTAAACGATATGAACGACTCTGAAAATCCTTTTTTCATGGCCGCAGACAATCCGTTCACATTCCACGAAATCAGTTTGATCCGTTTTTTCATCCTCTGGTCATCTTCCTTTGTTGTCAGGGGAATGCATTGGAAAATTTTCTTTCAATCGCAACGGGATGCTCCCGACGTCCATTTCACCCGATGCATCCGTTACCGGATCAGGAATTCCAGTTCCTGAAGCGATTCGACCACCGAGTGGGCGCCCGCATCCACCAGTTTCTGTTTCAGCGTATCCGAACCGGGTGCGGACAACAGGCACCCCACCGCGGTATAGGCATAGTCAGACCGCAGGGCTGCCTCCATATCATCGGGCATGTCACCAATATAATATCGGGAAGTTGACAGACTTTCCATATCCGCGGCAATGGCATTGAGCATATAGGGATGGGGTTTGCTCAATGACACCTGACGGGATTCTGTTTCCGCCAGCCAGTTTTCGGCCATCAGACAGTCATCCAGTGTTGCCATGCGTGAAAAAAAATTATGAATGCCAAACCGGTTCAGGGTAAAAAAAGCCTCTGTAAATGGTCTTCCGGTAGCAATGCAGAGTGTATTTTCTTCTGCCAGTTTCTGGATGAACGGGGCTGGAAGCAACAGGTCTTCCTGAAAAATATATCCGGGCCCGGTGTCTGTCCGGGCAGGTGTCTGATAAATGGTTTCAAAAAGCTCCCGGCCCAGATACATCTCCTGAAACATCTGCCGGATGATGTTGCCGGTGCCGATATCATTCTGATAGCACCTGTCCGCAAAGGGGTGGGCGCCATTCTGGTGATGCTGGTGCAGATGAAACAACGGGTTTTCGGTTTCCCGAAGATAGTGTCCCAGTTGGGTAACATCGCTATCTGCAATCACCTGCCGGTAGATGTCCCATGACATATCGTCCGGGATTGCAGGAACATCGACCCGGCTCAGAAGCAGGCTGATAACCCGATGGGTCAGATCCCAGTCGTTGTTCCACCCGCCTCCGTGTTTGATTTGTGCCAGGTCAGACCGTTCAAACAGGGGATCGGGCAATAGATCGGCATGTCGGGCATTCTGAAAAAAAAGCGCGGCTGTTTTTTGAAGCACCTCGCAGTATGAACCGGATACATCCACAATGACACCATCCATGTCAAAAACGATCAGGTTTCCCGATTTCATATCATTCGTTTTCCGTATGGATATTGAAGCGCAGCGCCCGGACAGAACGGGACAGGACATGGTCTGATATGGCGTACGATATCGGTCACCTGTTCAAATGGTAAAATGGGGTGCATACAGATCATTGCACCGGGAAATTGAACCAGGTGGCAGGAAATGGTTCATCGATCAGCCTGAAATGCCACCACTCCTTGTCATATGGTTCAAATCCATGTTTTTTCATTAACGTCTGAAGCAGCATGCGGTGGCTTCGCTGGGCTGGCGTCAGGTTTGGATTGTCCGGCCAGGATTCCGGACCAAAAAAATCAAATCCGCTGCCCATATCCAGCGCCACATGTGGCGGATTGAGCAGCGAGATGATTGTCAGATCCACGGTGCTGCCCCGGCTGTGCGCGGATTTTGCGGCAATATATCCATCCCTGAACAGGTTCTGTTTTTCCACATTCGGATAGTATGCCTGTTTCATCCGGGTGTCATCGATATCCTTGGCCCATGCCACAAAGTGATCGACTGCCTGTTGCGGACGATAGGCGTCAAACACTTTCAGGCCCAGTCCAAAGGGTTTGAGTTCTTCCTGAATTTTTTTCAGGGCGAGGGCTGTCGGCCGTGTCAGGATACACCTGGGCGCCAGATAGCCATTTACCGGCTGACCCAAAAAATTGTCTGATGTGTAATATCGCAGCTCGACAGCAATATCGGAATCGATATCCGACAGATATACAAATCCATCCGGCATGTTGGATGTATCGGCAACCACCCCGGCTGCAGATTGTATCAGGAGCACCCACAGGATGATGACTGTTGAGGTTGCCAGCCGTTTCATGAGCATATCCTTTCGATTATATACAGACTTTCAGACGCAGCCATTTGCACCGCTGCCCGGATTTTATAACACACTTCCGGTTGGCATTCACTCAATTTGTGGAATCGTCTGGTTTTTTTCTGAAAGTCTATAATGGATCTGATATAGGCAATGACATGCAAGCAGTCGATGGCCCGTATCGTTGTGGCAAGGGCCTGCTACCAAGTTTTTTCACCGGCGTCATAGGTGATATGTTTAAGGAGAGTGCCATCCGACAGGCTTTGAACGGTTTTGCTCTTCAAATCCGTCGGCATCGGGGCAAAACTTTGTCCGACAGTGCCATTTCCATCATGATTTATGCCATGACACGGCTGACAGAACGTCCCATAAAATACATGCCCACGATTGAAAAAAATTTGAAAGTTTAATCGGTAATCAATTAACAACACCATATAATATTGTCAAAAAAAACGATTGGTCCAAAGGATCGACAATCCCCATTCGGGTGATATGGGACATCGGGTTCGGGAAAAAATCCTGTTGCGCAACTGCAAAAAATGAACATATTGTATCAAAATTAAATACAACTTTTGCATCAACGTGCGCAAGGCTGTCGGAAACAAATAAATCCACATCTTGCTTGTCTTTTGCACCGTCTGCTGCGTTACATCCGCCGGCACATATCCCGATATGCACCGGCGGATGCACCTTGCAGACGAACCAAAATCCGTCGCAATCCAGTGGATTTATTTATTTCCGACAGCCTGACTGAACGGTCTTTTCCGATTTTTTATTGTCATAATATCTGTTTGATTCAAACCGGTCATGGAGAAACCAATGAAATTTTTTCTGGCAGAAGGCAATTTGGGGAGTAATGCCACCCGTCAGCAGGTGGATACCGTCATCCAGAAGCTGAAAGAAAAGGGATGGCATGTGGAATATGGCGCCGGCAACAACAAGGCGGAAGATATATCGGAATTCGGCCGGGAACAAATCCTCCTGGATTCTTTTTCCGATGATTTCATGGCGTGTCTGGATGAACTCGGTCTGTAAAAACGATTGACCGGTCGGTTCGCTGAAGCGGGCTCGGATGTCAGGCAAACCAAACGCCCACAGGCCGCCCTGCCGGAGATACAAATACGTGTTTTGTTCCGGCATCCGGGCGGCCACAAGGGGCCGCCCCTACGGGATCGTTCGGGACAATTTGTATTGAAAACTGTCTGCCAGGGCCTGCCAACTGGCTTCGATAATGTCTTCCGATACACCAATGGTGCTCCAGACATGGTCCTCGTCGCGGGATTCAATGGAAACACGAACCCGGGCCGCAGTGCCGAGACGGCCATCGATGACCCGAACCTTGAAATCGACCAGACGCATGCGGTCGAGATGGGGATAGAATTTGTCCAAAGCCTTTCTCAGGGCATTGTCCAGCGCACTGACCGGACCGCTTCCTTCGGCTGCGGTAATTTCCTTTTGTCCGGCAACCGATATTTTGATGGTTGCATGGGCAGAGCAGGGCTGATCCCGATCTTTTTCGATGGTGACCCGAAACGATTCCAGATCGAAAAATGGTTTGAACCGGTCTGTCATCCGTTCGATCAGGATTTTGAATGACCCGTCCGCCGCATCAAACGCATACCCTTCCTGTTCCATCCGCTTGATTTCCGAAACAATTTTCTGGCTGTCAAACCCGTTTTCACTCAGATCGATTCCCAGTTCCCGGGCCTTGTACTCGATATTGCTGCGCCCGGCCAGATCCGATACCAGAACGCGACGCTTGTTGCCCACCAAGGACGGGTCCACATGCTCATAGGCCCGCGGATCTTTCCGGATGGCGCTGACATGAACCCCGCCTTTGTGGGCAAAGGCGCTTTTCCCCACAAAGGGGCGGGAATTCCGGGGAATCATGTTGGCCGTCTCATCCACAAACCGGGACAGGCGTTTCAGCTTGGTCAGGTTCTCCGGCGAAATGCAGGGGTGATTCATTTTCAGGCACAAAATGGGGATGATCGTGGTCAGATCCGCATTCCCGCACCGCTCGCCATACCCGTTGATGGTGCCCTGCACCAGTGTTGCGCCGGCCCGGACCGCGGTGATGGAATTGGCCACCGCCAGGCCGCAGTCATTGTGGGCATGAATCCCCAACCGGACCAATTCGGTTCCGTTTCCCTGCAGGATGGTTTCCTGAACCGTTTCAATGGCCGATGCCACAAAATCCGGCAATGATCCGCCGTTGGTGTCACACAACACAATGGCGTCGGCCCCGCCCTGAATGGCGGATCGAAGCGTTTGAAGGGCATAATCCGGATTCTCCCGGTATCCGTCAAAGAAATGCTCGGCATCGTAGATGACTTCCCGGCCATGACCCTTCAAAAATGACAGGGTTTCCGAAATCATGGCCAGATTCTCCGCCAGGGAAATGCCCATGATTTTTTCGACATGCAGATCCCATGTTTTTCCAAATACCGTCACGACCGGCGCATCGGATTTCAGCAGCGCGTTCAGGTTGGCATCCGCTGCCGGATCGATCCCGGGTCTGCGGGTCGATCCAAAAGCGGTCAGCTTGGCATGCCTGAAATCCAGTCGTCTGGCCAGCTCAAAAAACTGCATGTCCCGTGGATTGGAGCCAGGCCATCCGCCTTCGATGTAATGAATGCCGGTTTCATCCAGACGCATGGCAATATCGATTTTTTCTTCTGCCGAAAACGCGATATCTTCACCCTGGGTGCCGTCGCGCAGCGTGGTGTCATACAGTTGCAGGGGGTTCATACTTTTTTTTCCTTATTTTTGAGACCGATTTTCCGGTCGGAGGGACCGGACTGCGGCGCCAGCCCGCCACATTTCAGAATTTTTGATCACATCCAGCTCTTTTTCCAGTTTGGCGCGATAATCAGGTGTGCTGTTGGCCTCAAGAACGCGCCGGGTTTCTGTTCCACTGATGACACTCTGGTACAACTCCGCAAAAACCGGGGAAACCGCGTCCCGGAACCGGGGCGCCCAGTCCAGTGCCCCGCGTTGGGCCGTCGTGCTGCAACTGGCGAACATCCAGTCCATGCCGTTTTGCGCCACCAGCCGGATCAGGCTTTGGGTCAGTTCCTCCACGGTTTCGTTAAAGGCTTCGCTGGGGCTGTGCCCGTGTTTTCTCAGCAGGGTGTACTGGGCTTCCATGACCCCGGCCAAACATCCCATCAGCACGCCCCGCTCACCGGTCAGATCGCTGTGAACCTCTTTTTCAAACGTGGTGGGAAAGAGGTATCCCGAGCCGATGGCCATGCCCAATGCCATGACCCGTTCGGATGCCCGGCCCGTATGGTCCTGATGAATGGCGAAGCTGGCATTGATGCCGCTGCCGTCCAAAAAATTGGTCCGGACGGTCCGTCCCGACCCCTTGGGAGCCACCAGAATGACATCCACATTCTCCGGGGGGATGATGCCGGTCTGGTCCCGATACACAATGCCGAATCCATGGGAAAAATACAGGGCGTCATTGGGATTCAGGCAGGCTTTGACCGCTGGCCACATGGCCACCTGACCGGCGTCTGATAACAGGTACTGAACGACAGTCCCTTTTCTGGCCGCTTCCTCGACCGGAAACAGGGTTTGACCGGGAACAAATCCATCATTGACTGCGCGATTCCAGGAGTCTCCACCTTCCCGCTGACCCACAATGACACGAATCCCATTGTCTTTCAGGTTCAGTGCCTGCCCGGGACCCTGAACCCCGTAGCCGATCACGGCCACGGTTTCATCCTTCAGTACCTGGCGCGCCCGTTCCAGTGAAAATTCTTCGGATGTCACCACGTCTTCGATTACGCCGCCAAAATCAATTTTTGCCATTTTTATTTACCTTTACCTTTCCATAAGTTGAGTTTTTTTATTAAAAGTATTCAGAAGTCAGAATTCAGTAGCCAGCCAACAGCCTTCAGTCTTCAGCCTTCAGTCTATCCTTCCTTACTTCGGTTCCCGGAACAGCGCCACGGTCCCTGTTCTGGCAATTTTTTTGATGCCGATGGGTTTTAAAAGATTCAGGATGGCGGTCAATTTTTCCGCATCCCCGGTCACTTCCAGAATATAGTGCTCCAGCCCGGCATCGATAATTTTACACCTGAAAATATCCGCTATCCGCAGAATTTCAGCCCGGTTTTCCGGTTTGGCCCGTACACAGATCAGGGCCATTTCCCGCTGAACCGCCCGATTCTTTTCCATGATGCGGACTTTGATGATGTTGATCAGCTTGTTGAGCTGCTTTTCAATCTGTTCGACCATCAGCGCATTGGCGCGGGTCACCAGCGTGATGCGGGATACCTGGGGATCCATGGTTTCCGCCACGCACAGGCTGTCGATATTGAATCCCCTGCCGCTGAACAGACCCGATACCCGGGATAACACCCCGGGCTGATTGTCCACCAGCATGGTGATGACATGTTTGGGATCTTCTGTCTGCATAATTCTCCTTTCCCGTTACACCAGAAGCATCTCGGTGATCGGCGCACCGGCCGGAACCATGGGATAGACACATTCCTCCCGATCGATCCAGAAATCCATGATCGCGACGTTGGGAGAACTCAGTCCGGCCTCCAGAACCGGTATGACTTCGGCCGGTGTCGTGGCGCGCAGACCAACCGCACCATAAGCCTCGGCCAGTTTGACAAAATCAGGGGCGTGCGCCATATCGGTGCAGGCATACCGTTTGTCGTAAAAAAGCTCCTGCCATTGCCGGACCATGCCCAGATACCGGTTATTCAGAATAACAATCTTGACCGGCAGGCCATACTGAACAGCCGTGGCCAGTTCCTGACTGTTCATCTGAATACTGCCATCTCCGGCAATATCCACCACGGTTTTTTGGGGGCAGGCCATCTGGGCGCCGATGGCAGCCGGTAATCCGTATCCCATACAGCCCAGACCACCGGATGTCATGAAATGATCCGGCCGGTCAAACCGGTAATACTGGGCCGCCCACATCTGATTCTGTCCCACTTCGGTGGTGATGATGGCCTGGCCCCGGGTCAGTTCATAGAGTTTTTCCACCACATACTGGGGTTTGATAATGTGTGTCTGATCGTAATTCAACGCCCCTTTCTGTCGCCATGCCGCAATCTGGTCCAGCCATTCCGCCCGCTTTTCAGGCAGATCATCTACCGGTTTTTCCTGGCGGATCAGTTCATTCAGATGCTTCAGGGTGATTCGGCAATCCCCAACCAGCGGGACAGTGACCAGAACATTTTTTCGAATGGAGGTGGGATCGATATCGATATGCACAATCTTTGCCTGGGACGCAAAGGCATCTGTTTTTCCGGTCACCCGGTCATCGAACCGGACCCCGACAGCCAGAAGGAGATCACAGGCGCTGGTGGCCATATTGGACGTATAGGTGCCATGCATGCCGATCATGCCCAGGCAGAGCGGGTCGGTTCCGGGAAACGATCCCAGCCCCATCAGTGAATTGGTCACCGGCATGATGCAGGTATGGGCCAGCTCCGTCAGCTCACCCGATGCCCGGGACAGGATGACCCCGCCGCCGGCAAAAATCAGGGGGCGTTTGGCGTCCTGAATCAGTTGCACGACTTTTTCCAGTTGTCGTTTGTTGGGCCGATAGGTTGGATTGTAGGATTTCAGATGAACCGTTTCTTTTAATGAAAACACGGTCTGTGACCGGGTGAGATCCTTCGGGATGTCCACCAGAACCGGGCCGGGTCGTCCGGATCTCGCGATCATGAAGGCTTCTCTCAGAATTCTGGCCAGATCGCCAATCGATTTGACCAGGTAGTTGTGTTTGGTGCAGGGCCGGGTAATCCCCACGATATCCACTTCCTGAAAGGCATCGTTTCCGATCAGATGGGTTGGAACCTGTCCGGTGATCACCACCAGGGGGATGGAGTCCATAAAAGCCGATGCGATGCCGGTTACGGTGTTGGTCGCGCCGGGTCCGGAGGTCACCAGGCACACGCCGACTTTGCGGCTGGCCCGTGCATATCCATCCGCGGCATGAACCGCAGCCTGTTCGTGGCGCACCAGAATGTGCCGGATGTCGGTTTGGGCCAGCTCGTCATAGATATCGATGACCGCGCCGCCAGGAAAACCGAATATCGTATCGACCCCTTCTTCTTTGAGCACGGCCATCAGAATCTGGGCGCCGGTCATTTGTGTTTCTGTTTCTTGATTGACATGGTGTGACATGGGGTTTTCCTTTTTTAAAAAATATAAGTCCTATTAGACATATTGGACCTATTTCAGAATGAATCTTTCTTTGAATTACTGCACAATCGCGCCCTGGCTGGCCGATGATACCCGTTTGGCATACCGGGCCAGATAGCCATGCCGGATTCGGGGCTCGGGTCTTTGCCATTGGGACAGCCGGGTTTTCAGAATGTCATCCGAAACCTTGAGAGTGATGCTTTTGCCCGGAATGTCGATGGCAATTCTGTCACCTTCATGAACCGCGGCAATGGGTCCTCCCTGCATGGCCTCGGGCGAAACATGGCCAATGGCCGCGCCCCGGGTGCCGCCGGAAAACCGGCCGTCGGTGATCAGGGCCACATGGGCGTCCAGGCCCATGCCGGCAATGGCCGATGTGGGGGACAGCATTTCCCGCATGCCGGGCCCGCCCATGGGGCCTTCATAGCGGATGATGACCACATCCCCTTTGACAATTTTGCCGGCCAGAATGGCCTGGCAGGCTTCGGTTTCCGAATCGAACACCCGTGCCGGTCCTTCATGACACAGCATTTCCGGCAATACCGCAGACTGCTTGACGACACAGCCATCCGGAGCGATGTTGCCGTACAGAATGGCCAGTCCGCCCTGCTGATGATAGGGATTGTCAATGGTGCGCACCACACCGGCATCCCGGATCGATTGATGTTCCAGAATTTCCGCGATGGTTTTTCCGGAAACCGTCCGGCACCCGGAGTGAATCAATCCGGCCTTGGACAGTTCCCCCATAACGGCATATATGCCCCCGGCCCGATTCAGATCCTCGACATGATGGGCGCCACCCGGGCTTAACGAACACAGGTGCGGTGTCTTTTGGCTGATATGATTGATCTGATCCAGATCAAACGGAATACCGGCCTCATGGGCGATGGCGGCCAGATGCAGCACGGTGTTGGTGGAGCAGCCCAGGGCCATATCCACGGTCAGGGCATTTTGAAATGCCTCAGCGGTCATGATTTTTTGGGGCGTCAGTCCCTGTTCCAGATTGCGCATGATCTGCATGCCGGCGTGTTTGGCCAGACGGATCCGGGCGGACATGACCGCCGGAATGGTGCCGTTTCCGGGAAGGCCCATGCCAATGGCTTCGGTCAGGCAGTTCATGGAATTGGCGGTAAACATGCCGGCGCAGGAACCGCAGGTGGGGCAGGCGGCATCCTCGATGTCATTCAGTTCGGATTCGGTCATTTTCCCGGCGCGAACCGCGCCCACCGATTCAAACACGGTGATCAAATCGATTGCGTTTGAACGGGATGGATCGGGGTGCCTACCGGCCAGCATGGGGCCGCCGCTCAGCATGATGGCCGGAATATTCAGGCGGGCTGCCGCCATGAGCATGCCCGGAACAATTTTGTCGCAACTGGCCACCAGAATCAGGGCATCAAACGCATGGGCCATGGCCATGACCTCGACCGAATCGGCGATCAGCTCCCGGCTGGCAAGGGAATATTTCATGCCCTCATGATTCATGGCAATACCGTCGCAGACACCAATGACCCCGAATTCAACCGGGGCGCCGCCGGCCATATAGACCCCGGCTTTGACCGCGTCGACCAGTGTGTTGAGATGAACATGTCCGGGAATGACGGCGTTGGCCGAATTGGCGATACCGATCAGCGGCCTTGAAATTTCTTCGGATGTATAGCCCATTGCCTTGAACAGGGACCGGTGAGGCGCCCGTTCGATTCCGTGCGTAACCTGATGGCTTTTCATGATTGTTTCCTTTTTGGGCAAAAAAAAATCCGTTATCAGCAGGCGGCTGATAACGGATTTTTAAGAAAAATGGGTGAATAAAAATCAGGGCATTATCAACCGCTGGCCTCGTAAGGGAGGACGACTCCGCCTACGAGGACGATAATGACGATAAGGTTGATAATGGCGATGATGTTTTTCATGAATTTTGAATGAATGATGTTAATGTTGGCTTTATTCCTAACAGGATGAAGGGATACATGTCAAGCCTTAATTTTTTGCGGTTGCCCCTGACAGTATAAGCGAATCCGGAATCGTACTTGCTGTTATGCCGGGAATTTGCACTTTTACGTTCGACAGGTAATATGATAAAGATATACGCCTCTTAAAAGCCAAATCAGGGTGTAATTCAACCGTATCTTTTATTCAGAAAAGGAGCAAATGTATGCACATCAGATTTTCATTATCCCTGACCGCTCTTCTCATGCTGTTGTTGTCCAATGCGTTCATGGCTCAAGCCGATCTGAAACCCCATGTGTCTCCCCGTTCCATCACCGCCAGTACACTCAAATCAAGCCTGGCGGAAGAAGAAATTCAGATTGCTACCTGGGCTTATGGAGCAGTTGATGTCGCCTGCCTGGTTTGCAATGAATATCTGCCATCCGGCTATGGGAACAATGCCGGAGCACCCTATCTGGCCGTCGTCGATCAGTATCCGGCTGGCAATGGCGGCATTATCAATGTTCCCCGACATATGTTTTTGAAAGCCAATGATGCCGTCGTGATCATTGGAAAGACCCCTCCAACTTCTGCGTATTTCAGTTATACCGGCTTTGTTTTCGATCGGTACAATCCGGATGATCCAGAAAACAGACTGGTCATTTTTCCCAGCCTGGGGGATACGATCAATCCGTATCGGGTCAATACGGCAAATCCCAGAAATCCTTTCAACCAGGATCTCGTTATCATCCTGACCGCGGACCAGAAAACAGACACGACCATCCGGTATGCGCTGGTTGAGATGGGAATCGATCCATCCATCATCAATACCTATATCATCCCCGCCTCTGTCGCCAGAATGGGAGTGACGGAAACAGCCGACACGTTCGTTTTTCTGCAGCGCGTGTTTTTACCGGACAATCAGGCTGACCTCGATGCGTACATGAACACAGCCAATCAATGGGCTCAAGTATATCATCTTTCATTTCCCGGCCAGAATTCCTTGAGTCCGTTTCCCATGCCACAGGTCACGGTCAGGGGAACCGGCAATACGGAAGTGGATTTGATGCCGGCTCTGGACAGGCTGGAGTCCGTCATTCTGTCAAACAACCCGGATTATACATACAAAAAATTCCAGAGCGGTATCTGGCTGAACGAGTGGCTGGATGGTTTTCAAAGAGGCGTGAATCTTCTGGCGGAAGTCCGGGATACGTCATACTTGAAAACGCCGAATTTCATTCTCAATCCGCAAGACCATCTGATTGTTTTCGGGATTAACCATGAAGCCACCGGAAAAGCGACCTATTCGAATTTCAGCGTTTATCACGCAGGAAAGGAACTGGGGATAGCGGGAAAGAACAGCAGGGAGTTCGCGGGAAGCGCCGACAAATATGATCTGGGGGAATATGCCGATCTGTCCCCCTATCTATATGTCTTTAAAATTGCCAGAGATTGCGGCGATGAGACCAACTGCCTGTCGCTTGACACCATTCCCACCACTGCGGGCTGCTATCTTCCCAATGGATGTCCTTCCATTGATCTGGGAAGCGAACTTTTTCTGGGATTTCGGGCATATGTTGAGCCAGAGACCGGTGTCGGTCCTTACTGGTACGAAATTTTGTGGGATCGGGCAATCCTTTTTACGCCAAAACCCTGATTACTATGATTCATGATCGTTTACCGTGAAAATGCAGGGTAGCCGCGGTATCCAAATCCTGGATTGCACGGATTGCATAACAGATATTGCATAACAGATACGGTGGTGACATCGTCAACGTTGACCCCCATCCAAACCATCGGAGAACATTTGGCTGGTTCCCAAGCTGGAGCATGGGGATCAGCCAAAAACGTTTTGAGTGTTGAGTTAAGGTAGAAAATGGCATATAAAAAAACGATATTCTTTCGCGGAATAGCCGGGAAGCTATAGCGAAATAATTTGATGGATGGCATTCATTCACGGGCATTGCATTTCGAAACGGTAACTGTGACCCCAAAAAAGGAGAAATTCATATGGATTTAAAAAAGGCGCGCGCGATTGATCCCAGAAAAGCGGCATTTTCACTGGCTGGGGAATTCAAAAAATTTGCATTCAAGGGAAATGTGATCGATCTGGCGGTTGGTGTGATTATTGGGGGTGCATTTGGAAAAATTATCGATTCGCTGGTCAAACACATTATCATGCCTTTTGTGGGCCTGTTGATGCCCAGCGAACAGGGATATTTGGGATGGAAGCTGGTGGTCAATTCCAAAGAGATTCCCTATGGTCTTTTTATCGGAGAAATTGTCAATTTTCTGATCGTGGCGGCGGCGCTGTTTTTCTTTATTGTAAAATTTTTGGGCTGGTTGATGCGGGAAAAAAAGGAGGAGGCGGTTGCCGTGCCGGCATTGACAAAGGATCAGGAGTTGCTGACCGAGATACGGGATTTGTTGACCAGAAAACCGTGATGATGCGATTTGAAATGGCAGATGTGCGTTCCCGTGCGGATGCTCGGGAACGCGGATAATCCGTAATCACTGACTGCCCTGTTTGGTTCCCATTTTGTTCTGAAGCCGTTCCTTCATCTGGGCGCCGGCCGCCTTGCCTTTTTCCTTTGCCTGGGCAGCGGTTTCCTGAACCTCTTCTTTTGTTACAAATCCGTCCTTGTCTGTATCCAGCATATCGAATTTTTTGGCGCAATCTCCGCCGGCACATTTTGCCATATATTCATCTTTACTGATTTTGCCGTCCTTGTCCGCATCCATCTCGGCAATGCGGTCTTTGGCCTTGGCAGCGGCATTCTGAATATCTTCTTTTGTAACAAATCCGTCCTTGTCTGCATCCATCGCATCAAATTTACTGGCGCAATCTCCACCGACACATTTGGCCATGTATTCATCTTTACTGATTTTGCCATCCTTGTCCGCATCCATTGCAGAAACATGATCCTTCAGTTTTGCACCGAGCTGGGCGCCAGGCTGCTGCGCTGCTGCCGGAAGTGCCAGAAAAAGACCAATCGCAACAATGAACATCCATTTTAAGTATTTCATTTTTTGTCTCCTTTCGTTATGATAATTAACTGATGGATTTCCGGGATCGACTGATCTTTCCGACCCCCCAATAATTCATCCTATTCCATTGCAGTCATTGAAATCAAGTATAAATCACGGGCGAGGCGGCGGCGGGACTTTATGGAGCCGGTTGGAGCGGGCAAAAAACAAAAAGCGGTTTTTCAACATTATCGGGGATTTCAGGATGAATCGCTTCACGAACTGATATCAGAGGTTCTGGGGTATATGCCGGACGAATTCCAGAATATGGCTTTTGCAGCCGATCCGGAATGGGACCGTGATTTTCCCGGACCTGAAACAGAACCCGCGGATATCCAGAATGTCAATCAGGAACTGGTGGTTGCCTACCTTGAAGGGCAGGTCGGGTTCAGCCCTGCGGTTCAGGCCGCATATCTGAATGAAATCAATGCCGACAGTCCCAATTCTGTTCTGTTTAAAACATACTTTTATCAGCCCAATCACCGCCTCATGCATCTTTTGCTGGGCTGCATCCAGGATAACCCGACAGATCCCTCCCTGTTGAATGACCTGGCGATTCTGCATGAGTCCCTGTGTATTCTGGATGAGCTGACAACGCTGTACATCCGGGCCTGTGTGCTGGAAAGAGATCCGTTTGCGTTTGCCTGTCTGGCCGAGGCATTTTATTACAACACTGTGATGGATGGATACGATGCGTTTCAGGAACTTGCGGCACATGTCGGGGACAACCCTGAAAAACTGGCCATCATCGACTATCTGATCACCCGGCACATGCCGGAACGACAATCCAGGGAACCGTTACACCAATGAGTGAAATACGAATGACCGGTGAAATCCGAACGGATTATGATTGTGAAACATCCGGGCTGCCGGCGGAGCGATGGGCTGAAGCCGTTTTCAAGATCGGGGAAGAGGAGATCGTTTTTGAGGTCAGTGTTGAAAAATCGGTCATTGTCGCGATCATGATTGGGGAAGACACCGCATGGAAGGGCACGCTGGAGGGCCTGAAACAGATGTTGAAAGCGGAAATCAAAGGGCCGAAACGAGATAAATCTTGACAAAATTTATAATTCAACTAAAAATGCAGAGTTTTTAAATTTACTATGGCTTTTCAGATAATGATTTTGGGAAGGCGGCAGGGAGGGCGTAGAGACGCAATGCATTGCGTCTCTACCAGGCCATCCCCGACCGATAACGCACCCAAAATCTTTATCTGGAAAGCTATATTTCGAATTGAGTTCATTTACAGGAGGTTCAGAAACATGTACGCTGTTGTGGCAACAGGCGGAAAGCAATATCGGGTTGAAACCGGAGATACCCTGCGGGTGGAAAAGCTGGCCGGAGAAAAGGGCGATCCCATTCAGTTTGATCAGGTTCTCATGACCGCAGACGGGGATACCGTCAAAATCGGCAGACCGGTTCTGGATGATGTCCGGGTGCAGGCGCATATCGTCGAGCAGGGCAAGGCCAGAAAAATTCTGGTTTTCAAATCCAAACGGCGCAAGGGATACAAACGGACATTGGGGCACCGTCAGCAGTACACATCTGTCCGGATTGACAGTATCGAGGCAGCTCAAGCGTAACAGGACCCACTGTTCAACCGGTTGAACCGGCTGAACATCGTAACCGGTTAACCGGCCAGCCGGATAACCGATATCAGGAGCATGTTGAAATGGCACACAAAAAAGCAGGCGGCAGTTCGCGGAATGGACGGGACAGCAATCCCCAATACAGGGGTGTCAAGCGCTACGGCGGGGAAACAGTCACTGCCGGCAGCATTCTGGTCAGACAGGTCGGCACCAAAATTCATCCGGGCCAGAACGTTGGCCTTGGGAAAGATTATACCCTTTTTGCATTGATCAATGGAACCGTATCCTATGAGCGATATGGCCGTTCCCGTAAAAAAGTAAGCGTTTATGCCGGGTGAAATTCATTGATGAGGCAGTCATTACAGTTGCCTCCGGAAACGGCGGCAGCGGGTGCGTCAGTTTTCGGAGAGAAAAGTTCATCCCCAAAGGCGGTCCGGACGGCGGCAACGGCGGCAGAGGGGGAGATGTCATTCTCCTGTCATCTGCCCGAAAACGCACGCTGTATGATTTTACCCACCGGGAGCTTTTCAAGGCGGAAAACGGTTCCGGCGGTCAGGGAAACCTGAAAAGCGGCAAGGATGGCGAAAATCTGGTTATCGAGATTCCATCCGGAACCGTGGTCATGAATGCGGATACCGGGGATGTCATACACGATTTCCCCGATTCCGATCAAACCTGTATTCTGGCCACCGGGGGCAGGGGCGGGAAGGGGAATGCCCATTTCAAAACCTCTACCCATCAGACGCCGCGGTTTGCCCAGCCCGGGGAAGAAGGCCGGACCCTCCGGATTCGGCTGGTTCTGAAACTGATAGCAGATGTCGGCATCATTGGTCTGCCCAATGCCGGAAAATCAACCCTGCTGACCGCCATATCTTCAGCCAAACCCAAAATCGGCGCGTATCCCTTTACCACGCTGACGCCCAATCTGGCAGTGGTGTACCCGCGTCGGGGTGACCCGTTTATCGCTGCGGACATTCCCGGACTGATTGAAGGCGCGCACCAGGGCGTTGGACTGGGCATACAGTTTCTGAAACACATCGAACGAACCCGTGTTTTGATCCACATGATCGATGTGGCTGCCATTGATCCCGATCATCCCTTGAGGGATTATCAGACCGTTAATGCCGAACTGACCCAATACAATACCAGCCTGCGCGATAAACCCCAGATTGTGGTATTGAACAAAATGGATCAGCCGGGAAGCCAAATCCTGGCTGAAGCGTTTCGAAACGCCATTCGGTCGCATTCGGTGTATGAAATTTCCGCCATCGCCGGTCAGGGAGTTGACCGGTTGATTACACAGGTGGTCAACCTGCTGGATACTGCCGATGACAATCGAGAGAAAACGCCATTTTGACAATGCAAAACGGGTCGTCGTCAAGGTTGGCAGCAATGTGCTGACTGAAGACTATGGATTGAACCTGAACATCGTCAGATCGATCAGCCGTCAGATATGCCGCCTGATTGACCGGGGCCTCGAGGTCATTCTGGTTTCATCCGGCGCCATGTCAGCCGGCATGCGGAAGATCGGTTTGTCAAGAAGACCGGATGAAATTCCCAAGCGCCAGGCCGTATCCGCCGTTGGTCAGGCCGGACTGATCATGGAATATGAAAATGCATTTGAGCGGTATGGCAGCAAGGTGGCCCAGATCCTTCTGACCGGAGACAACCTGAGCAACCGCAAAATGTATCTCAACGCCCGCAATACACTCTGCACCCTTCTTTCCTGGCAGGTCGTTCCCATTATCAATGAAAATGACACGGTTGCCATCGAATCCATCAAATTTGGCGACAATGACAATCTGGCCGCACTGATCACCCTGATGATGGACGCGGATATCCTTATTATCCTCAGTGATATTGACGGCCTGTATAACCGCGATCCCAGGCGGTTTCCGGATGCCGAACTGATACCCGTGATTTCGACCATTGGAAAAAATCTGGAAAAACTGGCCAGCGACATTCCGGGATCACTGGGCACCGGCGGGATGCTCAGCAAAATCAAGGCCGCAAAAAAGGTGACATCCGGCGGCATTCCCATGATCATTGCCAATGGAAACAGCCCGGATGTTCTTGAAAAACTCTTCAGCGGACAATCCTGCGGCACGTTTTTCGAGCCCAGCGAGGCGCGGATGGCCAGCCGAAAATGCTGGATCGGCTACTCCATCAAACCCGAAGGCGTTCTCTATCTGGATGATGGCGCCGTGACAGCCATTGTTCGTCGTGGAAAAAGCCTTCTGCCCAGCGGCATTGTACAGGTTGACGGAGAATTTGGCATCGGCGCCGCGGTTGAGTTCAAAAGCCCGGAAGGCGAGATTCTGGGCGCGGGTCTGGTCAATTACAGCGCTGCGGATGTCCGCAAAATTATGGGTCTTCAATCCGCCCAGATTTCTGAACGGCTTGGTGAAAAACCCTATGATGAGGTCATTCACCGGGACAATCTGGTCATCACAACCGGCTGCGCTTCCGGAGAATCGGGCAGTGGTCAGTAGCCGGACGTCGGTGGATTGTTCGGCAGGCATGAAACCGCCGCACAATCCATTCTTCATCTTTCATCCTTCATAATTGAATACATTCCCATGACCAACACCTGTTCCATATCCGACATGGCCAAAGCGGCGCGGGCTGCCTCCCGAAAGATGGCCCGGTGCCCGACCCATCAGAAAAACACCCTGCTGTGCCACATGGCCGATCTGATCGAATCCAATGCAGACCGGATTCAGACCGAAAACCGGAAAGATATCGCATATGCTCACACAAAAGGGCTTTCTGCAGCCATGATTGACCGGCTGACTGTCTCCGGCGATACCATCCGGTCCATGTCTGCGGGGTTGCGGGATGTGGCGTCGCTGCCTGATCCGGTTTCCGAAATCACCCGGGTCTGGAATCGCCCCAATGGACTTCAGGTCAGCAAAATGAGAATCCCCCTGGGTGTGATTGCCATTATCTATGAATCCCGTCCCAATGTGACCATCGATGCCGCCGGACTGTGTCTCAAGGCCGGAAACGCGGCGATTTTGCGGGGCGGGTCCGAAGCCCTGCATTCCAATCAGGTTCTGGCGGATATCATCCGCATGGCCCTGAGCCAGTCCGATTTGCCCCTCGATGCGGCCCAGGTCATTCCGGTCCGGGACCGCAGCGCCGTAACCGATCTCCTGCAACTGGAAGAATTCATCGATCTGGTCATTCCCCGGGGCGGAGAGGGGTTGATCCGGTTTGTTGTGGAAAATTCCCGAATCCCGGTTTTAAAGCATTACAAAGGGGTGTGTCATGTATATGTGGATGACACGGCGGATTTGGACATGGCGCTGTCCATATCCATGAATGCCAAGGTGCAGCGGCCGGGTGTCTGCAATTCCATGGAAACCCTTCTGGTCCACCGGTCCATGGCCGAAACCTTCCTGCCCATGATGGCAAAATCCATGCAAACCGCCGGCGTCGAGCTGAGAGGCTGTTCGGAATCATGCCAGATGATACCCGGCATGATTCCGGCCACGGAGGCGGACTGGCCGACCGAATACAATGATCTGATTTTATCCGTAAAGGTGGTGTCCGGCATGGATGAGGCCATCAGCCATATCGAGACATACGGCTCCAGCCACACCGAGGCCATTGTTACCCGGGATTACGAGCGGGCCAGGCGTTTTGTCAGGGAAGTGGATTCATCCGTGGTTCTGGTCAACGCCTCCACCCGCTTCAATGACGGCCATCAGTTGGGGCTGGGAGCTGAAATCGGTATCAGCACCACAAAACTGCATGCCTTTGGACCCATGGGTCTGGAAGAGTTGACCGCTGCCAAATTTGTCGTGATGGGTGACGGCCAGATTCGAACCTGATCGGGGCTGCTCAGGCAAACGGCCCATGCACCCGAACCCTCTTCTCACGGGAAATTCATGCGGATCGGACTTTTTGGCGGTACATTCAATCCGGTTCATTCCGGCCATTTACGGGCGTGTCAGGATGTGGTATCCCGCTTTCATCTGGATCGCATGATTCTGATTCCGGCAGCCATTCCACCCCATAAATCCGGACAGGGCCTGGCCAGTCCGGAAGACCGCCTTGAGATGCTCCGGCTGGCCACTGCCCGGTTTTCCGATATGGTGGTATCGGATATCGAGCTGACCCGCCCCGGCCCCTCCTATACCGTTGACACGCTGATATTTTATCGCCATGAATTCGCGGAGACAGACGATCTTTTTCTGGTGGTGGGTCTGGACGCCTTTCTGGAATTTCATACCTGGAAACGATGGGAAACCATCCTGAAAACCGTTGCGATTCTGGTGATGGAAAGACCCGGCGACTATGGGGGAGAAGCGATCGATAAACGTCTTCTGTTCGATGCCTATATCCGGAAACGCTTTGGATATGATCTTTACCTTCAGGACGGCCAGCCATCCGTCTATCACCATCCGCTGTACCATCCGGTCATGCTGACCCCTGTCGATTCACCGGACATCTCATCATCCCGAATTCGTCAGATGATCCGGGACTGTCAATCCATCCAATCTGTCGCGCCCGAATCCGTGGCGCGCTACATATCTGAAAAAGGACTCTATCGATGAACATGAATGCATTGCAGGACCCCATTTTAAGCCCTTACATCACTGCCGCGATGGGAAAGAAAGCCTATGGCATCCGGGTAATGGCTGTTGGAAAGCTGACCTCGATTGCGGATTATTTTATCATCTGCAGCGCCAGATCCAGCCGACAGGTCTCGGCCATTGCCGAGCATATTCAAAAAGAGCTGAAAAGCCTGAAAAAGAAACCACTGGGAATTGAAGGAACAACCGAAAACCATTGGGTATTGATGGACTACGGAGATGTGATCATTCATGTGTTTTACGAACCGGTCAGGCAGATCTATAATCTGGAAGGCCTGTGGCGGGATGCACCCGGCGTAACGATACCGGATGCGACAGATGATGCCGACATCGATGAAACGGGGGAATACGATGATGAATAACCGGTTATGTGTACTGATGATTCTGGATGGATGGGGAATACGCGAGTCTGCCGAAGCCAATGCGGTCAAGCTGGCCCAAACACCCAACCTGGACCGCCTGGTACAGGCGTATCCGTCCACCCGGCTTTGGTGTTTTGGCGAGTCGGTCGGACTGCCGGAAGGGATCATGGGAAATTCCGAGGTCGGACACATGAATATCGGCGCCGGCAGGGTTGTGTATCAGGATCTGGTTCGAATCAACCTTGCCATACGGGATCGGTCCTTTTTTGCAAACCCCACCCTGTTGGATATCATAAATACGGTCAAATCCCGGAAATCAACCCTTCATCTGATGGGACTGGTGTCGGACGGCGGTGTTCATAGTGATATCCAACATCTTCTGGCGCTTCTGGACATGGCCCGGGAGAACGGGATATCCCGCGTCTGTGTTCATGCCATTCTGGATGGCCGGGATACGCCGCCAGACAGCGGCGCCGCCTATATCGAACAGGTTCAGGAACATATCTGCAAACACAATTACGGGGATATCGCAACGATATGCGGCCGGTTTTATGCCATGGATCGGGACAAACGGTGGGATCGGATCGAACAGGCCTACCGTCTGTACACAACGGGCAAGGGCCTTCATGAAACGGATCCGGTTGCGGCGGTTAAACATGCCTATTCCCGGGGAGAAACCGATGAATTTGTCAAACCCGTTGTTCTGGTGGACAAGGGGGATCATCCCATTGGCACACTTCAGGATGGCGATGGCGTGATTTTTTTCAATTTCCGTTCGGACCGCGCACGGGAAATCACCCATGCCCTGACCCGGACCGACTTTGATGCATTTGACCGGTCAGGTCTCCCCCCAAAGCTGGCGGCTTATGTCTGCATGACCCAGTATGACGAAACCTTGCCTCTGCCGACAGCCTTTCCGCCGGTTCACCTGACAGAAATACTGGGGAAAATCATCAGCCGGAACGGCCTTCGTCAACTCCGGATTGCCGAAACCGAAAAATATGCCCATGTGACCTATTTCTTCAATGGCGGCGAGGAAACCCCGTTTCCGGGCGAGGACCGCCGGCTGATCCCTTCGCCACGGGATATCCCGACCTATGACCTCAAGCCGGAAATGAGCGCCTTTGCCGTGACAGAGGAAATGCTGGGCTGTATCGATTCCCGAGCCTACCAGTTTATGGTGTTGAATTTTGCCAATATGGACATGGTGGGGCATACCGGGATTCTGTCGGCGGCAATCCGTGCCTGTGAAACCGTGGATGCCTGCGTGGGCAGAATCGTGAAAGCGGTTCAGGAACAGGGAGGTATTGTCATGGTGACTGCGGATCATGGCAATGCGGAAACCATGGCGGATGAACAGGGCAATCCCCATACAGCCCATACCCTGAATCCGGTACGCTTTATTCTGGTGGATGACACCCGCAGGGACGCACGACTGAGAGAAGGCGTTCTGGGCGATATCGCCCCCACGGTTCTGGAGGTGCTGGGCCTTGACAAACCAACGGTCATGACCGGACAGTCACTGATTCTGTAAAAGGAAAATCAACCATCATGAATCTGCCTTCCAAACATTTCCTGCTTCTGGTCATCACCCTGATGCTGGCTGCCTGCGGCCCCATTTACAAAACCCAATACATTTATATCCCGCCCGAGTCTCCCGAGGGCCGCCAGTGTCTGGCACAATGTGAGCTGGTACGCTACCAGTGTGAACTGATGGAGAAACAGCGCTATGAAGATTGTCTGGATGATCAGCGCCATGAAGAGGAATTGTACCGTCGCGAGCTCCAGCTCTATGAACGATGCAAAAATCTTCAAAAGGGAAATGACGCCGGCTGTTATCGCCCGGCCCATTACCCCAGCCGTTACTGCTCCCGGGATACACAGGGCTGCATCGATCTGTACAACCGGTGTTATATGACATGCGGTGGTCAGGTGGAAAGCCAGCAGGTCTGCACGTACGGGTGTGAGTGATGGGTGAGGACAGGCATGTTGCAAAACAAGGGAAATCGAAAATGCTGAAAAAACTGTGTTGCATCATGGGATGTTTCATTCTGATCCCGCTGCTGGCACATGGCTTTGACTGCAACCGGCCGGATTTTGGCGCGCGACTGGAAGATGTGAACACGGATGGCTATTTCGTGAAGCACATGGAAAAAGCGGGAATATCCTATTACACCTATACCGGCCCGTGTCATATGGATGGTCACAGGGATTTAAATCCGCTCATTTCTTATGCCTTTATTGACAACCGATTGTATGCGCGGATCATCCGGGTGCCGGGAAACGATGAGGATTTTCAGGATGTCCGGAAAAGAATGGAAAAAATGGTCACCCGTGAGATGGGAAGTCCCATCTATGAAATGAAGCAGAATGGTGACTGGCTGGTTTACCAATGGACCAATAAAAAAGATCAAATAAATTTCAAGGTTAAAATAAACAGCAAAACAAACGAACGGAAAAGCGCATTTTACTATGAGCCGCTTCGGGCAAAACTGCCAACTTTGAATGAAGCAGATGATCCGGCATCGCTTGGGGACTGACTGGCGTTATGAACGGCAAACATGGCTTTGATGCCCGGACTCCGTAACCATTCCTGTCATCCAGGATATTCGGGCGAAGGAAATATGGTGACATCGTTTTACAGGTTTCTTTTTTATACATTGGCGCTGGCCGGCAAACCGATTGACGGAATCCGGCCGAGGCGTATTTATGAAATAGTCGGCAAACGTGCGTTTGTTGAACCGTCATACAGATGGTTTGTAAACCGTTGGGGAACCCGGCTGTATATTTCCCCGCATTATCATATAGACCGTTATATCATTGCATTCGGCACCTATGATCCGGAACTTCATCTGGCAATGGAGAAACTTGTCAAACCCGGAATGTATTGCATCGATGCGGGCGCCAATCTCGGCGAAATGTCTCTGCATATGGGCGTTCTGGTGGGCGGGGCCGGACGGGTGTTTTCATTTGAGCCGGTCATTCATGTATTTGAGCGACTGAACCGGCACATCATTGAAAATGGCATGGCCGGTAGAATCTGCGCCTTTCAGAAGGCCTTGTCCAATGCCGACGGTGAGGTCGAGATCGCTTTTCCAATCGGGCAGACATCCAATCAGGGCCTCGGCTCGATCGTCAACACCGATCAGGGCCATGGATTTCAGCGGCAAAGAGTGGCGGCGATAACGCTTGATACCTTTGTCAGACAGAACGATCTGCCGCATCTCGATTTTCTCAAGCTGGACATTCAGGGCGCAGAATATCTGCTTCTCACAGGCGCATGTGAAACGCTTGAAAAATTTTCACCGTTGATATGCATGGAAGTATCGCCAGCCGACCTTCGATGCATGGGACTCACCAGCCGTGACCTGTGCGGATTATTGGATTCGTATGGATATGATATTTTCGTTCTCACCAAAAAAGGCAAGGGCAAAAAAATACCGGTGGAACAGGTCAGGGCAGACTTTGAAGCGACGAATGTGTTGTGCGTGAAAAAACAGTGAGTTAAAATTCTCCCCCAAAAATCTTAAAATTGATCACTGCAGTTCAAGCAAACCGCTGTCTCTCCCCGAAAAAGCAAAACGCTATCAGCGGTTCCTGTACCATATTTGCAGATTCTCTTGAACAATGGTCTGATTCTGGCAGAAAGGAGGGCCTCTTCATATCCAATTGCCGTTTCCCGACCAGATCAAACCCTATGGGTTGGAGTTCAGGGTGCGGGTTGAAACCGGAAAAAAACAGTATCATTCGAGCTGGCATTGCACCAATGCCTTGAGGGGTTGACATGAAAATACTTTTAACCGCAAATGGGCCAAAAACGAAAAATGATCTTCAGCCATCGTAGTCCGGGATTCCATACCCGGGATAAAGCAGTAAATTCCGATTCCCGGGATTAAAATCCCGAGCTACGATCGGCCATTCATTTTCATATTCAGTGGATGAACGTCCCGAAATGGATCTTGAGGCTTTATCGTGAAAA
Source organism: Desulfatirhabdiaceae bacterium (assembly GCA_050179135.1). Taxonomy (GTDB): domain Bacteria; phylum Desulfobacterota; class Desulfobacteria; order Desulfobacterales; family Desulfatirhabdiaceae; genus UBA4064. Next base: position 4,703 of record JBFXFK010000019.1, on the reverse strand, counting down.
ACATCTTGATCGTGAATGAATCATATTCTTTAAATGGTATTTCACTTAGGAGGACAACATGCACGAAGAAAAGATCATACATCAGGCAAAAGTTCGGCTCATAAGCTGGCGCCCGTTCTTATCTCGCCACCATGTTACTGTGATCGACTCATTTCTAACGCAGTCTATCCAGATCATGAATTCCATATTTTTTTTGGTCTGTGCGGCTCTTTTTACCGTATTGATCTGGCTTATGTTGGTCCCGAACCTCCATGCTGATCAAATTTCGATAAACATGAATGATGATCATCCGGTGGTCTGGAATATCGGATTGAGCGGCCTTATGTGTACAGGAGGGGATTGTGTGCCGCGATGCAATGGCTGTGGTTATAATGGCTATAGTAACTATGTGTCATGGGACCTTTCCCCAATCGGAGGCAGTGTGACGGTTTCCGGGGAGTGGTTGGAGCAGGAAAGTGGTGGAATTGTCGCAGTCTCTCCCACCACGGGGGAGCGTGTGGAGGTTTCTGTTCCGCCTCTCAGCCTGAACACCACTCTCCATTACGATTGGTCAGGTGAGGGCTGCCCTACTGCTGTTACTCTTTTTCAGGGACCAAAGAACTATTGCTGGTGTTCCATTTGGGGTTGTGATTCCTGCTATCCTGCGATTTATATTTCATATCCGGATCCTTCGGTTTGCAGCAGCGAATACCGCTACCCGTTCACCCCGGAACCCGATCAGTTGGGGCCTTCCGTTGATAATCCCGGAACCTGCTTTGACGGCGGCGGTCCTGGACAACAAGTCTGTCAGGGCCTGCCCAAATATGCGGTCAACACATCGTTCCTGACCCTGGTTCTGGAGGATATTGACTTCACCTACCAGAGTTATGGCCACCAGGTGGAACTGAAGCGGGTATGGAATATGAACTCCAATTGGGATGGCATGTTTGGAAAAGGGTGGTCTTTTGCTTACGAATCCCTGCTCAGCGTCAAGGGCTTCGATCTTGACGATCAGGTGTCCGTACAATTGGGGTCCGGTCAGGTACATCTATATAGTGTCGCCAGCATCGAGGCGGGGAGCCCACAGACAATCAGGCACACCCGATTGTCCAAAGGGGTCGGGCCAGAACTGACCGGTTATGTCGATCCTGACAACGGAAACGGTCACTATCTGTTGATCGACAAGGCCAGGAAGCGGACCTGTCGATATGAATTCGTCGCGCAGCAGGCAGAATTCGGGGATTACCTCTATCGGCTTGTCTCAATAACCGATTTCAACGGCAACACGATCTCTTTAGCGTACCAGGGAGAGCAACTCAAAACCCTCAGCGATGCGTCGGGCCGTTCCATTACCTTCAACTATGGAGCCGATGGCCGTTGCGCGGAACTGAATACCTTTGATGGTAAACAGGCATCCTATTGGTACGATGCTTCCGGCAGGCTGGTGCAAAGCACAGATCTTGCGGGTAACACCAGCGATTATAGCTACGATAGTCGCAACAATGTTATCTCCTTGACGGCCGTCGGCAAAACGACCACATTCACCTATCAACAGACTACCCCGCCCGCCGGGACTGGAGATATATTCTGGCATCTTTCGATGCTAACAGATGCGCTTGGCAATCAAACCCATTATGGCTTTACGGATACATGGAAGATCCGGGTGACCGAACCGGGTGGCGGGACGAGAACCTACGCCCATTACCGTGGGCGCACGGCGATGAAGCGTGACAGTTTGGGGAATATAATTCAAAAGACTTTTGATGGCGGGCCGCTCACCTTGCCAACCAGTATTCAGGATGAGAGAGGTCGGACCACTTCTTTTGGGTATGATGCCGAGGGCAACATGACAAGCAGACATGACGCCGGTGGAGATACCATCTTTACCTATGATGCCAATGGCAATCTGCTGAACAAGACCGACCCTTTGAACAACGTATGGCAATACACCTACGACGATAACCAGAACTTGATCAGCATAACAAGTCCTTTGGGCCTTATAACGCAAGGGAGACGAACGGCTCGCGGCTTGATCGATCGGGTGACGTTGCCTGATGGCGCGGTCTATACTTATATCCACGATGATCATGGTAACACCATCAGCGAAGCAAACCCTCTCGGACAGGCAGAAACCTATACCTATGATGAACATGGCCTGGAACTGACTGCACGAAGGGATCCGCTTGGCAATACATCGCGGTTTGAATACGACGCCAATCGCCGGCTCATCGCCATCACCAACGCCGATGGCTCAACCAGAAGAATAGGCTACGATTGCTGCGCAGCAGCCTCAATCACAGACGAAAACGGCAATACGTTTTCCTTGCAGCACGATGCCCTGCTCCGATTGACAGGAATGAGCGACCCATTGGGAAATCAATACGACTTCACATACGATCCGGATGGTGCCCTGATCCAGGAACGTGACCCAATGGGCCATATCACTACCCATGCGTACGACGCGATGCACCGCCTGATCCAAACCCGGGATTCACTGGAGGGTACCATCGACTGGGAATACCATGCCGATAGCACCCCCGCAAGGCTGATCAATAAAAGGGCCAATGCCACCACACTGGAGTATGATGTCTGGGGTTTGCTTGCCAGCGTGATCGACCCCTTGGGCTCAAGTACCCACAACTACCAACGGGATGCCCTGGGGCGTTTACAGTGCTTCTCAAATGCCCGTGGTTGGATCAATGCCCTAACTTACGATGCAGATGGCAGGCTGGTCAGCGAGAACGTTAATGTACCTGTTGATCAAACCGGTTATTTTGTCTGGAGCGCCGGCGGATTGTTGGCGTCATACACCGATGCCACTGGCCAGACCAGTTTCAGTTATGACGAAGCAGGCGGCATCGTTTTGAAAGCCTATCCGGATGGTACAAATCTGGTTATGGGCTATGATGCGGGAGGAAACCTCAATCGCATGATCTATCCTGGAGGATTGGAGGTGACCTACGAATATGATAGCCGAAACCGGGTCAGTCGTCTATTTTTTGGGGGTCATACAGTCGAATATCAATACGACCCGGCTGGCAATCTGATTGCCGAGAACCGCTCCAATGGTGTGCAAACCAGCCGTTCCTACGACAACGCGAATCGCCTGAAGTCTGTCACTCACAGCAAGGGGGCAACCGTCATTGCGGATTTGAGCTATGTACGCAATGCTGCAGGCTTCGTCATCCGTGAGACGGGTGTCCGTCCTTTTGAGCCAGTTCAGCCCATTACTGAAATTATCGCCAGCTACGACGCGGCCGATGCCATCGTGAAATGGGGTGACGACAGCTATCAGTACGATCCCGATGGAAATTTGACCGGCATCAGCAGCGAGCCGGAATTCTCGGCAAACTACGACATCTACAACCGTCCAGCCTCCATCACGAAAAGGGGCGGCACCACCGTTTACCACTACGATATCCTGGGGAATCGGGTATCGGCACAGTCAGATTCGCAGATTCGTAATTTCCAGCACGACCCCTGGGGACGACTGCTGGTCGAAACCGATGACAGTGGCGCGATCATAAATCAGTACATCTATGCAGATGATCGGATGATAGCCATCCGCGTTGCCTCCGGCAGCTTCTATTTCTATCATCAGGACAAAACAGGTAACACCCTTGCCTTGACCGATGCCCTTGGCTCCGTTGTTGATGCTTATTCCTACAGCCCTTATGGAGAAGCCATGGCCCAAAGCGGAACGGTCAACAATCCTTTCACCTATGTGGGCGAATTTGGTGTTATGGACGACGGTGATGGGTTATTTTTTATGAAAAACCGCACCTACGACGCAAAGACGGGGCGTTTTCTACAGAGGGACCCGATCTTGTTTGAAGGGGGGATAAATCTCTATTCCTATGCAGATAATAACCCGATCAATCTGATTGATCCCGATGGAACTAGCGCCATTGGGGCTGCTATTTTTATTGGTTGTATAGGCTATACTGTCAAGGTTGGCCTTGAAAGTTGGAAAACAGTGGAGAGGATATTTGAATCCAGAAGATCTATACCAAAAGCTTCCAGTTTGAGCGAATCATTCGAACAAGTCAAAGATACTGGCCGTTATCCAGAGACAGACCTCTGTGTCCACTCACGCCATGAGGTATTAAAAAAAGGTAGTGACCTTAATGTAAAATCTCCTTTTCGACCAATTATTCCAAAATACTCAGCAAGACCGCTTACGGGAAAAGATGTATCTGAGTCTCCTAAAACGGACCGTTTGGAACAACTAAAGAAAAAAATACAAGAACAACGAAATGCCTTTTTGGGTGGTTGGAGTGAACGTTCTATCCCCTCTTTCCTAGGCTGGTAAAGAAGGTGGCCGGCAGGTCATCCAGTTGGTCGGTTTTGTATTGAATACTAAACCATGAGTAGCCAGTTCAATCTGACCGGTTTTATCCTCGTTCGGATCAGGCTGTTGTTATCACGAGAAAACCCCCGGCTTTGCCGGGGGACCCCAGGAGTTTGATAATTCCGGCATTCGATGATGATGGCACGACGGTAGGATAGGGATCAGACAGTGATGACAAAGAGCGACAGCCATCTTTTTGGCTGGTTCCCAAGCTCCAGCTCAATGTTAAGCCCGATGTAATTAAAATTACCTTGATTTATCAGGGAGTTGTGCTATTATGCTTCTATCGATTGTCATTAACAACTTTTTTTCATATGGAGGTAAAAAATGTCAGATTTTATCGAAAAAAGCGCACATGTTGGCATGGAACCTG
>JBFXFK010000018.1:30586-45577 GCA_050179135.1 Desulfatirhabdiaceae bacterium | reverse complement strand
TCAGCAAGGACCGCATGGTCCGGCTGAACATCAATCAGGAAGTGACCAAACTGGATGTCACATCCGAATCCACGACACGGCTCAATGCCGAAAGACCCACCACATTCAAACGGACCATTGCCACCACCGTGCTGGTTCAGGATCAGCGCACGGTTGTGATCGGTGGGCTGATTGACGACAGTTTTTCCGAGACCGAATACAAAACCCCCTGCCTGGGGGATATCCCGGGTTTGGGCTGGTTATTCAAATCCCTTTCCACAGGCCGGGAAAAAACCAATCTGTTTGTATTTCTGACGCCCCGGGTTCTTCAGGGTCCTGCGGAATCCGACCGGATCTACGATATCAAAAAGGAACAGATGGACGGGATCAGGCAGGACAATGTCAAAACCCCATAATCTTCAGAGCCTGAAACAGATTCTGATGGCCGAAACGGGAATTTCCGAAGACATTTTTCAGAATGCCGGCGCCAGCCATTCGGAGTCGCTTCACGAGCGCCTCCTCCAGCAGCAGGCTCTGACGGAAACGGATCTTTTGACGGTTTACAGCAGGCTCTACCAGATTCCGGTCTGGCCGGAATTGCCCATCAATGGCCAGAGCCTGCCTGAAGTGTCTCAACGTATTCGGCAGATTCCCATCCAGTACCTCAAAAAACATGTCATGACCCCGTTCTGGATCGATCATGATGCATCAGACGCTGACCGCGCCAACCCGGACGGCGCTTCCGGCGCGTTCAAAAAAACAGGTGTGGCCATCAATGATCCCGCATCGTTTCAGGCACTGGATGATCTGATTCGAATGTTGGACGCCGGGTCTGTCACGATTGTCTTTTCAACCCGGTCCGCCATTGGTTCCGCCATCAACCGGCTCTATGATGCGGACCGGTATTCTGCCGAGCAACTGGTGCTGAGCATGGATGCGGATACCGATTCCCTGTTTCAGACAATCGAGCCCAGTTCGGATCTGCTGGATGATGTCAGTGACGCGCCGATCATCCGGCTGGTCAACGGGGTAATTTCCCAGTCCATCCGGGCCCGGGCCAGTGACATCCATATCGAGCCCTACCCGAACAGCCTCAAAATCCGGTACCGCATCGATGGCCTGCTGTATGATCTGACCACCCCGCCCAAATGGATTCAGCCATCCCTGATATCCCGGATCAAGATCATGGCCAAAATGAACATTGCGGAAAAACGGCTGCCCCAGGACGGCCGGATGGATGTCCGAATCGGGGACCAGCAGATTGACATCCGCGTATCCACCATCCCCACCTCATTTGGTGAACGCATTGTTCTGCGATTGTTGAACAAGACATCGTCTCTGCTGCATCTGAACGAACTGGGGCTTTCGGCGGATCATATGGTCCGCCTGAATACACTGATTGAATCCCCTTACGGCATTTTTCTGGTCACAGGCCCCACCGGAAGCGGCAAAACCACGACCCTGTATGCCATATTGTCATCCATGATCCGGCCATCCATCAATATCATTACCATCGAAGACCCGGTGGAATACCAGATCAACGGGATCAGCCAGATTCAGGTCAATCCCAAAATCGATCTCACCTTTGCCCGGGGACTGCGTTCCATTGTCCGTCAGGACCCGGATGTCATACTGGTTGGCGAGATTCGGGACCGGGAAACCGCGGATATCGCGGTTCAGTCCGCCCTGACCGGTCATCTGGTTTTTTCCACCCTGCACACCAATGATTCCGCCGGCGCCATCACCCGCCTGGTGGATATCGGAATCGAGCCCTTTCTGATTTCATCCTCGGTCATTGGCGTGGCCGCACAACGGCTGATCCGGATTCTCTGCGACACCTGCAAAACCCCGTATCAGCCGGATGACGCCATTCTGGAACAGTTGAATCTGACAGCGGATCAACTGCAGGGTCCCCTGTATCGGGCGGCTGGCTGTCCGTCATGCTTTCATACCGGTTACCGGGGACGAATGGGCATTTTTGAGATCATGCTCATGGATGACCGGCTGAAAAATCTGATTCTCAAAACCTATGATGCCAATCACATCCGGCAGGAGGCGCTCCGGTCCAGGATGACCACGCTTCGGGAAGATGGCCTGCGAAAGGTCATCGAGGGCAAAACCTCGCTGGAAGAGGTGTATCGGGTGACGCACCGGTGATGGTATTCCAAATTTCAAATCTCAAATTTGAAATTTGAGAAAAACCCCTGTTTTGAAAAAGGGAGGATGCAGGTGATGACATATAGGCCGGATAACCGGATAAATCAGGCCAAACCGCGCCGTTTCGGTCGTGTTGGTCCTTTTTGTCATTTTTATCCTTTATTCACAATCAGTTGCATTCTGGCAATGTGGCTTTCAGGCTGCGCCCACTCCCCGGGAGCGGGGCCACAGCATGGGCTGATTGCCTGGTATCAGACCACTATTTCACCTGTGGATGGCGACCGGTGTCCCATGACCCCTTCCTGCTCATCCTATGCACAGCAGGTATTTCAGAAACATGACGCATTTTGGGGATGGATCATGACCTGCGACCGTCTGATGCGATGCGGACGGGATGAAACACGTTTGTCGCCTCATGTTGCTGAAGCCAATGGGATAAGGACCCTGGACCCGGTCTGGATGAATGATTTCTGGCTGGAGACGGATCGGTCCCCGGAGATCAGGAAGGAGAGGACAGAATGAAACGGATTGTGACCATCGTTTGCCTGTCGCTTTTCATAGCCGCCACATCCCGGAGCTTTGCGGAAAGCCTGATCATCGATGCGGATGCCCAGTTTCAGTTTGCCGAAAAAATTTTCAAAACCGGGGATTATCCCCGCGCCATAACCGAATACAACCGGTTCATCCATTTTTTCCCGGACGATGACCGGATCGACACGGCTCTGTTTCAGATCGCGATGGCCTATCGCCTCAACAACCAGTTTGAAGAGGCGATCGAGGGATTCGATGCCGTGATTCGGCAATCTCCAAAAGACTCACCCCGGGCAATTCGAAGCCATTTTCTGATCAGCGACTGTTATATGAAGCAAAATGATCCCGGGTCTGCCAGGCAGATCCTGATGGATCTGTTGAATCATCACCAGAATCCCGAGATTCAGGATGCGGTATGGTATCGAATGGCGTGGATCGATATCGAAACCGGCCACTTCAAAGCGGCGACGGACCGGATTGAACACATCGGCCCCGGGGCATCCTGGCTGCCGGTTCACGACCTGTCAGCGGATCTGGCTGAAGCCGCTTTATTGCCGGAAAAAAATCCGGCGCTGGCCGGCATGTTGTCCGTTATTCCGGGAGCGGGTTATGCCTATTGTGGCCGATATCAGGACGGTTTGACGGCATTTCTGTTAAACGGCGCCCTGATATGGGCCGCAGTCGCATCCTTTTCCAATGACAACCCGGCGCTTGGTTGCGTCATTTCGGTGGTGGAAAGCGGTTTTTATATGGGCAATATTTACGGGGGGATCAATGCGGCACACAAGTATAACGCCCGGCAGAAACAAGGCGCCATCAACCGGCTGAAAAGCGGATATCAGATCGGCATATCCCCATCAGGGGATACAACCGGTTGGCAGATCAATCTCCAGCATGATTTTTAAACCGGCAGTCCCGCATCCTGCATCATGGGCAGCAGGTGACGCCGGCTTTTTTTACCCGCCTCATCCGGCATATCCACATAGGGATACAGCTCCAGACTGATATCTCCCGCATATTTCAATGTCGCCATCCGGTGAAAAACGGCCACAAAATCGATAGCCCCCAGACCGGCGATGAGATGGTTATGGACCCGGGTTGCGGCAATATCTTCGATATGGACATGCCCGACCCACGGAAACAGGGTTTCAAACGCATCCGCCGGATTTTCACCGGCGCAGAAAAAATGGCCGATATCAAAATTCAGACCGACCTGGGAAGACTGAACCGGTTTGATGAATTCCTGAAACTCTGATGTTTTTTCCAGGAGCAGATTCGGCTCGGGTTCTATCAGGAGGCGGATGTTCAGGGACTCGGCGGTTGGAATCACCTGATCCAGACCGTCGTAAAACAGACGGAACGCCGCCTTTCGATCCATGTTTTCCAGGGGCCCTCCGGGGGGTATCGAAATATTTTCGCACCCCAGATCTTTGGCCAGATTCAGGCAGTCCAGCGTATGCCGGATCCGGATGTCCCGACGGGCCTTTTCCGGTTCGATCCAGGATGGCAGATAGGTGTCTCCAACGGCAAACAGGGTAAAGCTGTTCAGATTGGTCACTGCAAGCCCGGTCTCTTTCAGACACCGGACCAGTCCGCTGACATCCGGTTTTGAGTAATCCGGGGGATACAGATGGGGGCGGTCACACATGATTTCCACCCCGTTAAAGCCCAGAGCCGCAATTCTTTTCAATGAGTCTTCAAGGGAAAATCTGACATATGCATTGGTGCTGTATCCGAATATCATGGGGTCATCCTGTTACCGTAATGAGTCGTGAGTATCGAAAAACCGCCAGGCCGCCCAGCCAAAATGCAGCCCCTTCAGCCTTCAGTCTTCAGCCTTTCCCCAATTTTACCGCCAGCTCTTCAAGACGCCGAATCTGGTCCTGAAATGTCAGGGCAGGGGATTCTCCCAGCGGCTTTTTGAAATAAAAGCCCATCTCCGGAATGAGCCCGCCCTTGCCGGCCAACTGTAATGCCGCCATCCACCGGGCCAGATCCAGAACCATTGGCGCAGCCAGAATGGAGTCCCGTCCCTGAAGGTTGAGCCGAAGGCTCATGGGCAATCCAAAAAGACCTTTGAAATCGATCACATCCCAGGCTTCCTTGGCATCGCCCCGGGGTGGATAATAATCGATATGGACCTTGTGGCATGGCGAATCATAAGCCGCGCCGACCGGGTATTCCAGAATGTCATCCAGCAGTTGGGTTTTGTTGGCAAGCTTTCCGGCGCTTCGATCCGGGTCCATCAGATTGGCGCCATCGGCATTGCCCAGTATGTTCAGGCTGTACCACCCGTCAACGGTCAGATTCCGGGCCTTGAATGCCGAGGCCAGCACCACCTTGAAATAGGTCTGACCGGTCTTGCCGTCACGGCCGCAGATAGGAATGTGGTTTGTTTTTGCAACTGAAACCACTGCCGGTACTTCAACCACATTGGGCGTAAAATTGACAACCGGTATTCCGGCTTCGAGTGCGGCCAGAACATAGGCCATATCCGGAAACCGTGCGGCATCGGTATGCGCTTTCAGGGAATCCAGACTGTCATATTCATCCAGATGGCAGATTGGCCCTGCCGGAAGCAGGTTGACCAGGACCGGAACGGCATCGGGAAAATGGTTTCGAAGGCGGTCCATATCCTGGCGAATGCTGTCTGTCTGCCCGGTCAGAGACAGATTCCGACCCGGGGCCTGAAGAACCGGAATGTCGTTCAGGCAGGCCCTGAAAGGCACCCATATGTTGGGTGAGAGCACGCCGTGATGCGCCAGGGCTTCGGCAATGGACCGGGGTTCAATATCCCATCCGGCAATATGCGTTGACGGCAGCGGGAGAAATGGGAACCAACTGCCGGTTGTCAATGCCGGTTGAACCCGTTCCGGTTGATCGTGAAGGGATGCGACCGCTGCGCCAAGGGTGGAGCCGATGGCGCCTGCCATTCCGGAGACCAGAATCAAAAGCGGATGCGCAGACTGGTTGTTATTGTTTTGCATGATATGCCCTGTTACGGTGTGTGTTAACGGATTGACCCGTGCCTGTTTTCAACCGGTACAGGAGATAACTGAAAATGAAGGGGGTTTCAAGACATTTTCAGTTTTCAGCCGTCAGGAATGGGGTCCTCATCGCCATAAGGCTGCCCGGTGATTGCAGCGCCCGCATCATCATGAGTCTCCCCGCAACACCCGCTTCAGAATCTTTCCCGTCGGACTCTTGGGCAATTCTTTCACAAAATCCACTTTTTTGGGTATCCGATACACCGCCATGTTGTCACGGCAGAATTTGATGATTTCCTCCGGCGTCGATACCATATTTTCCTTTAACACAACGGCGGCATGCACCGCCTCTCCCTTAACCGGATCGGATACGCCATAAACAGCCGCTTCCTGAATTGCCGGATGCCTGTAGATGACCTGCTCCACTTCATTTGGATACACATTGAAACCCGCTACATTGATCATATCCTTGACGCGGTCCGTGATGAAAAAATATCCCTCTTCATCCATGATTCCGATGTCGCCGGATCGCAGCCAGCCGTTTTGAATGGCGGCTGCGGTTGCTTCGGGTTTTCTCCAGTATCCCTGCATGACATTGGGCCCCCGAATAACAATTTCTCCCATTTCGCCAGGAGGCAGCGTGTTTCCATTATCATCGGCAATTTTCATGTCGACATTTTCAATGGGTGTTCCAATGCTTCCAAATTTATGTTTAAAATCGTGATTATAGCTGGCAAACGGAGAGCATTCGGTCAACCCGTATCCCTCATTGACCACCAGGTTGAACTTGTCCTTCCATGCCAGCGCGGTTTCACGGGGCATATTTGCCGCGGCTGTAAAACAGTATCGCATGCTGGTCAGATCATACCGGGATGTGTCCATATTGAGCAGGTAGATAAAAACGGTCGGAACCGCAAAGAACATGCTGATCCGTTCCTTCTGGATGGCGTTCAGAACCGGCTCGGGTTCAAACCGGCGATGCAATGCAATGGTGGCGCATTTGCAGATACCGCCGTTTAAAATGTAGTTTTGTCCAAAACAATGAAACAACGGCAAAAAGAGCTGGAGACAGTCTTCGGGTCTGACTCCGGAATGATTGGATGCGGATCGGGAATTGGAAACGATATTGTACTGCGTCAGGACCGCGCCTTTTGGAAAACCCGTTGTTCCGGATGTGTAAAGGATCGCAGCAGGGTCATGAATATCCAGATCCAGACATCGGCATTGTCCACTGCACCGGGATAACAGATGATCAAAAGACAGATCGTTGCCGGCGTCACCCTCGGAAACAATGATATGCTCGACCGATGGCAGCGCATCCGCCGGAATCTCCTGTCGAAGCAGGGCCGTCGTCAGGATGACACGCGCCTCTGCATCGTTGATGATATACTTCACTTCTTCCGATTTCAGCATGGCATTGACCGAAACCGCAATGGCGCCAATTTTCTGAATGGCAAAATAGCCAATCACAAATTCCGGAATATTGGGCAAAAACAGGGCCACCCGATCCCCCTTGTGGACGCCCAGCTCCAGAAGTCCGTTGGCCATGCGGTTGACATCCGTGTCAAGCTGTATATAAGACCATGTTTTTCCCTCAAAGATCAGCGCCGGTTTTTCCGGAAAAAAAATCCGTGCCCGTTCCAGATTTTTGGCAATATTCATTTGTTTTCCTTTTCGAAGGTGTTGTTTTTGGATAAGGGACATGGGAGACTGAAAAACAAGCTATATCGTAGCTATATTTCAACTATATTTATGGATTGTCAAGAAGAAATCGGGGAATTTAAAGACTGAAGGATGAAGGCTGAAAGGGCCGCATTTCTGCATTCAGGCAAATCAGCAACGGCTTAACCGTCAGGAAGCTGGTCTGTGACACCCTGACCTAAATGTATTTTCACGTTAAATTGATTTCAATTCTCACCTGTGCTAATATTTTTTATCATCAACCCGTTATTCAAAGGAATCCGAAATCATGCAGATGGAAGATCGTATTGTCGGCAATGTTCTGGTGCTGCGCCCCATGACCTCAACAATCGATGCATCTGTATCCATTCTCTTCAAAGGCAAGATCATTGACTGGACGACAAAAGGGTACCATTTGATCGTGTTGGATTTGTCCGAAGTCGAATTCATGGACAGCAGCGGCCTCGGTATTCTGATGTCCCTGTTGAAGACTTTGGGAAAAGAAGGCCGTCTTGTCCTGTGCCACATACATGATTCGGTCAGAAGCCTGTTTAAAATCACCCGGGTTGACCGCATCATTCCCATATGCAGCGATGTGGATGACGCCATTCAGCGTATCAATCAGGCCTGATGGTTATCTGATTTGAAGATCAGCACCCGTCAATATCTGATTTTTGGCGCCATTATCATTCTGACGCTTGTCGTGACATGCGGGTCATACCGTCTGATTCAGCAAAAGTGGATTTTATTTCGAAAAGGCGAAACGCTATTTTTGTCCCGAAACCCTTCCGAAGCCATTCCCTACCTGTCCAATGCCATCCGGCAGGGCCTTGAATATCCACAGGCTGTTTTGTATCTGGCGGATGCGCATATGGCCAGCCGTGATTTTGGCCGCGCCCGTCTGGCCTATGAAACACTGGTTCAACAGTCTCCGGATCATGAAATGGCGTGGTGGCGGCTTTCCGGTCTTTATGAGCAGGATCAGGCCTTCCGGAAAGCACTGGATGCGCTTGATCATTTAAGAAAAAAACGGCCGGATGATCCGTCTGTCATGTTGCGTACCGCCCGCCTGCATAAATATCTTAAGGATTATGACTCGGCCATTGCCCATTATCGTTTTTTTCTGAATTCCGTGCCGTCGCAAACCTCTGTGCAACTGGAGTTGGCCGAGGTTCTGGCATGGTCCAAACACTATCCGGAGGCCATTTCCCGGTATCAGGAATTTATCGATGGCAACCCGGAGAACCGTATCGCCAGAATTTATCTGGCCAGAGTGTATTTCTGGAATAACCAGCCTGAAAAAGCCATTCTGGAATACCGTAACGCCTTGGGAGACAAACCATGACACATATCATCTGTCTGGTCGGGATAATGCTGACCATTCTCTGGCCCAATCCGTCCATTATCAGTGCCCAGCCCCCGGAATCGCCGGTATCCCGATCCAGCCCGATCGATCCGGATTATATCCAGGCGCCTGTTTTTACGGAAAATCAGGATATTCCGGACTGGAAAGCCCGATGGGAGCTTGCAAAAATTCTGGGCTATGTCAAAAAATACCCGGAATCCCTTGTTGAATATGAAAAATTGCTTTCAGAAAAACCGGATCTGCTGGAGGCCCGGATCGAAATGGCGCAAATTCTGAACTGGATGGGTGAGCCGAAAAAGGCCATTACAATCTATGAAGCACATGCCGAAAAACTGGATGAGCGGGCCAGACTGGACATGGCCGATATCTATGCGGCAATAAAACAGTATGACCGGGCCGAAGAAATCTACCAAAAGCATTTGAAATCAGCGCCGGCCGATTACCGGGTCAGAACCCGACTGGCCGAGATATTGAGCTGGACCGGCCGGTATAAGGAATCACTGGCCCAATTCCGTCAGGTTCTGGCCCAGGTTCCAAATGATATTCAGGTTCGGCGAAAATACGCTTATGTTCTGATCTGGAACGATCAGCATGAGGATGCCATCATCGAATTGCGAAAAACCCTGAACCCCTGATGTGGGAGCCTGCCGCATGAACCGATCGATATTCCGGTTTTCAGGGCTGTTCATCCTTTTGATCTGTGTTGCAACCCCGCTTTGCGGAGAGTCGCAGGAAACCCGGTTTTCGTTTCAGGATGACATATCCGACACGGATGCCCGACTGACGCTTGCCCGTCTGTTATCCTACCGGTCCGACCGTCTGATAGACGCATTGACAGAATACCGACGGGTGCTGGCGTCAATTCCGGAATCAATGCCTGTTCAGGTGGAAATGGCGGATATTCTGCTTCGCCTGAAAGATCCGGATGGCGCAATCGGGATGCTCACCCCATTACAAAACCGGTATCCGGACGACCCCGATGTAACCATAATTCTGGCAGCGGCATGGGAGCAAAAAGGCGATATGCCGGTTGCCATTGCGCTGCTCAAATCATTGGAGACCAATGGTCACCTGACAGAACGGGTTGCCGTGAACCTGGCCAGACTGGAGGCGGATATGGGGCATGCCAAAGCCAGCCAGTCCCGGTTTCAGGATGCGTTGGCCCGAAACCCGGATAATCGGGAACTGCTGCTGGAATATGCAGGAATCATGAATCTGTGGGGAGATTTTTATCAGATCGAGGCCATTTACCGGAATTATCTCAAAATGCATCCGGAAAACCGAAAAATCCGGATGAAGCTGGCCGAAGTTCTGGTCAGCGCCCAGCAGGTTGAGGCTGCAGAAGGCGAATACGAAAAACTGCGACGGCAAAATCCATTCTCCAACGACATTCGCCTGGCCCTGGCCCGGTTACACGTTGAAAAAAAGGATTTTGACCGGGCGCTGGACCGGATCGAACCCCTGCTGGAATCATCCGATAGCCCTGAATATCCATCGGCAATGTCTCTGAAAGCCGACATCCTGTTCCGGCAAAAAAAGGATCATGAGGCGCTCCGGTGTTTTGACATGCTCACCCGGATTCCCGGGTTTGAAGCAGCCGGATGGACCGGTTTGGGTCGATCTTACCGCCGGCTGAATGAAACCGGCCTGTCACAACAGGCTCTTGACAAAGCCCTGTCAATCGATCCTGAAAATATCGCGATTCAGTTTGAAATGGCCGGAGAAACGGTAACCGATGATGGGTTCATTCAAAAAATCATGGAATCCCCATCTCTGACGCCCATGCGAAAAGTGGAATGGGCCCGGATATATACGGAAAACGGTCATTCCGAAATTTCGGTACGATTGTATCGGCACATTCTGGAAATGGACACCGAATGTTTTCCGGCCTGGCTGGGCCTTGCGGAAAATCTGGCTTTCAGCAACCGGCATGATGACGCCATTCAGGTATTCAATGACCTGATGGCCGCATTTCCCGGCAACTCCAAAATTGCCATATCCCGCGCCCGGACCCTGTCCTGGAACCGGGAGTACGATGACGCCATTCAGGCATATGACGAGATTCATCGCCTGAATCCGGATGATGTGACCCCGATTCGGGAAAGCGCGCGGGTGGCGGTATGGGGAAAACAGATGGATGAGGCCCAAAAGCGCTATGGCAGCCTTCAGATACCACCTGTGGATCAGCGGGCGGCCGATTTGCTGAAACCGGCTGCAGCCGGCAATCCGGTCGTAAACACCATTTGGCAACGGCTTGACCAGGAGGCGGAAAAGGGATCCCTCTTTACCGGTTATGAATGGCTGATTCAACAGATCGATGCGGATCCGGAAGCGTTTCCGGAGACCATTCATACGGTTCGTATCGAACTGCTTCCGGCCTACCGCATTCAGAAGTGGGCCTATCTGGAAAGCCGGGCCAAACTGGCGGCATGGAACAAACGGTTTGTCCCGGCCCTGAAAATGTATCAGGAACTGCTGGAATTTGAACCGGGAAATGCCGAAGCCCTGTTTGACGATGCCCAGGTCAAATGCGCCCTGGGGTTGTGCGATGCCGAGGCGGATCCTTATCAGCAGTTGCTGACAATCGATGCCACCCATGTCATGGCCGCACGGGCTCTGGAACGTCAGAAAATACGGTCTCACCCTCTGATCCGGCTGAATGTCGCGGACTGGACCGAGGAAGGCCGGGGCGAGCTGTCCCGTATGAAACGGCGCCAGATCGATCTGGCTGCGGATATGCCGGTCAGGGGTCGGTATCATGTCCGGGCCGGAGCCGTGCATTGGACAGAAGATCCGCAAAGCGATGCCCTGACCCGGGATGCCGACGGGTTTATGGTCGGCGCCGCTGGTATCCTGTCACCGGTTCTGTCCGGTGAAGCTGCCTGGACCCGGAAAGTGTATGATGACGGCAGACTGGGCAATACCGATTTCGGACTGGCGCGGGTCCGGCTGAATCTGCGGGATTGGGTGCGAATGGATTTGGGTTGGGCGCGAACCGACGAAATCTATAATGAATTCAGCCTGAATCAGAAGACTCAGGCTGACCGTTTCCGGGTGGATGCGCGGGCCCGTCCGACCCGAAAACTCGAGATCGGTGCGACCGGCGAATGGCTGGATTATTCGGATGACAATACGGGCCGGATGGTTTCCGGTTTTGCCGGATACAGCCTGACCGACCATCCCCGGATTTTTAAAATTCTGCTTACGGAAACCTGGCGCAATACCGAAAACGAAAATCAATATCGGTATCTCAACGGCGTGTTGACCGATATTGTTCACCCCTACTGGACGCCACAGGATATCTGGGAAAGCGTCATCACGCTGGAATGGCATCACGACCTGTCCAGAGAGCTGTTCTGTGGTGCGCCCCTGCATGATTATGACCTGAAGCTGTCTTTTGGAACCGACTCCGAAGACAATGCCCTGATTCGACTGGAAGGCGAATGGAACTACCCGGTGACCGATCACTGGAGCCTGATTCTGAAAGGATTGATTCAGGACTCCCGCGAATGGGATGCAACCGGGCTCTGGGGTGTTTTGCAATATCAGTTTTGAGAAGAGATAGCAGCCGACCTGGCTGTCAGCTCTCCGCTGTCATTGCTGTCCTTGGCGTCTTTCATGTCCTTTTTGCAGATTAAAAGACAAAACATGCGTGCAACATCTCCCAAAATTTCCAAAACAGCCCTGATCGGCCTGTCTGCTGTTGTTACCATGATGGTCATTTTTTTGTATCTCATGGCACGAACCGCGCTGTTTTTCGCGGCGCCATACGCCTGGTATGAAAAAATTCTGGCGGCATTTCTTCTGGGTGCGGAAACCTTCATTCTGATTCACGGCTTTGGCTACTTTCTCAACATGCTTCATGTGGCGCGCCATTCCCCGGACGTCCCGATTCATCAGCCGCTCCCCCTTTCCGAAGCCTTTCCACCGGTTGCCATCATCGTATCGTCCTACAAAGAACCGCTTCCGGTTATCGAAAATACCCTGATCTGCTTTTACAACCTGACCTACCCCAACAAGCATCTCTATTTTCTGGATGATACCCGATATGATCTCGATTGGGACACCCCGGAAAACCAAGCCGAATACCGGAACCGGATAGACCGGTTGTGCCAGGAAATAGGAGTTCATCTCTTTCGCAGAAACTGGCACGGGGCAAAAGCCGGCATGATCAATGATTTTCTGGACTTTCTCAATGGACACCCCAAAGAGGGTTTCCAGTTTCATCCCTTTGGCCCGCCCCGGAATGAACCCGAAAAATACATCATTGTCTTTGATGCGGACATGAATCCGTTTCCGGATTTTATTGAGCCGCTGGCCGCCATCATGGAAAACCGGCCCGAGCTGGCATTCATACAGACCCCCCAGTATTATTCCAATTTCGAGGCCAACCGGGTGGCCCGGGCCGCCGGTCTCCAGCAGGCGATTTTTTATGAATACATCTGTGAGGGAAAAAGCCTTCAGGATGCCATGTTCTGCTGCGGCACCAATGTAATATTTCGTCGGGAAGCCCTGAATTCCGTGGGTGGATTTGATGAATCGTCTGTTACCGAGGATTTTGCCACCTCCCTCAAATTCCATACCTCCGGATGGTCGTCGCGGTATCTGAACAAGGTGTGCGCCTTTGGCATGGGACCGGAAGATCTGGGCGGGTATTTCAGGCAGCAGTTTCGATGGGCGCTGGGGACAGTCGGCCTGTTCCGGACCATCATCAAACGTTTTTTCCACAACCCGTCAGCGCTGCCGGCGGCCAAATGGTGGGAATATTTTTTATCCGGTAGCCATTATTTTGTCGGCTGGGTCTTCATGATCATGGTTTATTTTCCGATTTTATATCTGTTCTGGGATGTGCCCAGTTATTTTTCCAGACCCGAGGTCTATTTTCTGTTCTTTGTTCCCTACATGACGCTGTCCATGACATTGTTTATCAGCACGCTGCATCAGAGACGCTACCGGTTGACCGAGTTGTTTCAGGGTGTGCTGCTGAACGCGGTCTGTTTTCCGGTGTTCATGAAAGCGTCGCTTCTGGGCATTCTGGGGGTTCGGGGAACTTTTGGCATTACGCCCAAAGGCCAAAGCCGGGCATTGCCCCTGACCGGGCTGTGGCCCCAGTTGGGAACTGCGGTGCTGTGTTTCAGCGCCGTGGTCTGGGGGGCACACCGGCTGGCTTACGAACCGGCTCCTGCCTTTGCCATTCTGGTCAACATGTTCTGGTGTATCTATCATTTTTGTATTCTGACGGCCACCCTGTATTTCAACCATTCCGAGGAACCGCCATGAAACAATGGTTTCTTGTGTTCTGCATGCTCGTCCTGGTTCCCGGTACATGCCCGGCATTTCAGCCGGTTTTATGGGGGCTGGCCCTGGACGGTTATCCCATCGATGAAACCCGGCTGCAGGCCGTAACCGCTCAGACCGGTATTCCGCCAGGACTGGTGGTTTTTTTCATGCAGTGGCCAAAGACACCGGATACAGGGCACTTTCCGGAAGAAACACTGAACAACATCTGGTCATTTGGCGCGGTTCCATGTTTGACATGGGAGCCCATGTTTATCGAGAACGGCCAGGAAAAGACCATTGATCATGATGCCATCACATCCGGGCAGTATGACCGGTATCTGACAGCATTTGCCCGGTCGGCCAAAACATGGGGCCGGCCCCTGATTATCCGGTTTGCCCATGAAATGAACACCCGGCGCTATCACTGGGGCACATCGGAAACAGCGTACGGTCCGGAAAGCCCGCGGTTCTATCAGGATATGTTCCGGTATCTGGTCAATCTGTTTCGGAAGGAAGGGGCGGGAAATGTCCTGTGGGCGTTTTGCCCGAATGCCGAATCCATACCCAACCGCACCATGACCCCGGATGCAGCCTGGAATACCGCAACGGCCTATTACCCGGGGAATGGATTTGTGGATATTCTGGGGATGGATGGATACAACTGGGGCACAACGCAGACGACGGAGAAAAATGGCTGGAAAAGCGACTGGCGGTCGTTTGAATCCATTTTTGGGGCGATGCACGCCGAACTGAAGGCCATTTCATCCACAAAACCGGTCATCGTATTCGAGACCGCCTCGACCGTTCAGGGAGGAGACAAGGCCCGGTGGATAACGGACGCACTGGATACGGTCGATACATGGGGAGTCACCGGTCTGGCCTGGTTTGAGGTCAACAAGGAACTGGACTGGCGTCTGTCAATCGGATTGCCGTCGGAGGCCATTGTCAGTCTTCGATCCCGGCTGTCACCGGCCCATGCCTGGGCCAGGTCCCTGGTGAGAAACACGGGCC
>JBFXFK010000018.1:0-30486 GCA_050179135.1 Desulfatirhabdiaceae bacterium | reverse complement strand
TGATTCATGACATTCGGGGGAGAACCGGACAACACAGGAATGATCACAATGCTTCTGCCATCCTTTCGTCCTCTTCCGATAAATACATTGCCTTCACGCGCAATGATCCGCTTTGTTCCTTTCAGTCTGGGGTCGGTTTCCACACGGGACGTCAGCGGAGAGAGAGTTCCTGTTTTTTGAATGACATGGATCGTTGTGGCATCGGTTGGCTCGCCCAGAACATTCAGGCCATGAATTCGATACAGAATGGCCCCTTCTACATGATGAATGACACCCTGAAGATTTTTTAAAACCTGTATATTGACATGGGTCAGATGGGTTTGATTGAATCCATATGTTTCCAGGGTATCAAACAGCACCCCTTCCAGTTTTTCCAAAAGTCTGCTGGTGCCGACCGTGACGGTTTTGGCCTGATGTTTGATGGCATCGATGGGTCTTGCCATCAGATTGATGGCCAGGCCCAGGCTTTCCATCAGGGTGTCGAGCATGTTCCGGGCGGTTCCTTTTCTGCCAAAATCCATTTCAAAATCGGCGACAGGCAGACGTCCTGCAAGATATTTCAACAGAAGCGGCAAATCCCGTGCGCCCTCTCCGCCGATTTCGGCGCAGAACCGTTTTTCCGTCCGTTTCTGGCGCAGTTGATAATAAAAAGTGGCAATTTTTTCCCGGAATGATTTTTCCAGAACAATTTCATAGACATCCATGCCATCTTGTGCCGCGGATTCAACGGTGTTTATCAGGGTTTCCCGGAAATCATACAGAAAACGGGAGCACCCATGAATGGCAAGCGCCGCATGATATCCCCAGACATGCCCCACCAGCGTGTTGAGTATCGGGGAGAGATGGGGCGGGGCGACCGGAACATGAAAAACGTCGTCGGCATAGGCCTCAAACCGGTTTTCTCCCTGATTTGCGATGACAACCACGGCGGATTTATGAGCCTTGAATATGGCTGTATCCTTGATGATGTCCCCGATGACGGTCTGTCTGCTGCCGGCGGCGCAGACCAGAATCAGTGGCTCGGATGACAGATCGATGTGTTTTTTATCCTCGACATAGTCGGAGGATATGGTTTTGTAGCAAAGTTCACTGAGCTTGATACGGATTTCATCCGCAGATGCCTTGTTGTTGCCGCTTCCGACAACAGCCCAGTAAATCCGGCTCAGGGCCAGCCGGTCAGCGGATTCCCGAATCGAATCCGACATGGCCAGTATCTGGCGCATCTGACCCGGGAGTTTCAGCAGATGGTCAATCTCTCCGGCAATCGATTGCTTCGATTTTGTCTTCAGAACATCTGAAAGATACAATCCCAGCACGGCGCCTGCCACAATCTGGCCATAGAAAGCCTTGGTGGAGGCAACGGACATTTCAATATCCCGGCCGCTGCTGGTGTACATCACGCCATTGACCTTGAATGTCAGATCCGAATCCCGGCGATTGACAATCGCCAGGGCAAAGGCCCCTCTTTCCCGCACCATATCGACTGTCCGGTTGGTGTCTGCCGTGGTTCCGGACTGGCTGATGGCAATGACCAGAGTATCAGACATGTCACCGGTATGTTCGGACATTTTAAAGCCGCTCAGCTCCGATGATTTCATGGCGGCAATCTGAAGGGAATCTCCCAGATAACAGGTCAGAATATCTGCGCATACCTGTGCCGCAACACCCGCTGTTCCCTGGCCGATAAACCAGATACGGCGGATGGTTTGCTGGATCAGGGCGGATTTCAACTCCGGAGGGATCACCCGCTCATTCAGGTCGATACAGGGTAACTGATCCGCTTCGTTCAGTCGCCATCGATTGACAAGGGTTTTTTCAACAGAGGTCGGCGCCTCGGAAATTTCTTTCAGAAAATAATGGGGGTAATGTTGCCGATCGATATCCCGGGAGGTGATTTCGGTTTTTTGAATACGGGACCCATCCAGGGTGATTGGGGTTCCGTCATAATACGAGGCCTGAATCCCCGCAATGCCACCACCAGCATTCTGATTCAGAACAAAAATCTGGCCCTGGGTCGATCCGGTTTTCGTCTCCAGGGTCTTTTCTCCCTCCATTTTGATATAGTATGGCGTTTCTTCTATAAATCCATAGAGTTCGGAGGCCGGCATGTAGTGACTCTCCCCCATACCGATAAATAGCGCCTGCCCGCTGCCTTTTTGAGCCAGAAACAGTTTTCCCGGTGACAGGTCCGTATGCATGATGATGGCATGAGACCCGTGAAACCGGTTGACAGCCTGACGAAATGCCTCTTCGACAGGCAACCCCTGCTGAACATACGTCTGAATCAAAAGCGGAATGATTTTGGTGTCTGTTGTGATTTCAGGGGGAATATGAATCCCTTCGGCAGTCAGTGATGCGATCAGGTCGCGATAGTTGTCGATATCCCCATTCAGGCAGGCATGAATGATGCCGGTTTTTTCAAGCGACCCGTTCAGGCTGGCATTATCCACCGGGTGGCAGTTGGGAAGGGTTATGGCGCCAACAGATGCCCAGCGGGTATGTGCGGTAATGGTGCTTTCATGCGGAGTGTGGATCAGGGCTTTGATAATGGCATCCTCCCGAATCTGCTGCCGGAGATAGGCCACATTGTCACCCAGGGCGCCAATTTCCGCTGCAATTTTGTAGGTGAATGCCAGTGTCGCACAGGATGATGTGTGCCCGGATGGCGGTCTCAGGCTAATGCTTCGATTGGATAAAACGGCTGGATTGGTCCGCTGGGAAAATTCGGCGCTGAGCCCCTGATGGGCAAGCGACTGGCTGAAGTCATCAAAATGATTTTGATCAATCCGGAACAGGATGGACATGCCGGCGGAATCCCGTCCCCGGACTTCCAGGCGGTCAATGCTGCTCAATACCGAATCCATATTCCGATAGGTCTGAAAACAGGTCAGATCACAGGGATAGGCGCCCATCAGATTTCGAATGGTGTCGATATGGGCCAATATTTCATATTGAAGCCGCCAGGCAATATCCCGGACCAGTTCGATACGGGATGACAGGATATCCACTGCACCAAAATCCAATTCCCCCATATGGTTGTTGAACATCCGGGTTTCTGTCTGGATCACGGCATTCAGGCGGTCCGATACTTGGCTCAGATCGTTCTGCAGTTTGGGATTGCTGAAAATTTCCTGGAGCCGGACGGTTGCCTTCAGTTCATCAACCTGATTTTTCAGCATGCCCAGCGCGTCTTCGCCACCCAGAAATCCGGAGTGAAGATCAATCCCCTTTTCTGTACAGCATCTGTATCCATTTGTTTCGATTTGTAAAAGCGCCCCATTCAGATCAGATGTCTGAATGGGAAACGGTGTAATTTGTGGCGATTTGAAACAGATGATGCCGGAAATACCGCAGGAGAATGTGAGGGACTGTACCGGAAAAATGACCCATGATCCATCCGGAACACGGGAAAGGTGACGACCGAAACAGATTCGGGATTTGAGATTCCGGATTTGAGAAAAAAACCTTCCAAATCGGAATTTGAGGCGTGAGATTTGAAAAATCAGTCTTCTGACTGTCATCATGAAACGCCTTTTTACAAATATCATGTCCGGTTTCCTTTGCGCTGATGTGATGGTTTCAAAATTTTTCAAGCCTCATCCCCAAGTGGCTTACATCTGCAAATACAGTTTCCGGATCCGATCCCGTGTCATGATGGTTTTCCAGTTTTTACCCAGTGCATTTTCCCACAGCGGTTCCAGGATCAGGGCCACATCGATCATTTTTTCAATTTTGGCCGGTTCCAGACCGGTGGTCAAATTCCGGGGGAGTTCAATATTCTGACGGTCCATCATCAGCCGGAATTCCCGGACCCCTTCGGGATAAAACTCTTCGAGATAATCAAAGACAATGGCGTTACCGATTCCATGATGCACACCCAGCACAAACGCCAGCCCGTAAGAGAGGGCATGTGCAATTCCCACCTGTGAATAGGCAATGCTCATCCCTCCGAAATAGGATGCCATCATCAACCGGTCATTGCTGTCTTCCGGGTTTTTTAAAAACACATCCCGGCAGAGCTCCAGGGATTTTTCGCCATATGCCTGACTGAACATGTTCAGATAGGTTCCGGTCAAAGACTCGATGCAGTGAATATAGCAGTCCATTCCCGTGTAAAATCGTTGTGGATTGGGAGCATCATCGATCAGATCCGGATCCAGAACAACCTGGTCAAATACCGTGTAATCCGAATTGATGCCCAGTTTTTTTTCGGGACCGGTCAATACCGTGGTTCGGGATACTTCAGCCCCTGTTCCGGAAAGCGTGGGAATCCCGACATGATATACGGCGGGATTTTTGATCAGATCCCACCCCTGATATTCGGCGGACGATCCGGGATTGGTCAGCATCAGGGAAACGGCTTTGGCCAAATCCATGACGCTGCCACCGCCGATGCCAATAACGCCAAACGGCAAGCGGTCGGAAAACGCCCTGACCTGGTCCCGCAGGCGATCCACATAGGTGGTCTTGGGCTCATCCGTGACATTGACCCGGATCAGCAAATCCCGGGGTTTGACAGGCAGGCGTTTTTCAAGCGGTTTGTCCGTAAACACATCATCCAGAAGAAACACCATGAACCCCGTGGAATCCGGTCGTTGTGCGGAAAGGATGTCATCCAGTTGATTCAGGCTGCCCCTGCCATAAACGACATGGGATACCACCTTGAAATTGCGAAACATGTTTGCACTCCTTAAGCGTGAAAATACATTCGGTATTGAGTGGTGAGAAGGGCCGTATGACAGTCAGACGGCTGCTATGCCTGATACGATATGCGGCACCTTCAGCCTTCAGTCTTCAGCCTCATGACCATTTACCCTGAAAATTGCGACATGACCGTTTCAATGGCTGCCATCCGGCGGGACATCTCGTCTGAAGACCAGGAAAGCTTGATTTGCATGGAAATGGCGCGCCGCATCAGGCTGTCCGAACCGGGAAGGTCGATTTGGTCATAATCCGGCAGCGGGTCAATCAGATGAACCGGCATCCGTGCCGATGAAATCAACTTTTTGATATGCCGCCATTTTCTCAGATAATGCCAGTTGTTGTCATACCAGTAGGCGCAGCCATCAACACCGGCTTTTCCGAGTTCTGTGGTGATGTTTCTGGCGTCTGATTCAGATGGCATAAAAAATGTCAGAAACGTGGCGGAATCTCCGCTTTCATCCGGAATATCCCGGAATTGGACGGGTTGAAACCGGCGCAGACAATTTTTCAGAGCCTGCTTGTGGTTCCGCTGAACCGTCAGCATATCGTCCAGTTTTCTTAACTGGGCCAGTCCCACCGCGGCGTTCAACTCGCTGATCCGGTAATTCGTTCCCAGAATCGGATGGTTTTCCTGACCCCGGTCATTTCCGATGTGATCATGGCCGTGATCGGCATACTGGTGGGCATTCTGATAAACGGTTGAATCATGGGTGATGACTGCCCCACCCTCGCCGCAGGTAACGGTTTTGACTGGATCAAAAGAAAAACAGCCCGCAAGCCCGAAGGTTCCCAATGACTTTCCCTGAAAGGATGCCCCCAGTGACTGACAGGCATCCTCGATCAGAATCAGGCCATGCTGATCGCAGACCTGTTTGATCTGATCGATTCTGGCCATGGCGCCGCACATATGCACGGGTACGACAGCCCGGGTGGCTTTGGTGATACGAAGGGGAATATCCCGGGGGTCCAGACACAGGGTCTGGTCGATTTCAGCAAAGACCGGTATGGCCCCGACCTGTAAAACGGCCTCGACCGTTGCCACAAATGTAAATGGTGGTATGATGACCTCATCCCCGGCGCCGACACCACAGGCAGCCAGTGCGGTCGCCAGTGCTGCGGTTCCGCTGGCGCACAGATGGCAGAATTCGACACCCAGCCGGGAACAAAGCTCGGTTTCAAACGTTCTGGCCTTCCAGCGCCCTTTTCGCATCGCATCGAATCCATAGCGAAACAAAACCCCGGTTTCCAGAACATCCATGACTTCTTTTCGCTCCGCATCTCCAAACCATTCAAATCCGGGCATGGCAGACGCCTCCTTTCAACTTTCCTGTTTTGCTTTTTGCCCCCGGGCATTATTTTCCCTGGCGATGAAATACTGATTGAAATATTCACGAATCAGCATGCGGGCGTATTGTCCGGCCCGAACACCGATAAATTTTTCATGGGCAACCACAACCGATGCCACAATGGTTTCGTTGGCGTGCTTGTCCGAGCCAAATCCGACAAACCAGTCATACCGGACATCGTGGGAATGATTGTCAATGCTGCCGGTCTTGCCGCCGAGATCGAGTTTTGAAAGAACGCTGTCTTTGGTATATCCCCTGAAGGCCTTTCGTCCGGTTCCGGAATCTATGGTTTCGGACATCAGTTCTTCCATGATCTGGGAGGAGCGGGCAGACAGTGGCTGAGACAGGATTTCGGACGTATATTCATACAGGATACGGCCGGACTGATCCGCTACCTGGTCGATGATGGAGGGCTCGACCATTTTTCCCTCGTTGAGAATTGCAGATGCAATCATCGCGGCATGAAGCGGGGATATCAGGGTGGTCCGGTTGAATCCGCTGGCCACTTCAGCCAGTTGAAACGGCTCATCCAGTACGACAATTTCGCTGGGGCTGAGTGGAATGCCAAAATCGAACGTCTGATTGAATCCAAAGCGTTCCGCCGAGTCTTCAATGGCGGATTTGCCCAGATAACTGGCGCCAAGTTTTCCAAAAACCGCATTCACAGACTGTGCAAAGGAATCCCGAAGTGTAATTTTCTGGGTATAACGATTCGATACATTCTTGAGTTGGGATTTGTACAGTGTATGTTTGCCACCGGTGAAACTGAGGCTGGATCCCGCAGTCATGTCACATTTTTCAATGGCAGCGGCGGCCGTGACGATCTTGAAAATGCTGGCAGCGGGAAATATCGCTTCGACACAGGGATTTGCCAGGGGATTGGTCCTGTCAAAACCCACCATGGCCAGTATCCGCCCGGTTGACGGCGACATGATCACAATGCCGATATGCCGGGATGTGGCGGTGTTGAGTTTGGAGAGAGCAAACTGTTGCAGGGAAGGGATCAGGCTGGTGGTCATCCTGAGATTTTGGCCTTCCCGGTCAATCTGTATCTGTCGGGTCTTCAGATTGATGATCGGCTTTTGTTCAAGCAGAAGCTGGATCTCTTTTTTATTCAGGGTGGTAACGGTTGGCGGTGGTGGGACGGCTGCAGTACCGGTTCGAACCGTTTGAACCTGATCCAATATTCGCACCAACGCGTTGCTTCGCTCGGAAACAGGCCCTGCAGTCTTGTTCAGTGTCAGATATCCCATAATTGCCACAATCAGTACACCGATCGGCAAATATCGGAAAATGCGGCGGGAACGCCGCCTGGAATCGGCAATCCGTCTGAGTCGGGACTGATATTCTTTCCAATCCGGTCGATAGGGTGGGTCGCCAATTACAAAGGGTTTTTCCTTCATTTTGTTTACCTGCTCCTTCAGGGTTGCAATCGGGTGATACCTGTGGCAGATTTGATGAAAAAGGCTGAAGGCTGAAGGTTCGCATACAGCTTTCAGGCAGAGCAGCCGTTGGACGGCCAGGCGGACTCTCAATACACATCTCTCAATACGGAATACATATCAGCTCAGAGGCGTTCCGGTTTTAACCGGCTTATCCGTTGTTCCCACAACTGCAACACCGTCATCCACCGCAGCCAGAAGCATGCCCTGGGATTCAATTCCCATCAGTTTGGCCGGTTTGAGATTGGCGACGATGATGATCTGTTTTCCAATCAGACTTTCCGGTGAATAGCTTTTGGCGATGCCGGCGATAATGGTTCGTTTTTCACCCATATCCACGGTCAGCTTCAGCAGACGGTTGGCCTTGGGAACCGCTTCGGCATGAAGCACTGTCGCAACTCTCAGATCCACCCGTTTGACATCGTCTATGGTGATTTCCGGTTTGACGGGAATGATCCCGGTTTCTCCGGAAGTTTCCGGGGGATGTTCCGCAGATTCGGTTTTCATGTCAATACGCGGAAACAGTGTAACGGATTTTGGTATAACCGTTCCTGAAGGCAGCATGCCCCAGTTTTTCAGGTTGGTCAGATGATAATTTTCTTCAGACGGATTCAAACCGAGGTGCCGCTGCATGGTCGCTGCCGTATCGGGCATGATGGGATAAATCAGTCCGGATACAATCCGGAGGCCATCCAGCAGGTGATACAGCACAATTTCCAGTTGCTTTTGGGTTGTTCTGGATTTGGCAAGAAGCCAGGGTTGGGTCACATCGATATATTTGTTCATCTGGTTGATGAATTCCCAGATTCCGACCAGCGCCCGATGAAATGCAAAATTTTCCATCTGATTTTCAAATTCGGCAACGGCGTTTTGCGCGGCGTCCTTCAGGTTCATGGTCATATCGGCATCCATTTCCGGCGACACATCCGGAACCACACCCTTGAAATATTTGTGGACCATGGCGACCACGCGTGAAAACAGGTTGCCCAGATCATTGGCCAAATCCGCATTGATTCGCCCCACCAGAGCCGCTTCACTGAAACCCGAGTCCAGACCAAAGGTCATTTCCCGCATCAGAAAATACCGGAATGCGTCCAGGCCATACCGGTCCTTCAGGGCGAGGGGTTCGATCACGTTTCCCAGACTTTTGGACATTTTGCTTTTTTCCACATTCCAGTATCCATGTACATTCAGATGCTGATACAACGGGATGCCGGCTGCCTTCAACATAATGGGCCAGTAAATGCCGTGCGGTTTCAGAATGTCCTTGGCAACGATGTGCTGGGCATGCGGCCAGAATTTTTCAAACAGCGGGCCATTGGGATACCCCAGCGCAGACACATAATTCAGGAGCGCGTCAAACCAGACATAGGTGACATACCGGTCATCGAACGGCAGGCTGATACCCCAGTCCAGACGGGTTTTGGGTCTGGAAATGCACAGATCTTCCAGCGGTTCCCGGAGAAATGCCAGAACCTCGTTCCGGTACCGCTCCGGGCGGATAAATTCCGGATTCCGGGTGATATGATCAATCAGCCAATCCTGGTGCCGGCCCATTCTGAAAAAATAGTTGGATTCCTGTATTTTTTCTGGAACCGTTTCATGGTCCGGGCACTTGCCTTCGACCAGTTCCCGTTCGGTATAAAACCGTTCACAACCAAAACAGTAAAGCCCTTCATATTCGCTGAAATAAATGTCACCGGCATCATAAATCCGCTGAAGAATCCGGGACACCACGGCAATGTGGGCCGGGTCGGTCGTCCGGATGAACCCGTCATGCACCACATTGAGTCTGGGCCAGAGATTTTTGAACAACCGGCTGATGTCATCGGCATATTCCCGGGGGCTTTGCTTTTTTTCCGCGGCAGCGCGAACAATTTTATCCCCATGTTCATCGGTTCCGGTCAAAAAATAAGTGTCGCAGTTCAACATGCGATGAAAGCGGGCGGACACGTCTGCAACCAGGGATGTATAGGCATGACCCAGATGGGGCGGGGCATTTACATAGTAAATCGGGGTTGTGATATAAAACGGGTTCAACATGATTTTTCCTCCGCCGGCGCCATGACAATTTCACTGACCGGAACTTCTGTTTCCACCCCGTCCTCAAACCGGACCGATACCCGGTTGCAGATGGGATTGTGCCGTACAATTTTTCCCCGGCCGTTGGGTGTGGTGACCATCTTTCCAATTTTTGGCAATTTTTCACGCAGACTGAGATATGTTTCGTATTCATATGTCAGGCAGCACATCAGCCTGCCGCATTGACCGGAAATTTTTGCGGGATTGAGGGACAGGCCCTGCTCTTTGGCCATTCGGATGGAAACCGGACCAAATTTGTTCAAAAAGGAAGAACAGCAGATTTCCCGGCCGCAACGGCCGATTCCACCGCAAATTCTGGCCTGGTTGCGAATGCCGACCTGCCGCATTTCAATACGGACACCCAATTGTTTTACCAGCATTTTGACAAGTTGCCGAAAATCCACCCGGTTTTCAGACGTGAAAAAAAAAGTCATTTTGGCGCCGTCAAAGGCGCTTTCAACGGCAAACAGATTCATATGCAAATCCAGTTGCCGAATGCAGCGCATACAGAATTCATGGGCCAGTTTTTCGTTTTGCGCGTTTTTTTCCTGTTGAATGAAATCGGCATCCTGGGCCATTCGAAACACCTTGGCCAAAGGCATCGGATTCGCATCGTCTTCCCGGTTGAATGGTGGAACAGCGACAACACCCATACCCAGACCCTGCTGGGTTTCCACAATTATCCGGTCTCCCAGATGAAGGACAAAATGGCCCGCATCAAAATCATAGATTTTGCCGGCCGGCTTAAAGCGAATACCAACGACTTTTGTCATAATGACCTGACTAACGGTAAAGGATGTTATGGTAATATTTATGCCAGTGTTAACATCAGATTGTCCATCAAGAGCTTTGGATTGCCTCTGGCACTGAGATAATGACGCATCCGATGGATTTCTTCCAGGCAGGCGATCAGGTCAGAAACAGTGTATCGGGTTGCCGCCTGAATGATCAGATTGACTTTGTCGGGGTAAATGAAAGTGGTCTTGCCAAATTTGGCCATCAGCATATCCCGGCGCCAATACGCAAGCATGTCCAATGCCTGATCCAGTTTCGTTGGACTGGCCAGGAGTTTTTCGCCAATCCCCAGTCGGACATTGACGGTCAGTCTGTCCCAGCAGCACAGTGTATCAAGCATCCAGTCCCGCCATTCAAGCCACCCCGGATCATTCATTTCCAGGGCTTTGCCCACACTGCCACCGCAAAGGGATGCAATGGTTGCCGCCTGATTGGCATGGATGCCATGTTGCCGGGTCAGGATATCTGCAATTTCAGACCGGGACAACGGCCGAAATCGCAATTGCTGACATCGGGAGACAATGGTCGGCAGCAGATTGGATGGCTGTTCTGCCGTGAGGATCAGAAGGGTTTTATCCGGAGGTTCTTCCAGAATCTTCAACAGCGCATTCCCGGCAAACGAATTCATCTGATCGGCCTGCGTCACAATGGCTACCCGAAGTCTGGCTTCATACGGTTTCATGGCCAGAATCTGCAGAAGACGGCGAATCTGATCGATGACAATTTCTGATTTTTCCGGCCTGATCAGAATAACATCCGGATGTTGTCCGCTTTCAATTTTTTTGCAGGACGAACAACTTCCGCATGGTGTTGCCCTGCCGTCAATACAGGCTGTGGACGGCACGGTATTCCCGGATGACGGGGATTGGGTATCAGAAACACAGTTATATGCACTGGCAAATGCAACAGCCGTGGTCCGTTTTCCTATTCCCCTGATTCCGGTAAACAGAAGAGCGTTCGGAATGCGGTGATTGTCAATCAGTCGGGTGAGTGCGCCAATCGCATGCAACTGGCCAATAATACTGGCAAACCCGCTCACACGCTTAATGATTCACCCTTTCCTTGAGTTCTTTTCCGGATTTGAAAAATGGCAACTGTTTGGGTTTGATCGGCACTTTTTCACCTGTTTTGGGATTTCTGCCGATATAACTTTTATACTGTTTCACATAAAAGCTGCATAATCCCCGTATTTCGACGCGATCTTCATCAGCCAGGGCATCCGTCATGCTGTTAAAAAATATTTCAACAATTTTGGCAGCCTCTGCCTTGGAAATATCGGCTTCGGTTTTCAATGCCGAGATCAATTCCAGTTTATTCATTCATCCTCCTTGCATCCAGTGCTTTCGTGCAAACGCGTTACTTCGTGTCAGGTATTTGCTTGTGATGATTGAAAATAATTGATTAAATAGCTATAAAATAAAAATATGTCAAGTAGTTATAGCTGTTGAGCGGCAAAAGCGCCTATGGTTGCGCCGGAGAATATCCGGTTTCCGGTTTTTTCATTCGGCTACAGACGCTCAATATCGGATTCATTCACCTCAACAGCCGCAAACTGTCCCAGCGCATCGATCTGTACAATAACCCGGTTTTTTCCCCGGTAGCGGGAAAAAAAACCACGGATTCCTGAAAAAGGTCCATTGACCACACATACCGGATCACCTTTTTTCAGTCGTTTGCCGATAGCAATATGACTGGCATTGACAACCATGATTCTCAGGGAATCGATGACCTCATCCGCCACCGGGATCGGTCCGGTTGCGCCCCCGATCAACCGGATGGCGCCAACCGTTTTCAGCATTTCGATATGCCTGTTCGGGTTCAGGCTGGTTTTTACAAACAGATAATTGGGAAACAGCGGCGGATGCAGGGTGACTTTTCTGTCCCGGCGTTTGCTTGGAACAGAAATTGTTGGCAGAAAAATATCAAACGATTTTTTGATCAGCCCCTCACAGACCGTATTTTCATATCGGGTCCGTGTAAGGAGCACATACCACGCCAGGTCTGTCAGCATCGCAATGCTCCGGATGTTACGTGCAAATGACCATACACCGCCTGCATGGTCATATGCACCAGAATCATATGCATATCCTCAATTTTTTGCATATCCCGGCTGGGAATCACGATTGCCAGATCAACCAGACCGGCCAGTCTGCCACCCGAATAACCGGTTAAACCGATGGTGTATCCCTGATGGCTTCCGGCATATTCGATTGCATGGAGAACATTGGGAGAGTTACCGCTTCCGGAAATTCCCATGACAATGTCCCCCGGTACAAAAAAGTTTTTCAACTGCTCCACAAAAACAGCCTCATAGCTCAGATCATTGGCCAGCGCCATAATGGTGGGGAGACTGTCGTTCAGAGAGATCATCCTGAATTTTTTTTCCAGATCCAGACAGCAGCCTTTGTTGATATCACAGGCGAAATGTGAAGCAGTGGCAGCAGATCCGCCGTTTCCCATTACAAAAATACGCCGATCCCCATGATAGGCGTTCAACAGTTTTTGAACCAGTTTCTCAAATTGTTCAATATCAAGGCAATCGAGCAGATCGGTCAATTCCTGTATATAATTTTTTGAAAATTCCGGAATGTTCACAACGATTCCTTTCGATTTACATCCATAGACTTTCAGAAAAATAATTTCGCTGCGTTATCGGTCGGGGATGGCCGAGAAAAGGCCTATCCCCTCCCTGCTGCCTTGCGAAATTAATTTTCTGAAAGTCTATACCCATTCAGACTGTGCCGCCTGATAGGCCTCAGGCGATCCGATGTCCCGAATATATTCAGGAATCAGGTAGCCAAACATGTTTCCGGTCAAATTGGGCAGGACATGATATCCCAGGTCCAGAACATCATGACCCAAGTCCCCCGCATTCGGGGGAAACCGGTGAAACACCTCAAAGGAGCTGACATATATCCCGGCATTGGCCAGATCACTTTCCGGTCGGGCCGGTTTTTCAACAAAGGAAAGAATCCGGTTGTTGCTGTCAAGCGACGCAATGCCACACGCCGCCGGATTCGGAGACCGGAACAGCCCCATGGTAAACATGCCTCCGGACGACCGGGTCCGGCGATGAAATGCGATCATTCGCTCCAGATTGATATTGGTCAGATTGTCGGCATAGGCAATGACAAACGCATCCTCGTCATATACAAAATCCTGCCTGGCCCAAAGTGTACCGGCGCTTCCCAGGAGCCGGGGTTCAAGAAAGGGGGTCATATGAACCGGTGTTTGCGGCTGATAGGCCTCGATCCATGTCAGTACCTGGTCTGCATGGGAATGAATATTGATCAGGACATCCTGAATGCCACAGGTTTCAAATAATCCGATCCATATCTGCAAAAGGGGTTTGCCCTGGATGGGAATCAGGCATTTGGGTGTATGGTCCGTAAAAGGTTTAAGCCGGGTACCCTTTCCGGCAGCCAGAAGAAACGCTTTCATGCCAGGGCCTGGGCCTTGCGTATGACGTGAAGCTGTTTCATGTGCGTTTCGGCATAGTCAAGAATATCACATTGATTTTGCTGATGAATCAGATAATCCCAATAACTTGTGATACTGTCA
Organism: Desulfatirhabdiaceae bacterium; assembly: GCA_050179135.1. GTDB lineage: Bacteria > Desulfobacterota > Desulfobacteria > Desulfobacterales > Desulfatirhabdiaceae > UBA4064. Next base: position 16,556 of record JBFXFK010000018.1, on the reverse strand, counting down.
TGAATGGAATGAACCGGCTGCCAGCCAAGGGATTGCAGTTTGCCGACATCGGAAAATATGTGACGGGTATCGCCATATCGATAATATCCGTCCACGACCGGGTCGAGACGCTTTTGGACTGTCTGCTGCATGGCTTCATAAAATTCATGAACAGTGCATGCCTGATTTCCGCCGACATTGAAAACCTGATAATTGGCCCGATCATCTTCAAGCGCAATCAGATTGGCCGCCACCACATCCTGAATATTGATATAATCCCGTACCTGGCAGCCATCCTCATAGATCAGAGGCGGGCGATTCAGGAGGAGCGACAGCGAAAAAATCCGCATGGCCCCGGAATACGCATTGTAAAACGATTGCCGCGGCCCCTGAACAATTGAATATCGCAAGGCAACAGAGGGAATACCATATCGGGAGCCCATATGAATGGCAATGTTTTCCTGAGACTGTTTGGAAATGGCATATGGGTTGCAAGGATTCATGACCGTCTCATTCGACGGCTGCCAGGAAAGAATCTGATCACAGTTGGGACACCGATGATTCCATTCCCCGCAAGACAAGCGGTTTTCCAGGCGAATGGACGGAAAAAAATCGGATTGGCCACAGCCGGCGCAATGTGAACACCGATATCGTCCCTCTCCCATGACAGCCTGGCTGCTGGCCACAATCACTTTTCGAATTCGATGGCCCCGGCCGGTTTCGACCAGAATTTCATAAAGCAGTGCGGTTGAAACCGAATTCACTGAAAAAAAGGTGGAGAAATCCGTCAGATAATCCTGATATGCTGCAAAATGATACACGGCGTCAACGCCGTCCAACGCATGGGCCAGGGTCGCCTTGTCCCGGACATCCCCCTGGATGAACTCGAAGTCCGATCCGATATACCGGGGTTTTCCATAGGGGTGAACCGTGGGCTGAAGGCAGTCCAGAATACGAATTTCATGGCCAATTTGAAGCAGCGCATCCGCGGTATGGGATCCGATGAAACCTGCGCCGCCGGTGATGAGAATTTTCATAATGATATAAGGGGATTAACAGTCGATCTGATAGGTATTCGAGTTATCGTAGCGCGCTATTTGCTGGAGTAGGATGTGTCATCAAAAATGATTTTGCTGCCACTTTCTTCCATCATGAAGGGCAGCTCCCGATACCCGTTCATGGCTTCAAAAACCCGGTTCTGTGCTTCCCGGGGAACAATCAGCATCAGAAATCCGCCACCGCCCGCACCGGCAATTTTCCCGGCCCATGCGCCGGCAGCAAGGGCTTTTTCATACATGCCATCGATTTTCAAATTGGAAATTCCTTCAACCAGCTTCTGTTTCAGTCGCCAGTTTTCATTCAGAAGTTTTGCGCAGGTCATGATATCGGCATTTTCCATGGCGCGGATGAATGGATCGACCAGAGAGACCATCTGTTTCATGAACCCGGATGTATCATCATTTTGATAACCGGTTTTCTGCCGGGATAAAATGGCATCCGCGCTTCGTGTCAGGCCGGTGAAATAAAGCAGCAGGGATGAAGCGAATTTCCGTCTCGCAGAGCCGTTCATGCAGACCGGTCTGCGTTCTGTCGTATCGTCAGGGTGAAAAATGAACTGATTGACCCCGCCATAGGCAGCCGCATACTGATCCTGTCTGCCGATCGGTTTACCCAGTATGTCGATTTCAATCCGGCATGCATCCTGTGCCAGTTGTTCTGCGGTAACCAGTGTATTCCGATAGGCATACAGTGCATGCAGCAGTGCTACGGTGATGGAGCTGGAGCTTCCCAGCCCGGAACCGGATGATGGCACATCGGCCAGGGTGGTAATCTCGATTCCCCGGTCAATCCCGGTAATTTTCATGGCTTCACGGACCAGGTCGTGACGAATCTCATCAACCGATTCCACGCACTCCTTTTTGGAATAATTGATATAGATGAGATCATCAAACCGCTCTTTGACAATGGCATACACAAATTTGTCAATGGCCGTACAGATGACCTGACCGGTATGTCTGGAATAAAAATCCTTTATATCCGATCCGCCACCGACAAAACTCAGGCGAAGCGGCGTTTTAACGATAATCATGTCACATGGCGTCCAGTCAGAACAGGATTTGGCGATGCACGCGTGCCGCAGCGACCGGGAACGGCTGGGGTATCCTGAATGCTATTGGGTGGAAATCACCTGATATGGCGATCCCAACATGGTATCCCGGCCACCGAAAATGTCCTCAAACTCCCGGCTGGGGGCGCCGCTGCCAAATCCACCCAGGCCAAACAGGTTGACCAGAAAGACATATCGCGTGTCATCAACTTCATCCATATACCGCAGGTCAAGAGACCAGCACTGGGAATAATATTTCAGGCCGAAACCGGACTGAATCCTTTGGCTGTCATAAATATTGCGTTCATAATCCATATAGGCCTTGAAGCTTTCAGACAGCTTGACCAGAAGATTGGTATAAATGGATTCGCTCATATCCTGAGCATACCGGTATTCTGTAAAAATCTGATCGCCCCGGAGATCTGAAATCACGGATCCAATATTGCGTGATTCAAAGTTTCCGTCATAATGGGAATATTCTGCATCAGCCTGCAGGATCAGATGTCTGAAGGGCTCAAACTGCACTTCTCCATAAATCGGGGTAAAGGGTTCTGGGTCGTCCTTGTCGGCCAGATTGAAATCATAACTCTGCTCCAGGAGGAACCGTAAAAATTCCCGGTAGGCATATCCAAAGGGTTTGGCGGTCTGTTCATCCGGGTCCGCGTCTTTGGATGCGGTTTGCGGTTTCAGTTTGGATGTAAATGTATTGGTCAAAGAATAGGTAAGGATATTTTCTTCATCGATTCTGTCAATGCGGTCAAAATAGGGATATTTGTCCTGGTTGTAATCCGGGACATAGGTATAGACCAATCGTGGGCGGATGACATGTTTCAGCCGGTCAACCTGTTGCCCGTTGATGCTGAATACCTTGAAAAATTCGGTTGACAGGTCCAGTTCGACGTCATAAATGTTGCGGGTCATGGCGCTGTTGCTGTCCTCCGGGTTTTCCTCAAAGGTGTCCGTGTACCAAGCGGTCTGGCGAACACCAACCGATGGTTCAAACGTGAAATAATTTTTAAAGCGGTATGGATAATACATTCTGGGGTAGAGATCCGCACGCTGTCCGCGTGTGCCATCTTTTCGATAGTAGTTGGTGTATTCCGAGTTCAGGTCAAAATACAGGGGGGTGGACATAACGGGTTTTTTGGAGCCGTAAAACTGGGCGTAGGGCAGTTTCTGGAGGGTTGGATCGTCATCATGCCAGCGTCTGTATCTGACATCATCATACCAGCGGGCCTCGGTGTTCAGGGAGTAGCCGGCCCAGTACTTGCTGACATTGAGGCGGTTGACCCGGACCGGATCATTGTAATCATCCAGATCGCGTCCAAAGTATTTGTAAAAGTTGACATCGCTTTCTTCAAAGCCCATATATCCGTCACGGAAGTCCTGAAGATAATCCTGATCACTGACAATATCCAGATCCAGCTTGGCATAAAACCGGTTCGGCAGGGCATGATCGTGTTTCATTCGAAACCAGTACCGGTCTGAATTGGGTCTTAAATCTGCGTCCTGGGGATATCCCCAGTCCTGACTGGAAGTGCCGGTTCCATCATCGACCTGCCTGTCATCCATAAAATTGAACAGCATCGTCCCTTTGGATTCGTCATTCAGAACATAGCGGTACTCCGCCCCGAACATTTCCCCCCGCTCGGTAATGTGATCAAGATAAAACGTGGCGTCGGCGCTGTCGCTGATGGCCCAGTAAAAGGGTTGGGTGTATTCAAATCCATTACGATCCGAATAGGCCATTTCCGGTGTCAGCAATCCGGACTGACGTTTGATTTTTGCCGGAAACATCAGGTAGGGTGAATACAGAATCGGCACACTTTTGGCATAGACGGCGGCATGTTGCACCGTGCCATACCCTTCCAGCGTGACATTCATGTTTCTGCCTGTAATTTTCCAGGCCGGTTTGGGGCCGTCACAGGATGTCAGGCTGACCTGTTCTGCGCTGTATGTCTGATCCCCGGTTTTTTGAAGCTTGTTGCCGCTGATATAAAAATGATTCTGCTTCAGAAAAATCGTTCCATCGTAAAGGGTTCCGGTTTCAGTGGCCAGGTTGATGTCAAGTTCATTGCCGGTCATGACATCCTCGCCGGCGGTCATCAACACATGGCCGCTGGCGTGCGCATCCATGCTTTTATGGTTGAACCGGACAAAATCGGCGGATAATTTTTTGTTTTCCTTTGTGATGGTAACATTGCCCTTTGCAATGTATTCTTCGGCGCCATGATCATATGTCAGTTCATCTGCTGCAATATGCCAGGGTTTGTTGGGATCATCCTTCAGATTTTGCCTGCTGTCCGTGAACGCCAAACCCGCTGGTGCGCCGACAAACAGAAACCAGACCCATAATATCATGACGGCTGGAATGATTATCCGGAAAGATTTTGGCAACGTACCGTGACTGGTCAATTTATTGGAATGTATCGGCATGGAGATTCTGTTTCCAAAAGCTGAAAGTGATTTGAAATAAATCGCGGCCTTTTTGTATGGCAGCTCTCTGCCTGTCATTGAATGACCCGAAATCAATCGTGAAACGGGTATTCAGTGAAATTTTGGCTAATAAAGCGTACTCACGGGAAAATGTCAAGTTTTTGTTATAAAAATGGATTTCAATTTCCGGACAGATTCCGGTTTAATTTCATTTAAATGATGATATAATTCGAATTGGTTTTTAAAATCGGCAATAACCCCGGCTGATCCTTTTAATGATGCCCCTTTTGGGCGAAACACGGTTGGATTCGCTTTTCAGATTCGGAATTATCATTATGAACATACTGCTGACAAATGATGACGGTATTTTTTCAAAAGGATTGAAGGCCCTTCACGCGCACTTTGTTAAAGATCATTCGGTAATGGTGGTCGCACCTGACCGGGAAAGAAGCGCGGTCGGCCATGGCATCACCCTTCATGAACCGCTTCGGGCCCAACGTGTTCGACTGAATCAGAATCAGGACGGTTTTGCCGTCAATGGCACACCTGCAGACTGCATCAAGCTGGGTATCATGGAACTGATGGCAGAGCGCCCGGATATCGTGATTTCCGGTATCAATCCCGGCGCCAACATAGGCATCAATGCCCATTATTCCGGCACGGTTGCAGCGGCGCGCGAAGCAGCCCTTTACCGGGTGAAGGCCATCGCGGTTTCTGTAGATGGTACAGATACCGCTGCGTATGACGGGATTGTTGCTTTTGTGGAAAAATTTGCAAAACGACTGATCCGGGCAGACACGACGCCCGGAACATTTTTGAATATCAATATTCCCATTTCCCGGTTTCAGCAAATCAAAGGCGTTCGAATCACCCGACAGGGATATTTTTCCATCATCGATGGATTTGAAAAACGGGTTGACCCCCGAAACCGCACCTATTACTGGCAGAAAATTTCCGGAGCATCGGACGATATGGCAGCCGATATGGATGGCTTTGCCCTGAAAGAAAATTATATTTCCATAACGCCCATGACCTGCGATATGACGGATTACCGCGCCATGACCGAACTGATACAATCCGGGATGTTAACCTGTCACCACAAGGAATCCAAATGATCCTGAAAAAACAGTTTGTTCAAAATATCGCAGCAGGGGAGCCGATCGATGATGTTTTTCTGGTATCCGACAAAACCATTGCACAGAAACGGGACGGCCAATCCTATCTGAGGCTGACATTGAGCGATAAAACCGGTTCACTGAAAGCCGTTATCTGGGATCGTGCTGATGAAATACGCACCCGGTTTTCATCCGGTGATTTCGTGCAAATCAAGGGCGTCGCATCCGCATATCAGGGCACACTTCAGGGGACGATAAAAAACCTGACCAAAATTCCACAGGAATCGGTCGATATCGCCTGCTTTGTTCCTGCTACGGAAAAGGATGTGGACGTTATGTTTGAGCGATTGAGCCGCCTGGCAGATTCCATCCAGAGTCCATGGCTCAGGGCGCTGTTTCAGGAATTCTGGCAGGATATTGAATTTGTTCAAAACTTTAAAACCGCACCGGCGGCAAAACAGATGCATCACGCCTGTATCGGGGGGCTTCTGGAACATACGCTGTCCGTGGCGCTTCTGGCGGACAAGGTGGCTTCCCACTATGTCGGCATCAACCGGGACTTGCTGATTGCCGGCGCCATTCTTCACGATATCGGGAAAATACAGGAATTTGACTATCGAACCGTCATCGATTACACATCGGCGGGAAGGCTCCTCAGCCACATCATAATCGGTATCCGCATGCTGGATGAAAAACTGGATAAAATTGGTCCGGCACCCGGGGAAGACGTCATGCTGCTGAGGCATCTGATGGTCAGTCATCATGGGAAAAAGGAATTTGGTTCCCCCGAAGAACCCAAGACAATCGAAGCCCTGATCCTGAATTATGTGGATGAAATCGACTCGAAAGTGGCTGCCGTTCGGGAAACCATGCATTCCACCGAGGCCGGAGAGAAATGGACCGCCTACCATCGAATTATGGAGCGGCATTTTTATATCGGCGAAAAACCGGAACAGCGGGAAATCACCTGATCGTTGCACCTGTCAAGTGAAGCTGGGGGGCCATATATTTACCGCTTTACTTTTCGGCATTTATTATGATAAATTTCCGGATTCTTTATGATACATTCAAGCTGGAGTGAATGCTCCCTTGGTTTAAACTGAACGCGATTGCCATCACCATGCACACCAAAAGGTTACGCCATGAAAAAAAAAGATCTGGACTATTTCAGGGAATATCTGAATAACCTGTTGGAAGAGCTCCTGAGCCAGGCTGACGAAACCGTTTCCGGAATGACGACACCCAAGGAAAATTTTCCGGACCCCACAGACCGGGCCTCCCTGGAAGCGGACCGCAACTTCATGCTTCGAATTCGGGATCGGGAAAGCAAACTGATTCTCAAGATCAAGAAAGCCCTGGAACGGATTGAAAATGGTACATTCGGCGTCTGTGAGAGTTGCGGAGAGGATATTTCCGTGGAAAGACTCAAGGCCAGACCGGTCACCACGCAATGTATCGACTGCAAGATGAAAGAGGAGGCTTTTGAAAAAGCCCTTGGAATATGACGTACCTGACCGTATCGATCTTCATGTCCATTCAACGGCATCCGATGGATCGCTGACCCCGAATGACATCTGCCGGTTGGCATCCCGTCTGCAAATCCGGGTGATTTCCCTGACGGACCATGACACGGTAGATGGCTACAATCAGATTGACGCCGGTCTGACGTCCGGTATCCGGATTGTGACCGGTGTTGAAATCAGCGTGAATCTCCCCGGCGATTTCTCCGTTTTTGGTGGATGTCATATTTTGGGATATGGCATTCATCTGGATGACCCGGATCTGAAACATGCCCTGTTCACCCTGCGCAATACACGCAAAACCAGAAATCCGAAAATCGTCGATCGACTGAATCAGTTGGGATTTCCGATCCGCATGGCCGATGTCTGCCGGGATGCGGGCGATGCCCAAATTGGCAGGCCGCATATTGCACAGGCCATGATCAAAAAAGGCTTTGTTGAATCCATTGACGAGGCATTTGACCGATATCTGGGAACGGGAAAACCCGCCTATGTCGACAAATACCGGCTGGAGGCGGAAACCGCCATCCAACTGATTCGCAACGCCGGTGGCGTACCGGTTCTGGCTCACCCCGGATTGCTGAAAGCCGCCTCTTTTGAACAGCTTGCCGGTATCATCAATGGTCTTTGCCAGATTGGGCTTGCCGGTATCGAAGTGTTTTATCCGGAGCATGCGCCGGAAGATATTGACCGTTTTATGACGATTGCCCGTCAGTCCGGACTGATCATGACCGGTGGAACCGATTTTCATGGCCGCCTGAAACCGGAAATTCAACTGGGGGTTGGCAGGGGCGATTTCGAGGTGCCTTATTCCGTTTATGAATCCCTTTTAAAAGGGATTCAATTGCAGGGCAAGCAGTCATGAATCATTATTGACCCCCCTCCCGACCGCCAGCCGACGGGTATAGACTTTCAGAAAATTAATTTCGCAAGGCAGCAGGGATAGGCCTTTTCCCGGCCATTCCCGACCGATAACGCACCCGAAATCTTTATCTTCAAAGCTATAATTTATTGTTACGGTAGATTTCCAATGTCCCTGGTTCCGTTTGAAACGCTTGAACAGCGGCTTCACTACAAATTTATCAATCCGGATTTGCTTCACGAAGCCCTGCGCCACAGCTCATATGTCAACGAGCACCCCGAGCAGGACCCGGACAATGAACGACTGGAATTTCTGGGAGATTCCGTCATCAATCTGATCATCAGCGATCTCTTGATGAAACGGAATCCACCCATAAAAGAAGGGGATATGACCCGAATTCGATCCCAGTTGGTGAGTGAATCCGGTCTTTCCAGTATAGCCCGAATGCTGGAATTGGGACATTTCATTCAATTGGGCAAGGGAGAGAGTCAGTCCAACGGTCAGGAAAAAAATTCCATTCTGGCGGATGCCATGGAGGCGCTGATCGCTGCGGTGTATCTTGACAGTGGTTTTGCATGCGCGTATTCCCTGATGGAACGCCTGATCTCCCCGCTTTTCCCGGCCGATCAAAGTGCCTTGTCCGGCCAGGATTATAAAAGCCAGTTGCAGGAACTGCTTCAAAGTGATCAAAAATCCATTCCCCAGTACCGGGTGGTGGGCGAAACCGGGCCGGATCATGACAAAACCTTTATTGTTCGAATCACGGTAGATCGGCTTCAGGCACAGGGTATTGGCAAGAACAAAAAACTGGCGGAACAGAATGCCGCGAAAAACGCGCTTCAACTCCTTGCGGAAACCGGCAGATAACCCGATTGTCCGCCCCCTGATCATTCCGGTTTTTATCCCGCATGCCGGCTGCCCCCACCAGTGTGTCTTCTGTAATCAACGGACCATCACCGGCATCGATGCCCGAATCCCATCCAGAACCGCTATCGTTCAATTTATTGAATCTTTTCTCCGTCACAGCAGCGCAACCCGATCTCCGGTCGAGATTGCGTTTTACGGCGGCAATTTTCTGGGGCTTTCCTCAGACACCATCGATTTCCTCCTGGATACGGTCCGTCCTTTTATTGAACAGGCCCGTGTTCAGAGCCTGCGGTGCTCTACCCGGCCAGACAGCATTTCCCCGGAAACCCTTGACAGGCTGGCCGCATTTCCATTTTCCACCATTGAAATCGGCGTTCAATCCATGGATGATGCGGTTCTGAACCGCTCCCAAAGGGGACACACCGTGCAGGATAACACGTCTGCCATTTCACTGGCAAAGGCCGCCGGATATCGGGTCGGGGCGCAACTGATGATTGGCCTGCCGGATGACAGCAAGACCCGGGCAGTCGAAACGGCGACCCGAATATCGGACATGTTGCCTGATTTTGTTCGAATTTATCCGACAGTGGTTTTAAAGGGAAGTCTTCTTGCCAAATGGTTTGCAGCCGGAAATTATACCCCGTTACGCCTTGACCAGGCCATCGATCAGGCCAAATCCATGATGCGGGTGTTCCAGTGTCGCCGGATTCCGGTCATCCGGATGGGGCTTCAACCGTCAGAGTGTCTGACACAATCCCGCGAAATTCTGGCAGGCCCGTTTCATCCCGCATTCGGGTTTCTGGTGGTTGCCTCACATTTCAGGGACATGACCTGTGCCATTCTGGATGGGTGGTCGAACATTCCGCCACATATTCAAATCCATGTCAATCCCCGCAATGATTCCGCCGTCCGCGGCCATAAAAATGAAACCATCGTTGCCTTGAAACAGCGTTACCCTGTTCATCATATCGATGTTATTCTTGACAATTCCCTTTCGGCAGGCCATATCCAGATAACATCGGCAGATGGGAGCGGGTTGCCTTCCGCCTGATGCCCGGTCAATTTATCCTTGACGTTTTTTTCAGTAGCTGTATTTTGGCCATAAATCCCATAGACATAAACCCATTATCCGGAAGTCACTGTTCTTTAACCAAAGGAGGATTATTGTGAAAAGACAAGTTGCCGTTGCCGCTGTTCTGCTGTTGATTCTGATTTCGGGAATGTCCGGATCAGAGGCTTTTTCAGCCGATCCGATCAAGGTGGGAATCATTGACTGCTATACGGGCCCTCCCAGCACCTATACCAACGACGTTCGCGATGCATTCAAGCTGGCGGTTGACAAAATCAACGCAACCGGTGGCGTACTGGGCAGAAAGATTGAATTCACGACACGGGATACCAAGTTCAAGGTCGATCTGGGCATCAGCGCCGCCAAAGAGCTGATCATGAAGGAAAATGTAAATATTCTGATGGGAACCATCAACAGCGCCGAAGCATTGGCCATTTCCGATTTGTGCAAAACTGAAAAAATTCCATTTCTGGTGACCTTTTCCAAAAGTGAGGCCATCACCGGCGCCAAAGGGCATCGATATGTCTTTTCCATGACCGAAAACACGGCAATGGCCGGAAAATCGGCGGCGGCAGCACTCGCTCAAAAACCCTTTCTCAAATACTGGATCGCCGGTGACGACTATGAATATGGTCACGCCATTGCTGACGGGGTATGGAACAATCTGAAAAAACTGAATCCAAAAGTCGAACTTCTGGGGCAAACCTGGTGGAAAGTGGGTGAACCGGATTTTACACCCTATATTTCATCCATTCTGGCGGCCAAACCCGATGCGGTCATTGTGGCCACCGGAGGCGCCAGTTGCGTTCCGTTTCTGAAAGCCGCCAAAGCCACGGGCTTTAACGAAAAAGTGCCATTTTACATGCATACGGCAACCGAGCTGTCAACGCTTCAACCCCTGGGTCTGGATGCACCGGAAGGTGTTCTGGGAACATCCAATTATTTTTACTATTTTCCTGAAACACCGGAAAACAAAGCATTTGCCGATGAATTTCACAAAGCCTATGGCCGGTATCCCAAGGTCGGCGCACTGTATGGCTATATCACCGCCGGTTTTATCGTGAAAGCCTATGAAAAAGCCGGAAAGGTGGATACGGAAAAACTGGTTGATGCACTGGAAGGACTGACCGTTAAAAGTCCCATCGGAGATCTGACCATCCGGGCGTTTGACCATCAGGTCATGCTGCCCATGTATATGGGAACGACCAAAAAGGTTGCAGGATATGATTTTCTGGTGGCTTCGGATATTATCACGATTCCCGGAGACGCCGTCATGCCGACAATTGATGAGATCAAAAAAGCCAGGGGTCAGTAAATGGATGGCGCCTCCCAACAGATGATTCAGTCCCTGTTTCAGCAGATTCTGGTGGGCCTGAGCCGAACGACCATTCTGTTTATCGTTTCTTCCGGTTTAAGTCTGGTGCTGGGGGTGCTGCGTATTCCCAACCTGGCGCATGGATCATTTTACATGATCGGGGCTTTTATGGCCTATACCGTTGCAACGGCAGTAGGCGGGGTTTGGGGATTCTGGCTGGCCCTGATTCTGGGACCGCTTTGTGTGGCGCTGGTCAGCCTGATCATGGAACGGGGATTGTTCTGCCATCTGTATGATCGGGAACATCTGATGCTGTTGCTGTTTACCTTCAGTTTTACCCTGGTTTTTGGTGATCTCGTCAAACTGATCTGGGGTTCGGATTACCGGTCCATGCCGGTCCCGATCTTTTTTCAGGGCAGTTTCACCCTGTTTGGGCTGTCCCTGCCCCGCTACAACGGGTTTCTGTTGATGGTTGGGCCGGTTGTGGCCGTGGGGCTCTGGCTGTTGATTCAGAAAACCCGAATCGGAAAAATAGCCCGGGCCGCGGCAGTGGACCGGGAGATGGTCGATGCGCTGGGAATCAATGTCAGCCTGATTTTTTCCGCGGTTTTTGTCATTGGCTGCTTTCTGGCCGGATTGGGCGGCGCACTGGTTGCCCCCACCCAGAATATCACCGGGGGCATGGATCATTCCATTATTATCGAAGCCTTTCTCATTGTGATTGTGGGCGGACTGGGCAATATCTGGGGGGCGCTTCTGGGAGCGCTGATTTTTGGGCTGACCCATTCCATCGGTATTTTGCTGTTTCCCCAGTTCTCAATTGTGCTTCCCTATGTGGCGGTGGTGACCATTCTTCTGTTTCGGCCCAAAGGACTGCTCAAATCAGTCTGGTAATTTCACCAGACATGCCGGTCGAGGCCGCAAAACAGGTGGATGGCGAACATCATGTTTACCGGAAAATTATGAACCTGAATCAACCTGACTCATTTCGTACGACACTGATCTATTCGGGTCTGACCGGATTGATTTTTTTATGCCTGCCTGTTGTGCTCTCCCGATATTATGTCTATCTGCTGTCACTCATTTTTGTAACGGGCCTTTTGGCCACCAGTCTCAATCTGGTGCTGGGATTCGGCGGCATGTATCAGTTCCACCATGCCGTATTTTATGGTATCGGCGCCTATACCGCGGCGCTGATTCTGACCAAAACCGGTCTTCCGGTCTGGTTCGGGTTTGTAGCGGCGCCGGTCGTGGCCGGAATCATGGGACTTGTCATCGGGATCATCTGTGTTCGGCTTTCCAAACTCTATTTTGGCATGCTTCAGATTTCATTGGGGTCTCTGGTCTGGGCCATTGTATTCCGCTGGTATGCCTTTACCGGCGGAGATGATGGCATTCACGGCATTTCCCTTCCGGCGGCAATTGGATCCGGCAAGGGCGCCTATTATTTTGTTCTGGCCGTATCCGCTGTCAGCCTGCTGATTCTGTACCGGATTGTCATTTCTCCGTTTGGAAGAACGTTTCAGGCGATACGGGACAATCCGGCACGCTGTGAAGCGATTGGCATCGATGTCAGACGGCATCAGTTGATCGGCGAGATCATTGCCGCCGCGTTTGCCGGCATTGCCGGTTCGATGTTTGTTGTTGTGGAAGGATCGGTATTTCCGGATCTCTTGTTCTGGACCCTGTCTCTTGAAATACTGATCATGTGCCTGCTTGGCGGATGGTTTACATTTCTGGGCCCCATGCTGGGGGCTGCAATCATTGTCATGCTGAGAAGCGTTGCCGGAAGCTACACCGAATACTGGACAATGATTCTGGGCATTGTGCTGATGCTTCTGATTTTCTTTCTGCCCGAGGGCGTTCTGGGATATTTTCAGAAAATCAGCCGGCATATCCGCGGGAAAAAGTCGATCCGGGAGACGGCGTAACATGCTGCACGTGGAACATCTTCAAAAATCCTTTGATGGATTCATGGCCGTCGCGGACGCCAATCTTCATGTGGCTCCCGGTGATGTGACTGCGGTTATCGGTCCGAACGGCGCCGGTAAAACCACACTGTTCAATCTCATCACCGGCCAGATTCCGCCGGACAAGGGTCATGTCCGGTTCAAAAATCAGAATATATCCGGGATGCCGCCTTACGCCATCTGTCATCTGGGAATTTGCCGATCTTTTCAGATTGTCAACATTTTCAATCGGCTGACGGTCTTTGAAAACGTTCAGGTGGCGGTTTTGTCCCATCAGAAGAAAACCGGAAACCTGTTCCGGTCCGCCCGGTCCCTTTGCGTCAATAAAACGCTTGAAATTCTCGAAAATGTCGGACTGGCCGACAAGGCCGGACATATCAGCGGCGTGCTCTCCCACGGGGACCAGAAGGTGCTGGAAATTGCCATTTCCCTGGGAAATGCGCCGCAGCTTCTGATTCTGGATGAGCCCACAGCAGGCATGTCTGTGGAAGAAACCGCCCGGTCATTGGCGCTGATGAAGCGCCTCTCCACTGAATTGGGGATCACCATCCTGTTCTGCGAACATGACATGGATCTGGTTTTTTCAATAGCCAGTCAGATCATGGTGATGCAGCAGGGCAAAACAATTGTTCAGGATACGCCGGACAAGGTCCGAAACAACAGGCAGGTTCAGGACGCCTATCTGGGGGGATGTTGAATGCTGCTTGAAGTGATTGGCATCCATACGTATTACGATCTCAGCCATATTCTTTTCGACATATCCCTGTCTGTTGAACCGGGTGAAATCGTCTGTCTGCTGGGCAGAAATGGCGCGGGCAAAAGCACCACCATGAAAAGCATTATCGGCCTGACCCCGCCCAGAACCGGATCGATCCGGTTCAAGGGCGCCGAATGCAAGGGGAAAAAACCCTATCAACTGGCACGAATGGGAATCGGGTATGTGCCGGATGACCGCCGGGTTTTTGCCGATCTGACCGTTTCTGAAAATCTGGAAATCGTGGGGCAACGGGCATTGCAAAACGGACCCTGGAACCAGGATGCGGTTTATGATTTTTTCCCGGCGCTTCGAAAAATCCATTCCCGGCGCGCCGGATTTTTAAGCGGCGGTGAACAGCAGATGCTGACAATTGGCAGGGCGCTGATGACCAATCCCGACCTGCTGCTTCTGGATGAGCCCACAGAAGGACTGGCGCCTCTTGTTGTCAGAATGCTCGAGGAGCAGATTCGGGAGTTGAAGCATCGCGGGATGACCATTCTGCTGGCGGAACAGAATCAGAAAACAGCCCTGTCCCTCAGCGACCGGGCCTATGTCATTGATAACGGGACCATCCGGTATCACGGAACCATTGACGATCTGACAGCAAACGACATGGTTCGGCAGAAATATCTCTGCCTGTGATACCGTTATTGATTTTTGAACATGGCTGACATGGTGTGTAACGGGATTGTCCTTCAAGTCCTTTTTGAAAGGTGTATGAATGTCTGAGCCCGATTTAAAAAACTGCATTGGAACGGATCAGTTTGCCGGCCATGTGGGAATTGAACTGCTGGATGTACAGCCGGGGAGAGCCACCGCAAGGCTTGAAATCACGGATCATCATTTGAATGGTCTGGGCCGGACCCAGGGGGGCGCGGTGTTCACGCTGGCCGATCTGGCGTTTGCCGCTGCATCCAATTCACATGGCATTGCGGCCATGGCCATCAGTGTAAACATATTTTTTGTCAAAGGCACATCATCCGGAGCGGTTCTGACGGCTCATGCCGTTGAAATCTCCCGCAATTCAAAGCTGGCAACCTATCAGGTGGATGTTCTGGATGAAACCGGTGACCGGGTGGCCAGTTTTCAGGGGATGGTTTACCGGAAAACACCGGCGACCACTCCTCTCAGATGAATGACATGACGGGTAAGGGCATGACGCTGCCAGGAATCGACCCCCGCATCAAACTGGCTGCCACCATTCTGATCAGCCTTGCCTGTGCCAGCGCCCATTTTCCCGGCCTGATACTGTTTTCCGGCCTCCTGATTTTTCTGATCATCCGCCATGGACCGCCATACACCCTTCATATCCATCGCCTGATACCATTTTTTCTGATTCTTTGCGGCCTGTTTCTAACCAGGGCCATCACCGTGAATGACATCGGCGGTGGTGCATGGATTGACGTGACGGTCACAGCAGACAGTGTGAAAAATGGTTTGTTGATATGCTGGCGGTTGATTATCGTGACACTGGCAGGAATCATGTTCATATCCACGACACCCATGTTTCAGATCAAGGCAGGGATTGAATGGTTTTTAATGCCTGTTCCGCTGGTTTCCGAACAGCATATTTCAACCCTGATCTCCCTGATGGTCCGGTTTTTGCCGGTCATTCTGGAAGAAACACATAAAGTCAGAAATGCCCAGCAGGCCAGATGCATTCATGCGCGAAAAAATCCGGCTGCACGGGTCATGCATCTGGCCGTGCCGGTTTTACAGCGCACGATCCTTACGGCTGACAGGCTGACAGATGCCATGCAGTCCCGATGCTATACAGAAAATCGTACCCGATATGCGTTAAGAGCCACCCGAACGGACTGGATGGCCTTGGGCATTATCCTCGGAATATGCTTTCTGTCGATTCTGGTTTAGATGCAATACCCGTGAATGAATGGGATTCATTCACGATCAGGATGTGTTTTTCAAGGTTAACGATCATGAATCATTCGGGCTTGCTCACCCCCATATATGAAAACAAGGCCTGTTCGTAGTGACGCCGTAAGGCGTTTTTTAAATGCCCTTACGGGCACACTACGAACAAAGGGAAGCATTCCGCTGAATGCTGTTTTCCCAGTAAACGATCATGAAACATTCGGGCTTGCTCACCCCCAGACATGAAAATGATATCTTCCGTAAAAGCCCCGTAGGGGCGACCTGTTTGTAGAAATTGATGCTGTTATTTCCTTCAAGCTCCATCGGAGCGGCCTGTAACTGGAATACACAGGCCGCCCCTACGGGGCTTGAGGGGAATTTTTATGCGTCATTCTACAAACAGGTCGCTCCTACGGAGCTTGATGGTATATGTTCATTTTTAAATGTATTTTCACGGTAAATTTTATCGAAACAGGATGAATGATATTCATTCACGGGTATTGGGTTTAGATGATTGTTCTTGACGCGTGATGGGGCGATCAGGACCGATCATGAGACAAAAAAAAAGGGGTGATTCATCCAAAAAATGAATCACCCCTGTATGGTGTGCTGTCGTCAGTTTTTTAAATTTTGGCTACATTTTTTGCAGAGGGGCCTCTGGTGCCCATTTCAATTTCAAATGTAACC
>JBFXFK010000017.1:0-45930 GCA_050179135.1 Desulfatirhabdiaceae bacterium | reverse complement strand
TTATACGTACATATAAAGTTAGTATTCTATTTATAATGATACGATATTTCATCATTAATTTTGATGACTATGTACGTTATCGAGAAATTGTACGTTCGACCGAAAAAGAACTATGGACTGTCAAGATGAAAAATTCATCGGTGGAGATGTACCGGGATTCTTCGGGGTTCTGCACACCTGGGGCAGAACATTGAATTACCATCCCCACATCCATTATGTGGTTGCCGGGGGTGCCTGGTCTAAAGAAGACAACGCCTGGCATCCGTCCAAGCCGGATTTCTATCTGCCCAATAAAGCACTATCCCGGATTTGTCGAGCAAAGTTCAAAGACAAAATGATCGAAGCCGGACTGGTTGAGCTCATTGATCCCGGTGTCTGGCATGAAGCCTGGAACATCAACATCCAGTCGGTCTGTGCTGCCGAGCAAAGTATTCGGTATCTGTCCCATTATGTATTCAAGGTGGCCATCTCCGGTCACCGGATTGTCGATGTGAAAAATGGCATGGTCACATTTTCATATCAAAAGACAGACAGCAGGCGAACCCGGTACATGACACTTTCTGCTCTGGATTTCATGAGCCGGTTTCTCCAGCATTGTCTGCCATCCGGATTCATGAAAATCCGCTACTATGGTTTCATGCACGGGTGCAGTGCCATACCGTTGGATGATATCCGGGGATACATCGAGCTGATGCATGGGTTCGAGGTCGTGGTGTCCGAGCCGAAACCGGAAGCTCCGGAAAAACCGGGACCCTGTTGCCCGGATTGCGGGTGTGCACTGAAATACGTTTATTCGGTACTGCCGTATCAGATGCCAAATCACCGGGGCAGTGGATAGACCGTAACGCGCAGTATCAGCAGATTATAAAAGAACAAAACTTAGGGCCGCAAAATTTTGACAATTGAGGCGGACAGGTGATTTGCGGCCTTTGAACAATAAAAATAAGGAAATTGGGCAATTTGATATGGCGGTTTTGACCGATATATTCTCTTCTACCCCACTTTCATGGCCCATAGGGGCGGTTCCAATCACTCCCCAGCGCAAAGCCACCAGCCATACCATACCCAACTGCAGAGCAATCCCCTTATAACCACTCCTTTTTCCAACACGGGCTTCTTGAACAATGGTTTGATTCTGACCGGGACCAGGTCCTTCATGAATCGTCTTCCCGTCGCCCGGTCAGATCAAACCTTATGGGTTATAAAATCACCAGCCTTTGGACAGCTTTGACCACTGCTTCGGGATCATCGATAATCTGGAAAATATCCATGTCACCATTGGATATCCGACCATTGACCAGTAGTTGGGATTTGATCCATTTGACCAGTCCGGTCCAGTAATCCGATCCAATCAGGATGACCGGAAACGGCTTGATGCGATGGGTTTGAATCAGGGTGATGGCTTCAAAAAGTTCATCCAGGGTGCCAAAACCGCCCGGCATGACGACATAGGCCATGGCATATTTGACAAACATGACCTTGCGGATAAAAAAATAGTCAAACTCGATCTGGACATTGGCAAAAGAATTGGGTTTCTGCTCGAATGGCAGCTTGATGTTCATGCCGATGGAGGTTCCCCCCGCCTCGGCAGCGCCTTTGTTGGCCGCTTCCATAATCCCGCCGCCGCCGCCGGTGATGACGGCAAACCGGTTTTTTGCAAACAGCGCCCCCAACTGCTCGGCCTTCCGGTAGGCAGGTTCATCGGGCTTGACCCTGGCAGAGCCAAAAATGCTGACCGCCGGACCGATATCATGGAGTGCTTCAACACCTTCCACAAATTCCCCCATAATCCGGAAAAGACGCCAGGATTCTCCCAGCGACAGGTTGTCGATCAAAAATTGTTTTTCCATATAGTCCTTTTGCTATGGTGTTTCAGTTTCAAATCTGCCCGAACTCCATTTGTAATCAACTCCGGCATCCAGCCGGAAAATGTCACACCCGTCAGGATTTACCATCAAATCCAATTGCCACAATACCGTTTTCCACAATAACCGGTATATGACGATCTCCTTTTGACCAAGTGAGCATGGTTTCCATATGCTTGAGTTCTGACTTGACATCAAAATAGGCCACTGTTTTTTTCTGACCGGCATAGGCTTCACGAGCCGCGCGGGTAAAGGGTCAGGTATTCTTGCCAAAAATCAGTACAGGATCTGGCATGACAGCCTCCTTTTCAGGTTGCAGCCTGTTTTTTAATTTTTTCCCATTCGTCCCGAAGCGTGACCGTTCGGTTAAAAACCAATGCATCGGGTCGTGAATCCCGGCTGTCCAGACAGAAATATCCCAGTCGCTCAAACTGATACCGGGTATGGGTATCCGCATTGGCCAGACTGGGCTCGATCATGCAATGGTTTAAAACCTGAAGCGAGTCCGGATTGATACTGGAAATAAAATCCTGTCCATCCGGTGTTTCCGTCGGATCGGGCTTGATAAACAGGTGATTGTAAACTCGGACTTCAGCCGGAACGGCATGGGCTGCGGATACCCAGTGGAGGGTGGCCTTGACCTTGCGGCCATCCGGCGCCCCGCCGCCTCTGGTTTCCGGATCATAGGTACAGTGAAGCGCGACAACCTTTCCGGTCAACGGGTCATGGACCACCGTCTCGCATTTCAAAAAATAGGCATACCGCAGCCGAACTTCCCGGCCCGGCGACAGCCGAAAAAATTTTTTGGGCGGATCTTCCATGAAATCGTCGGCCTCGATGAAGAGTTCCTTTGAAAATGGCACGATTCGGGAGCCCATTTCCGGCCGGTCCGGATAATAGGGTGCTTCCAGCGATTCCACCTGATTTTCCGGATAATTGTCGATAATGACTTTCAGGGGATTGAGAACTCCCATGACCCGCAGGGCCTTGTCATTCAAATCTTCCCGAATGCAGTATTCCAGAAGCGCCATATCCACCGTGCTGTCCCGCCTGGCAACACCTATCCGTTCACAAAAATTATGAATGGCATGCGCTGTATATCCCCGTCGCCGCATTCCGGAAATGGTGGGCATGCGCGGGTCATCCCATCCGGAAACATGTCCCTGATCCACCAGTTGTATCAATTTTCTTTTGCTCAATACCGTATAGCTGAGATTCAGGCGGGCAAATTCGATCTGCTGAGGGTGGCATGGCGTATCCAGTTCATATAAAACCCAGTCATACAGGGCCCGGTTGTTTTCAAATTCCAGGGTGCAGATGGAATGGGTGATGTTTTCGATTGAATCGGACAGACAGTGGGTAAAATCATACATGGGGTAAATGCACCAGGTGTTCCCGGTTCGATGATGCGATATCTTCCGGATGCGGTAAAGTGTCGGATCTCTCAGAATGATGTTGGGGGAGGACATGTCGATTCTGGCGCGCAGCACATGGGCGCCCTCTTCAAATTCGCCGGCTTTCATGCGATAAAAGAGATCCAAATTTTCGTCAATGCTCCGGTTCCGGTAGGGGCTGTCTTTTCCGGGCTCTGTCAGTGTGCCCCGGTATTGACGGATTTCTTCCGGGCTCAGGCTGCATACATAAGCTTTTCCCGCCTGTATCAGTTGAACCGCAAATTCAAACAGGCGATCAAAATAATCCGAGGCATAGTGCAAATGCGCGCCCCAATCAAATCCCAGCCATCGGACATCTTCCTGGATGGACTCCACATACTCCACATCTTCCTTGCCGGGATTGGTATCATCAAACCGGAGGTGACACTCGCCGCCAAATTCTTTTGCCAAACCAAAGTTGAGGCAGATGGATTTGGCATGTCCCATATGCAGATATCCGTTTGGCTCGGGTGGAAACCGGGTTGTTATCTTCCCTCCGTGCTTGCCGGTCCTGATGTCTTCAAGAATTATATTTCGTATGAAATTGGATGGTTGAACGGTTTCATCACGTGTCATCTGGTTGCGTCCTTGAGCGTATGGAATGAAATTCAGATTATTCAATTTTTCAACTGGCCCTGCCCGGTTGCTTCCAGAATGCTTCGCCAGAGTTTGCCGTCGGGATCGACCTGCTTGCGTTTATCGGCAGAGGCCGACATGGGTATATGAACAAAATGATTGTTCCAGTGACCGATCAGAAGCCGGGTTTTTCCGGCCATTCCCGCATGAACCGCATCCCGTCCCAGAACACTGCAAAACGCCCGGTCGTTGGCATTGGCCGGCAGGCTGCGGATGATATAGCTGGGATCGATGAATTTCAAAGAAATGTCAATCTGCCGGGTTTTAAAGTAATTTACAATTTTCTCTTTGAGATACAGTCCGATATCCTTGAGCCGGATATTGCCGGACTCGTCCCGTTCGCTTTGTTCACCTTCAAAAAATCTCTGACCCGCGCCTTCGGCAACCACGATGACAGCATGTTTTCGACTCTCGAGCCGTTTTTCCAGAGAAATCAGCAGTCCGTTTGGCCCATCCAGATCAAAATCCACTTCAGGAATCAGGACATAGTTGACATCCTGTTGTGACAACACGACCGTGGAAGCGATAAAACCGGAATACCGGCCCATGAGCTTGATCAGGCCGATGCCGTTCGGATAGCCCTCGGCTTCGTTATGGGCGGCCTTCACCGCCAGGGTTGCGATGTCAACTGCGGTATCAAAGCCGAAAGACTTTGATACCAGATGAATATCGTTATCAATTGTTTTGGGAATACTGACAACGGAGATTTTCAACCCTCTTTCCAGGATGGCATCGGCGATTTTGATTGCGGCCTTCAGGGTTCCATCGCCTCCGATCATGAACAATATACCGATATTCATCCGTTCCAGACTGTCAACAATGGAATCGATGGGTTGCGGCCCCCGGGAAGACCCCAGAATGGTGCCGCCTTTTTCATGAATCCATCCCACACTTTCCGGATTGAGATCGATGATATCATGACCATATTCCGGAATGAATCCCTGAAGGCCATAGCGGATGCCGGCAATGTGACTGACCCCATAGCCAAAATACAGTTCCAGGACAATGGCGCGGATGATATCGTTCAGTCCCGGACACAACCCCCCGCAGGTCACCATGGCGCACCGAAGCTTTTTGGGATCGAAATAAATCCGTTCCCGGGGACCGGCCATTTCAAATGCAGCAAGGGGTTTGCTATTGGCGATCTGGCGGGCAATCCGTGTGGGATCGACATCGACGACAACCCGGTCATTGTCGGTTACAAACATGCCATCAGTTGACATGCGATTGGCTTTCCGCATGGGAGAAAGAATCTTGGCCGCCCCCAGCACCGGAATGGTGGCATCCATGGATTCAAATTCCATCGCTTTGTTCTGTTTCACGAGTTATCCTTTTCCCTTCATGTCTCATGCTTTCCATTGAACTTGAATTCCCCTTTGCCCAGAATGTCATGCAGATGCAATATGCCTGCAATCCTGTTTTGGTGATCCAGAATCGGGAGGATCGTAATCTGATGCTTTTCCATCAGGTTCAGGGCGTCACAGGCCAGTGAATCCATAAAAACGCATCTGGGATTTGGGGTCATGACCTGATCCACACAAATGGAAAATATATCGGTATGTCTGGCCAACAGCCTGCGGATGTCACCGTCTGTCAAAATGCCGGCCAACCGGTTATCGGATCCGGTAACCAGGGTTGCGCCCAGTTCCAGACGATTGATTTCCTTCAGGGCCTGCTCAAATGTCGAACCCTGTGGAATTTGCGGAACAGATTCTCCGGTCAGCATAATATCCTGAACCCGGCTGGAAAGCCGTAATCCCAGATTTCCGCCCGGATGAACCCGCCTGAAATCGCTATGGTTGAATTTTTTCTGATTGATCAGTACAACGGCAAGAGCGTCTCCCATGGCCAGAAGTGCGGTCGAACTGGCTGTTGGAGCAAGCCCCAGTGGACAGGCTTCCCGATTGACGCCCACATCGATCACAATGTCACTGATAACCGCCAGAGTGGAATGAATTTTTCCGGTGAACGCAATCATTTTGCAGCCGATTTTGCGAATGCTGGGCGCCAGCAAATTCAGTTCATCGGTCTCACCGCTGCTTGAAAGCGCCAGAAAAACATCTTCCTGGCACACCATTCCCAGATCACCATGCATGGCTTCCACCGGATGAAGAAACAGGGACCGGGTTCCGGTGCTGTTGAGGGTGGCCACGATCTTTCGTCCCACAATACCGGATTTGCCGATACCACTGACAATCACCCGACCACTCGATCGGCAGATCACATCGACCATTTCCACAAACTGGTTATCGATATGGGAGATCAGATTGAGTATTCCTTCGGATTCAATCCTTAAAACATCTGATGCCTGAGAGATTATTGCCTGCGGAGATAGTTTACAGGGGGTAACAACCATTATTTCTTGCCTGCTTTTTTTCAAGATATAAAAATGACCTTTTGCTTTCTTCTCTTTTTCCAGATATAGGCTTGACACCTGAATAACACTTTTTTATAGTTTCGGCAATATTTTCGGGTTTCATCTACCTGTCATCACCTCTGATTTTTTTCAGACAATGATGTACAGACTTAAGGATCAATGGCTTGGCGTGCGGTATCACTCGCGGATGACCGGTAAAAATTGGATTTGTTTCCCGGCTCCCTTTTTAAATCGTTATCCTTAAGTAATTCCGTATGAAAATGCGGAGATGATTCCCGAACCCTATATTTTTCAGCCGGCCTCAAGTCTTTCAACCCGCTGGCATTGCCAAGGAAGACATACATGAAAAAACCATCCATCCCCATTGTCAAGCGGCCCTTATCTTCCTGGGTGCTTGGTGAAAATCTCAAACTTCAAATCATACTGGTACTGATCATTGCCATTACGGTTTTTGCCCGGGTCATTCCGCTGGAAATGCAGAAGCGGATCATCAATGAAGCCATCAACCTGCGCAAGATGGATCTGCTCTTTCTGTATTGCGGTATATATCTGGTTGCCGTGCTTCTGGCCAGCGGATTGAAATATGTCATTACCATTCTTCAGACCCTGATTTCCGAGCGGGTTCTGGCCAATATGCGTAAAGGGCTGTTTGAACATCTCATCACCCTGCCGCTGAGCTTTTACAGAAAGGCCCAACCCGGAATGGTGGTTTCGGCTCTGGTCACAGAACTGACATCTGCCGGTGCGTATGTGGGCCAGGCCATCTCCACCCCAATCATCAATATTCTGACACTGGTTACCTTTGCAGGATATCTGCTTTTCCAGAACTGGCTTTTGGCTTTAATTTCATTTGCCATCTATCCCATTATCATCTTTTTAATTCCCATGCTGCAAAAACGCGCCAATCTCTACAACAAGAAACGGGTGGACAACACCCGCATATTATCCAGCCGAATCGGAGAAGCCATTACCGGAATTCATGAGATTCAGGGAAACGGAACATTCCGGGTAGAGAACAACCGCTTTGGAAAAATCGTTGATGAAATGCTCAGAATCCGCATCATCTGGACCCTGTACAAACAGGGGGTCAAGGTGGGCAACAATTTTTTCGTCAATCTGGGACCGTTTATCATTTTCATCCTGGGCGGATATCTGGCCATGAACGGACAATTGGAGCTGGGCGCCATGGTTGCGTTTCTGTCCGCCCAGGAGAAGCTGTATGACCCCTGGAAAGAGCTGATTGATTTCTATCAGGTTTACATGGATGCCTCGGTCAGTTACAAACGCACCATGGAATATTTTGACATGCCGGTTGAATTTCTGCTGGAGGATCATTCCCGACCGATTTACGATCTGGATGGCAGCATCGAGGTCAAGGATCTGTCATTTGTCACCGACAGTGGCATCCAGTTGCTTGAAAACATTTCCCTGTCGCTCAAACCGGGTGAAACGTTGGCTTTGGTCGGATTTTCCGGCTCCGGCAAAAGCACACTGGCGCTCTGCATCGGCCAGCTCTACAAATATACGGACGGCCATATTTATATCGGTGAAAAAGAAGTCGCGGAAATGACCAAACAGGATATGGTCAACAACATGGGTTTTGTATCCCAAAGTCCCTTCATTTTTTCCGGCACCATCGAAGAAAACCTTTTGTATTCCGTATCCGCCCTTCAGGATTTAAAAGGCGATATTCAGTTGCCCAGCCTGGATGACAAGATCGCGGTTCTGCATCAAACCGGCATTTTTCTGGATGTATTGCGCTTTGGGCTCAACACGATTTTATCCCGTGAAAGTCATGCCGATCTGACGGAACAGTTGATTCGGGTACGCGAAAATTTCAAACGCGAATATGGTCAGAAGTTGGCGGATTATTTCGAATTTTTTGATGAAGAACGCTTTTTGTATCACGCCAGTGTTGCAGACAATCTCTTTCTGGGATCTGCCAACACACCGGATTTTGCTGAATCCGGCCTGATTCACAATCCGTATTTTCTTGAATTTCTGAGTCAGGCGGAACTCGCCCGTCCATTGATCAGTTTGGGGGCGGAACTCATCAAGCAGACGGTGGACATTTTGGGCAGTCTGTCCCCGGATGCCATTTTTTTTGAGCAGAGTCCTATCACCCTGGAAGAATGGGATGACGCCCGACGCATTGCCGATCAACTGAAGCGAACCCGCCTGAATCAAATGCACAAAAATGATCAGGATTATCTTTTGCGCCTGGCACTCCGCTTCAAACCCGGAAGCCACAAGCTGGTAGCGCTTCCCCCCATTCTGGAACGGCTGATTCTGGATGCCAGATCCCTTTTCCGGGAGAAAATCGCACTGGATCATCCCAATGCATTTTCCTTTTATAAAATTTCCGAATATATATATACACAAACCATTCTGAACAACATTCTGTTCGGCCAGGTTACCACATCCAATCCAAAAGCGCTGGATTTGATCAATCAAAGCATCATTCAACTGATTATTGAAGAGGATTTTCTGGAAACCATTGTTGAAATCGGCATGCAGTTCGATGTCGGCAGCAAGGGCGACAGACTGTCCGGCGGACAACGCCAGAAACTGGCCATTGCCCGATCGTTTCTGAAAGCGCCCCGATTGATGATCATGGACGAGGCGACATCTGCTTTGGACAATAAATCGCAAACGCGGATTCAAAACCTGATCGATACCCGATGGAAAGGCAAAAGCACCATTATTTCAGTTGTTCATCGGCTGGATATCATCAAAAACTATGACAAGGTCGCAGTGATGAAGGCCGGAAAAATCATTGAACTGGGTTCCTATGATGAACTGATTGCCAGAAAAGGAGTACTGTATGAGCTTGTCGGCGGAAAAAAATGAGCCTTGCCAGACCTGTGAATTTCAGGAAAACCTTAAAATCCTTCGGGAAATCTATTTTTTTTCAGAAATTCCGATCGAATCCCTCAAGGTATTCGCCTATCTGTGCACCCGTGAAAAATTTCGGGAAGGTGACTATCTCTTTACCCAGGATGACGATGACGGCCAAGCGTTTTATATTATTTCCGGCAGCGCCGATCTGATTTATTCGCACGATGGCGTGGATCAGATCATCCGATCCTATGAACCGGGAATTTTTTCCGGCGGACTGACACTTTTGGGCAACACCCGCCGACTTTTTTCAATGCGGGCCACAACAGAGATGGTTTGCCTGATTCTTTCCCGGGATAAATTTTCCCGTGCCATGGAACAGTTTCCCGCACTCATGCCCGGCATGTTTCAATCCATTGTGGATGGCATTCGACAATGGGAGGAGCAATTTCTGGCGGACCGGTCCAAGGAATGTGTGTCATGTCAGAAAAAAATTGGGGTCAGCCTTCTGTAACAAAAAAGGATAATTATGGAAATTCTTGAATCCCGGCAGAATGACATCTGCATATTCAGCATCCATGGGCGACTGGACTCGAATACATCTGCAGAGCTTGACAAACGCATCCTCCTCAGTCTGGATAATGGCGCCAAACATATTATCATGGAATGCAAACAGATGGACTACATCACCAGTGCGGGGCTTCGGATTGTTGTCAAAACCGCAAAGAAAATGAAGTCCGGCAGTGGGCAGTTCATTCTCTGTGCCATGGCGGATTATGTACGGGAGATATTTGAAATAGCGGGATTTGACCGGTTTTTACCCATTGTGCCCACCCTCGAGGATGCGCTTAAAAAGATTTGAGGCGTCCTATAGACTTTCAGAAAATTAATTTCGCAAGGCAGCAGGGAGGGAATAGGCCTTTTTTCGGCCATTCCCGACCGATAACGCAGCGAAATTATTTTCCTGAAAGTCTATATCTGAAAACTTTCCGATATCCCTGCAAATTGCTTCCTCAGTTTGGGTTTTTCAATTTTTCCGGTTGGATTTCGGGGAACCGTACTGAAAATGATTTTTCGGGGCCGCTTGTATCGGGGCAACCCCTGACAGTATTCCATAATTTCTTCCCGACTGACTGACTGACCCGGCTTGATCTGAATGATGGCGGCAGTAATTTCCCCCAGCCTGAAACTGGGAAGTCCAATGACGGCAACATCCTGAATTGCGGGATGGGATTGAAGGAAATCCTCAATTTCAACCGGAAATATATTTTCACCACCGGTGATGATCACATCTTTTTTCCGGTCAACCAGCCAGATAAACCCATCCGTATCCTGACGCGCGATATCGCCGGTCAACAGCCATCCATCCACCAGAACACTTTCTGTGGCAACCGGATTGCGATAATATTCCCGCATGAGACCCGGTCCCCGTATCATCAGCTCTCCGGGTTCTCCGGGTAAAACCGGATTTCTGTCCGCATCCACGATCAAGGTTTCCCAATCGAAACCCGGCCGCCCAATCGCGCCGACTTTATGCCGGTTTTCAACACCCAGATGCACACAGCCGGGACCGGTGCATTCGGTCAGGCCGTAATTGGTATCATACTGGTGATGCGGAAAGCGTTTCATCCATTCCCGAATCAAACTGGGTGGCACAGGCTGGGCCCCGATATGCATCATCCGCCACTGATCCAGCCGATAATGCTGAAGTTTGACATCCCCGCTTTCAATGGCAAACAGAATATCCAGCGCCCATGGAACCAGCAGCCAGACAATCGTGACCCCCTCTTCTGAAATGGCCTCCAGAATGGATTTGGGGTCAAAGCCTCTCAAAATGACGGCCTTGGCGCCCACAATAAAATTCCCGAACCAGTGCATTTTGGCGCCGGTATGATAAAGCGGCGGAATCAATAGAAAATTATCCGAATGCGTCTGTCTGTGATGACTGTTTTCCACATAGCAGGCAAATTCCAGATTGCGATGGGTCAACAGGGTGGCCTTGGGGTCACCCGTCGTCCCGGATGTAAAATACAGCCCGGCCTCATCAGCGGGATCAATTTTGATGTCCGATGGATCTGTTGAAACCGCAGCCATAATGGCATGGAGTGATTCCGCATAATCGGGTTGGAAGGCATTTTCGCCATCAAATATATAACAGGCAATATGCCGGTCGATCGCGCATTTCTCAGCCGCTATCCGTTCGATAAACTCGGGTCCAAAAATCATGACCCGGGCTTCTGCGGTTTGAATGCACCGGCAGATGGTCCTGGCATCAAACCGGTAGTTGAGGGGAACCACCCATGCACCGGTTCGCAGAATACCAAAATAAACCGGCAGCCAGTTCAGGGAATTGGTCATGAGCTGAACCACCCGATCCCCTTTTTTCACCCCCCGGTGTATCAAAGCAGACGCAATCCGGTTTGCCATTTCATCAAATTGCCGCCAGGAGATTTCTTCCCGGCGTCCGGACTGTGGATCACGCACAATCAGGGCTGTTTCATTTCCATACATACGGGCATTTCTGGCCAATATTTCTGTGATAATCATGAATTTTCCTTTTGTTCCAAATAATGCTTTCCCTGCCAGGTATCCCGGCTTTCCAGCGTTTTTTGAATATGAATCAAATTTTGGGCCTTTTCCATCGCCCACACGGGTGCAATCAGCTCATCCGGATGCGGGTCGCCGGTCAATCGCTGAATAATCATCCGGGGTGGCAGCAATTCCAAAAAATCGCAAACCCGGTCGGTATATTCCCCGCGGGTCAGGCAGGTATATTCTCCACGTTGATACAGCACATGCAGCGGGGTATTCCGTACAACATACAGTAGATGAATCTTGATGCCGTCAATTCCGGAATCGGCGATCACCCGAGCCGTATGCCGCATCATTTCCGGCGTCTCGCCCGGCAATCCCAGAATGACATGGGCGCAGATGGAAATTCCCCGGTTTCTGGTTTCTGATACCGCATTCAGGAAGCATTGCAGCGTATGACCCCGGTTGATTGTTTTCAGTGTGTCATCGTTTGCCGACTGAAGTCCATATTCGATCCAGATGAGACGGCTTTTTGCATAATCTGCCAGTAAATCCAGAATTTCTGATGAAATACAGTCCGGACGGGTTCCAATGGCCAACCCGACCATATCCGGAAACCCGAGTGCTTCATCATAGAGTCGCTTCAGTTTTGATGCCGGCGCATAGGTATTTGAAAAGGACTGGAAATAGGCAATAAATTTTTTGGCCTTGTAACGCCTGGCCAGTTTCTCCCGGCTTTGACGGATCTGCCGGGTGATGGAAAGCCCCTGGTGGAAGGTCCCGGTCCCGGACCCCTTGTCATTGCAGTAGATGCACCCGCCGGTTCCAACCGTACCATCCCGGTTCGGGCAGGTCAGGCCGGCATCGATGCTGATCTTTTGCACCCGACAACCAAACAGGGATCGCAAATAGGCATTATAATCGGAATATCGTTTTTCCATCTTATGCGCTGTTTGTCATCAATCGGAGCGGGTTTCAGGACCTTCGGTTTCGGATAAATAATCCGAATCCACCGAAATATAACGGGCTTGTTTTCCTTTTCCGGAAAGCTTCAGAAAACCCATTTTTACCATCGACTGCAGATCGTAAAGGGAGGTTCGGTCCGTCAGTTCCTGCCCGACCAGTTGTTGATATTCCTGTCGGGTGATTTCTTTTTTTTGCGCAATTATCGGAAGCGCCTTGAGTTGCCTGTCATTCAGTCCTTTTCCTGCAAGGGATGGGATACGCTTTTTTCGGGGTGGCCGTTTCGGGCCTTTTCTTTCTTCACGGACAGACACCATCGCACCGGTTACGCCAATTTCATTGGATTTGACTTCATCCAGTCGAATATCCTCGGTTTGAATCACATCGCTTTCCACCATGGCGACGGCGCGGGTAATGCAGTTCTTCAATTCACGGACATTTCCCGGCCAATTATAATTTTTCAGGCGTTCCAACGCCCCTTTGCTGAGCCCGACACCGTTTTTTTGCATTTTTTCCGATGTCTCACGGATAAAACAATCCACCAGTGCCGGGATATCCTCCTTGTGATCCCGCAACGGGGGGGTGGTGATTGAAATGACCTTCAAACGGAAATACAGATCTTCCCGGAATATTCCCCGGTCAATCAGGGATTTGAGATCTTCATTGGTGGCGGATATCAGCCGCACATCAATATCGATTTCCTGGTCAGAACCAAGCGGTTTGACCTTCTGTACCGACAGCGTTCGGAGCAGTGCCTGCTGAACCTTGGGGGACGCATTTCCAATTTCATCCAGAAAAAGCGTTCCCTGATTTGCGGCCAGAAACGCGCCGCTCCGATCTGATTTGGCATCAGAAAAGGCGCCTTTAACATGTCCGAACAATGCATCGAGAAGGAGATTTTCATCAAGTGCACCGCAGTTGATGGTGATAAACGGGAATGCCTGTCTGCGACTGTGAAAATGGATGGCCTCCGCGGTCAACTGCTTTCCCGTTCCGGTTTCACCAATAATCAGAACATCCGCATCCACACCGGCCGCCTTCAGAATATCTGATTTCAGAGATTCAAGGGAGCTGCCAAATCCAACCAGTTCTTTCAGGGCGGCTGACTCCCGGGACGGGGTATCCGGAAATTCATCTTCCAGTTGAACCTTTTCCCGTTGTTCTGCAATCTGGATATGCCTGTCTTTCAGTTGAATCTCCGTCAACTGGTTCTTCATTTCCAGAATCATTCGATTAATGGCATTTTTCAGCATGGTTGTTTCCATATCCAGTTCTGGAACATTGATCTCCTTCAATGGTTTTGAGGGATCCAATTGTGATACGGACTGTGCCAGATTGAAAATGGGACGTGTGATTCGACGGCTGACAAGAATGATGAACAGCGTGATGATCAGGACACTGAAAATGGTGATAATCAACAAAATATCATATTGCCGCATTTGAGCGGCCAGTTTGAGTCTGGAACGGTCAAGATAAGCCAGGCCAAAGACAATTTCCCGATCAGTGCCGGGCATTCCGCCAAAACGGACCGGCGCATACGCCAGACAGGAATTGTCGGTCAAAAATTGTGTCTGATTGCCTTTTTCATTTACCGACATCGAACCGACTTGACCGGACTGAACATCTGCAACCATTTTCCAGTAGGTTTCGTATTCCGGGCCAGGTCGGAATGCCGTTTCAAATCCGACTGTTCCCAGTGTTCCGGTCATTTCATTCCGAATTCGGGAGGTTGAGAGTTCTGCGGATGGGTTATCATGGTTTTCGGATTGAAACAGCATCCAGCCATGTTGGTCAAATATATAACTATAACGGATTTCTGATGTTCGGGGAAACGCGTACAAGGGGGATTTATTGGAGTTGTACAGAGAGAGAATATTTCTCAGATGGTATCCGTCAAGACCCAGAATGATGAACCCTTGCGGTTTTCCGTCTGCGGTCATGATAGCAGTGGCCATTCGAAAAACAACGGTACTCAGTGTATGTCCGTTCTGATCCATTGGAAGCGGATAAAAGGTGGATGAAATGCCTGACAGATGAACCTGATCGGTTTTTAATGTGCGGATATGTTCAAACATGATCAACGGGTTGGGTTTAACATCAGAAATGGCATCTGACCGGATTTCAAGAATGGACGGTCCCAGATTCAATAAAAAAAACCGTTTGGCTGGATCATTTCCAATGAATGCCAATTCCCGGTAATCGTTTTTGCCGAAGCGCTTGTTATTTTCCAGAAATTTTCTGGCCTCATCCACGGAGAAAACGGGAGACTGGACCAGTTTGAGCAGGTCGACACGGGATTTTTCGATCCATTGCTCAATTTCATAAGACTGTGCAACACAAATAAGGCGTGAGGATCTTTCAAGCGCCTGATTCAAAAAGCGTGAAGAAAACCAGTTGGAGATAAATCCAGTCAATAGAAGGATACAGATAACCGGCGGTAGAATCACCACAATCAGTTTATTGCGTATCCGCCAGTCTGTAAACCGCTCGAAAAGAGAGCTGGTCCGTGAATCAGATAGATCACGAAATATCAGTCCCATCCCATTTCACCATTTGTGCATTCAACCCATTGGCATTGAATCGTCTTGGGGGCGGAAAAAAATTATCATTCCCCAAGGCGATCAATAAGCAATTTTTTCGCGCTTTATTTCGTGAAATAAACAGATTGCGCATGGCCGCATGAAAAACCGCGATCTTCAATAAACCGACGTCTGCCCGAAGTTAAATTCCATTATCTTTCCGTTTTCATTCATGCTCCAATAACGATAGAGAATCCGAAATGCAAGAAAAATCTAAAAGAAAGACTGATTTTTATTTTCAAGAAATAAAAATTCTGGATAATTCGCGAAAATTTGTAAAACCCCAATTGTTTTTTTCGCGAAAAAAATATTCCGCAAAAACTGAAATTGTTCATATCTATAAGATTTAACTGATTTAAATCCATTGAACGACATAATTTCATTTCAAAATTGAAATGGCATAAATCCTGCTAAGTTACGATTTCAAATATATTGCAAACGTGATGCGAAATAAACATCAATCCTTATCAACGGAGGCAACACATGAAAATTCTGGTGGCACTGGATAATTCGGACTATTCATTTCACGCGCTTCAAAAGGCTGTCGAAATGGCCAAATCGGAAAACGCAAGTCTGTCCATTATAACCATTTATCCCGATTTTCTGGAGGTGGCCGAAATTCCGCAA
Organism: Desulfatirhabdiaceae bacterium; assembly: GCA_050179135.1. GTDB lineage: Bacteria > Desulfobacterota > Desulfobacteria > Desulfobacterales > Desulfatirhabdiaceae > UBA4064. Next base: position 30,080 of record JBFXFK010000017.1, on the reverse strand, counting down.
AAAGCACGGGAAGCCATGTTCAATCAGGCTACCGAAATTATGGAAAAAGGCAAGTCTTTGGCTGTAAATGCCGGTATCACGCCGATTACGGTTATTGAGGCTGGTCCTTCTGCTGCGGACAATATTGTACACTATGCCAAAAATAATGACATTGACATGATTGTCATGGGTCATAAAAGCAAATCCGGGATCGAGCGGCTTCTTGTCGGCAGTGTTGCCGGAAAAGTGGTGGCCTATGCCCCCTGTTCGGTTCTTGTTGTCAGATAATGTTTAACCATAACTTGAAAATGGAGGAAAACCGTATGAAACGTCTTGTATCCTTGTTGGTCAACCGGACTTCCGTTGCCTTTTACGGCGGAATGTCATTTTTGTTGTTTTTACCATCCCTTCTGTTGGCAGCCGGCGGCGGAGAAATCGCCCCGCTGGTCATAGTTGCCGATACCCGTCATTTGCCCGCTTTTGAAGGATGGTGGGCCAACCTGTACAATGAAAGCCATTTTTATTTTGCAGTCGTGACCGTCATTATCATTCCGATCGTCGGGGTTATTTTTGGTACAATAGCCGATTTTCTTATGTCTTTTATCGGAATTGATCTCAAATCCAGAGAATTGTCTGAACACTAAAAACAATGTTTCGTTCAAGGAGGTTTCTGTATGGAATGGTATATATTGATGCCTATAGCCGGCGTTAAAATTTTCTGGCCGGGTCTGATTATCCTGGGAGTCGGTGTTGGGGTAATTGGTGGTTTTTTTGGAATGGGCGGAGCCTGGATGGTAACTCCGGGTCTGAATATTCTCGGGTTTCCCATGGCGTTTGCCATTGGCACGGATATCGCCCACATGGCGGGTAAATCACTCATATCCACCATGCGACATGGCAAATTTGGAAATGTGGATTACAAACTTGGCATCATCATGCTGGTTGGAACGGTTGTCGGTTTTGAAATTGGCGCACAGATGGTCATGTGGATGGAGCGGCTGGGAAATGTCGAAAAAGTTGTCAGGTGGATATATCTGATCCTGCTGGCGTTGATTGCATGGATGGTATTTCACGATGTGAACAAAAAAAAGCAAAAGGATGCCGCAGCCAGAAAATCCGGAAAAGAAGTGGATGCTCTGAGTACGGGTATTGAGTGGCATAAAACCCTTCACAAGATCAAAATACCCCCGATGGTCCATTTGAATGTTGCCGGAATTTACTGCTCTGCATGGCTTCCGATTTTTGTCAGCTTTTTGACTGGATGGCTTGCTGGTATTCTTGGAATTGGTGGGGGTTTGATTCGCATGCCGGCTCTGATTTATTTTATTGGATGTCCCACACATGTCGCGGTTGGAACTGACCTGTTCGAGGTTGCCATTTCGGGTTTGTATGGCGCCGCAACCTATACATTCAAAGGCAGAACCGAACTGGTGGCTGCCATTATCATGCTGGTCGGTGCTGCGATTGGCGCCCAGGTTGGATCTGTAGCAACAAAATATATCAAAGGTTATGGAATACGGATTGCCTTTGGTGTTGCAGTCATTGGCTGTGCGGTTTCAATTTTGATGAAGCTGATCGCAAAAATGTATCCTGTATATGCTACATTACTGGATAATGGCGCAACAGCGCTGATCCTGGGGTTGGTCAGTTTGCTCTCGCTGTACATTATCGTTGCCTTTATTCAAGGTGCCAAGCGTGAACTCGCAATGAAACGGGCATGACCCGGATTTCATGAAATCAACATAGGAGAATAAGGAGTCGATATGATCAGAAAACTTTTTTTATCACTGACGATTTTTATCTTCCTGTTCATGCCCGTTGTAGGGTGTGCGGAATTTGGTCAGGTGGATCAGGGCAGGGTCATTGAATATGACAAGGCCAAAGGTCTTGTCACTCTTATCCGGGATGTCAAGCATGAGGCGCAAAATCCGGATTACAGCCACCTACCGCCTGTCGTGTATCAGCAGCCGGTAGATCCCCAGGAAATGGGCGCCGAGCCCAAGGCCGGTTATCGGATGAAACTGGACACCCAAAAAAAACAGATCATTATTTTTGATAAAGCCGCCCAGAATTTTAAGACTATCCAGTACGTTCCAATTGATTATCAGGAAAATATTGATAAACGGCATCCACTTGTATATGACAAGGACCAGGATAAACCAAAACAATTTCCGGTTATCGATCGGGAAAAGAAACAGATCACCATTTATTCCGGACGACAGAAAATATTGACCACCTTCAGTGTGCCCGACGAATATTTCAATCTTCCGGACTATACATGGGATTCCGGTGATGAGGTTCGTATTTACTACAAAGTGGAAGGCAAAGCGCTTCGACTGATGAATATCAGCAAAACCGATATATTCAAGAAATAAAAATCAGTCCATGTATCCCGTACCGGAATAAGGATGTGCTGTTCCGGTACGGAATTACCATCTTTTCGAATACAGCTTTTTCAATCCTGTCTCTGCTCATTTTTAAGGTTTGGGAGCCCAATATGAAATTTATCGACTTTGCAGATACCGAAACTGACCAAACACCACAAAGACAACTGAATTTTCGACAAAAGATGGTTGTACTGGCCATTGATCTGTTGATGGTCATCGAAGTTTGCTTTGGCATGCATATGGCATCTTTAACACCCGATTCGTTTACAACCAGCTTTGTCAAAACTTTCACCGCCGCTCTGGTGCCCACCCTTGTTGTTGGCGTTATCCTGATTCGCCGACTGAAAACCGAAATACCAACCATATCCTCATGACCATCAATCGACTGCTTGCCATTCGCAGCATATCCGGAAAAACCGGTGCCATTCTTTGTGTATTGATTGCCCTGATCGTGATCGACTCCCTGATTTCCCGTTTCAGGGACCCGTTCAATGTCATTCACCTTGTCAGAGGAGGCAGTCAGCAGGTTACCGGCATACTCCCGGACCAGGTGGAAACGACGGACGATATGTTAAGTGTATCAGAAACGCACCTCATATCGATTGATTTTCAGGAGATTTTTTCCGGATTCTGGCTGGGTAATCCCATGTGGCGGGGTACCATCGCCGCATCCCCTGATACCGTTCCGGGAGAGTATCAGATCAAAATCCGCGGCCGGTCACAACTGACATTCAACCCGGCCCTGATTTACGCAGTCCGTGTATATCTGGATGAATTGGCCCTGCAAAAAAGTCATGGGCCTTTTCTGAAACGTCACTTTGGGTTATTGGCTGGACATGCTTCCCTGATTCTCTTTCCGGTGCTTGGTCTGATTGTCCTGTTCAATTATCTGCTGTCCGGCTTTCTTGAAAAACGCATGGCCGATATCGGCAGAGCTGAGATTTATATGATCAAACAAATCGGAAACGGGCATCGGTTTGCCTTTTCATTGGGAACCCGCCATGGTGTCAGGGTTGGAGAAATCGTTGACATATTAAATTCCCGTGCAATGAAAATTGCAGAGGCTGTTGTTCTGGAAACCACCCCGAATAACGCGATTGCCGGAACAGATGCATTTCTTGATATCCGCCAAACTGCCATAATCCAAAGACGGATCCCTGTCTGATACATGTTTTCAGGCATTTCATTTCTGCAAACCAGAGACAACGGGCCATGTTTAATTGGATACGATCAATCATTTTTAAAAAAAAGCTGCGACAGCAAGACCGTGTCAGTATGCTTGCCGCCTTCCGAAAAAAGTACGTCCATTTCAAAATACTTCTGGATTCCAATTCCCAGCTTCTCAATATCATATCGGACATCGAAGAAAAACTTCGGGGTGTTACACCATTCGGGTTGACCTATGTCCGATCCCAATCTGTACGGATTCTCTTTTATACCGGAAGAATGATTCGAAGCTTTGAAGGCATGACCGGAAAAAACTGTACAGAATTGCACGCGGTTCTGGATAACATATATGCATTTTTCAAACAAGAAGACGAACTGCCTCCTGCACCCTTTTCCAATGAGATAACACTGCCCTACTCAAAAATCGAAAAGAATTTTGAATGGTCTGTTGGTGGAAAAAATGCAAATCTGGCCGAAATCCGAAATCATGTCCATCTTCCGGTTCCTGCCGGTTTTGCCATTACGACACACGCATTCCGCCGCTTTATCGACTCAAGGGCGCTTGTTGATAAAATACGACAAATCAAAGAAAAGCTCGATATTATTTCGCCGGAAAACATCCTGCAGGTCAGCCAGTCAATTGAAGCCATGCTGCTGTCTGCCGATGTTCCCGAGGATATCGTGGTTGAAATCAGAAAGGCTATTCGTGATCTGGCCCTGGAGACCGGACAGTCCGAAACGTGCATGAAAGTGGCGCTGAGAAGCAGTGCCGTTGGCGAGGACAGTGAATTCTCTTTTGCGGGCCAGTATCTCAGCGTGATGAACGTGCCATCTGCCCACATCATTTCCGAATACAAGCGGGTTCTGGCAAGTCTTTTTTCTGAAAGAGCCATCACCTATCGCCAACACATGGGCATTCCTTTTGAAGAAGCCGCCATGAGCGTTGCCTGTATTGAAATGGTACAATCAACTGTAAGCGGTGTCATGTACTCCCGTCATCCCTTTATTCGATCCAGAGATCAGGTGATCATTCATGCCATATGGGGGTTGGGCGCGTATATCGTTGACGGCATTGTCTCACCCGATATTTTTGTATTAAGCCGTACCACCCCGCCTGTTTTACTTGATAAATCGATTTCAAACAAACCCGTTTCCCTGGTTCCGGATGAGGCGGGATTTCTATCCGAAAAAGCAGTTGAAGAAAACCTTCGCCAGGTTCCATGCCTTTCTGATGACCAGGCCATTCAACTGGCTGAATATGGTCTTCAGATCGAAACCCACTTTGGTCAGGCCCAGGATATTGAATGGGCCATCAACCCACATGGGAAAATCATTATTTTACAAAGCCGCCCCCTGCATCAGACCACGCTGTTACCTGACGGCCCCAGTCAACTGAAAGAGGCGATACCGGGATATGAGCTTCTGGTCGAGTCTGGAAGCATCGCCTGCCAGGGTGTTGGATGTGGTCCTGCCCATATCGTCAAATCAGAAGCCGACCTGTTGAATTTTCCCGATCATGGCGTCCTGGTCGCCCCGCGTTCCTATCCCCAATATGTCCTGGTTATGGGCAAAGCACAGGCCATTGTAACCGATTCCGGAAGCCTGACAGGCCATATGGCGTCCTTATCACGGGAATTTAATGTCCCGGCGTTGTTGAATACCCGGATCGCCACGTCCAGAATTCAACCCGGAGAGTTGATTACCGTTGATGCGCTATCTGGAAGGGTGTATCGCGGGCGGGTGACCGAATTGCTGGAAGAAACATTCGGCAACCCGGATATGAGTCGGAAGACACCTGTTTACAATATCCTGCGCAGACGGGCTGACTGGATCATTCCGCTGAATCTGGTTGACCCCAAATCAGTCAATTTTCAGGCAATCAACTGCAAAACTGTTCATGACATCATGCGATTTCTTCATGAACGGTCCTATACCGAGATTTTCTCCATTTCTGATCAGGCCTCGGATCATTTAAATGCGACTGTCCGGCTGAATGCCCCGCTCATGCTTGATTTGTATATCATCGATCTGGGAGGCGGAATCCATGAGCAGGCTTTCGGATACAACACCATCACGGTGGATCAGATTCACTCACCGCCTTTTCTGGCCCTTCTGCGTGGAATGATGCGAAAAGAATTTCAAAACAGTGAGCCCAGGCCGGTTGATCTGGGAGGATTTTTTTCGGTCATGACCCGACAACTGGTATCCCCTCCCAATCTGGATACAGAACGCTTTGGCGACAAAAGCTATGCAATCATCTCCAATAAATATGTTAATTTCAGTTCCCGGGTCGGATATCACTACAGTATTCTGGATGCATATTGCGGAAATACCGCAACCAAAAATTATGTTAATTTTCAGTTTAAAGGCGGGGCTGCGGATGATATCAGACGTCATAGAAGAGCCAGATCGATCCAGCGCATCCTGGAGCATCTGGGATTTGTCGTGGCAACCACAGGTGATCGGGTGACAGCCCGATATGCCAAAGATGATGCTGTCGTTATTGAAGATAAGCTGGATTATATTGGACGGCTGCTGATGTATAGCAGACAGATGGACATGCTGATGAAAACCGAGGAAAGTGTTCTGCATCTGGCTGATCAATTTCTTGAAGGCAATTACATGTTGGACAGGCAAAAAAATCAGGCGCAAGTCTCTTGATGAATGAATCGGGCCACCTGTAAAACATATCTTGGCGCCAGACCCTCTGGAAATAATCCCGACTGATTGAATGATTTTCTTTTCAGACTCAGCCAAGTTATCCACCCCATATGTTTTGGGAAAATCATATGCAACATCCCCTCTATGACAGACTGAGAAACAAGCTGATTACCATCACCCTTGTTGTATCTTTGACACCTTTGATTATTCTGGGGGGGATCGTTTATTATCAGTTTGAAAAAATGTATCGTGAAAAAATTGTTGAACAAATCCGATACCGGGCTCAGTCGCAGGCTGAGGCAGTCGATCTTTTTTTCAGAAAACGGTCTGCTCTGCTCGGAATCATGGCGGATACCAGCGACTATTTGAAGATGTCTGATGAAAGTTATCTGTCCCGGGTATTTCAGATCATCAATTTTCGTCAGGGCAATTTTGTTGATATGGGCGTAATTGATCATGCCGGGATTCATCAGGCGTATATTGGGCCATATAATCTTCGGGGGCGAATTTATGGCGAGCAGCCCTGGTTTAATGAAGCACTCAGCAGAGGTCTTTATATCAGTGATGTTTACACCGGTTTTCGCAACCTGCCCCATTTTATAATTGCGGTTCGAGGCCACGAAAACAGTCATCCCTGGATTCTGAGAGCGACAATTGATTCGGAAGTATTTGAAAATCTCGTCAGATCAGCCCAGGTTGGAAAGACCGGTGATGCATATATCGTCAACCGCTCGGGCATTTATCAGACCCATCCCAGATATGGCGGAGATATTCTGGGGCAATCGCCTGTCACACCGGAAACATTTGCCGGGAGTACGACTACGGTCTGGGAACAGCGAAATCTTTACGGAAGAACTGTTTTATACGCGGGTTGCTGGCTGAAAAGCCTGCCTTGGCTGTTGATCGTGAGTCAGGAAGTCAGAGAAGAGATGGAAAGCCTTTTTGCGACCCAATATCTGGAATTTGCCATTATGGGTCTGGGAATACTGGCCATTATTTTTACCACCGTCTTTACGACCCGACTGACAATTCGACATCTGATTGCAAATGAAACCCGCATGAATGAAATGAATGCTCAATTGATTCAATCTGACAAACTGGCTGCCCTTGGAAAAATGGCTGCAGGCGTTGCGCATGAAATAAATAACCCCCTTGCCGTCATTTTACAAAAAACCGGCTGGATGTCGGATCTACTCCTTGAAGAGGAGTTTCAGTCCAGTAAAAACATGGAAGAATTTAAAAATGCCATTGTAAAAATTGAAACTCATGTTGACAGAGCCAAAAAAGTTGTTCGCAATATGCTGGGATATGCCCGAAAAATGGAGCCGCATCTTGAGGATGTGGATATCAATGATATCATCCGGCAGACCATTGCCCTGCTTGAAAATTATGCCAGAACAAATAATATTGATATCGCGACAAATCTTTCAAAAGATCTGCCGATTATTGCTGCGGATCAGGCGCAACTGCAGCAGGTTTTTTTGAACCTGATTTCCAATGCCATCGATGCCATTGGCAAAGATGGCCGCGTTATGGTTGCCAGCACATGCACTTCCACGCATATTCGGGTTGATGTATCAGATAATGGTCCGGGAATCCCGGAATCAAAACTCAAACGGATTTTTGATCCATTTTTTACCACCAAAGAAGCCGGAAAAGGCACTGGCTTAGGACTTTGGGTCAGTTACAGCATCATTGAAAAAATGGGTGGAACCATTTCTGTAAAGAGCGATGCCGAAAAGGGCGCAGTGTTCACCGTGGCGATTCCAATTTCATTGCCGGAAAAGAAATAAGGAGGCAATCATGGCGGCTTACAGGATTCTGGTTGTGGACGATGAACAGGATTTTTTAGAAACGCTGGTCAATCGCTTGATTAAGCGAAAATTCGAGGCCATCGGTGTATTGAGCGGTGAAGAGGCCCTTTCAAAAATGAAAACCGGTCTGTTTGATGCGGTGATTCTGGATATCAAGATGCCGGGTGGCATGGATGGCATTGAAGCCCTGAGAAAAATGAAAAAAATTCAACCTTCCGCTGAAGTTCTCCTGTTGACCGGTCATGGATCCATTGAAACCAGCATCGAAGGTGTCAAACTGGGTGCATTCGATTACCTGCTGAAACCGGTTCGCCTCGAAGAGTTACTGGAAAAGCTGTCGTTGGGTTTTGAAAAAAAAGATTTACAGGTGGATTAACTTTATATTATATTATTCAAGGCTTATAATTTGCGAAGTCAGCAGACTCGGGAATACCTTTCTTCAACATCCCTGACCGTCACCGCACACAACATCCCTGTTTTGAAGGCGATATCATTTTCTATATATTGATCTTCTTTTATTCTTTAACCGGAGTTGTCCCGATTTTCCTTATCCTTACCCCAGAGGAAAATCGCTCGAATTTGAGTCAGAATGGCGTATTTGTGGTCATTTAAAACCCTTGATATCAAATAAAGGAGGATGCATATGAAGATTCTGGTTGCACTGGATAATTCAGACTACTCTTTTAAAGCACTTCAAAACGCTATCAAATTAGCCAAATCACAAAACGCCAGCCTCTCAATCATGACCATTTATCCTGATTTTATGGAGGTGGCCGAAATTCCACAAACAGCCCGGGAAGCCATGTACAAACAGGCATCCGATATTATATCAAAAGGAAAAACATTTGCAGAAGATTCCGGCATAACGCCTGTTACAGTCATAGAGGCAGGGTATTCCGCTGCAGATAACATAATACAATACGCCAGGGAAAACGAAATCGACATGATTGTCATGGGTCATAAAAGCAAGTCCGGAATTGAGAGACTGTTGGTCGGCAGTGTTGCCGGAAAGGTGGTTGCATATGCCCCCTGTTCGGTTCTTGTGGTCAGATAACAAGCTACATATAAGGTTTTGTTTTTGAATTAATTCATGATCATTTGTGTTATATAAACAGCTCAATCAGAGGGTGCATGTTGAAAACTGGCTCAGTCGCCATCATGCTGACAGTTTTGATAATGGTTTTAATGGATAGCCGCAGTTTAGTGCAGGCCGGCAGTTTCTATGCCGGTGCAGAATTGGGGTATTCATCTCATCGATTTACCCCGGAATATAATTATACCTATGACAGACCAAACTCCGAATTTGCCAATATGGCCTACAGTTCTGAAATTGGATGGCTTGGGGGATACCGGTTTAATTTAAACGACTTGTTTTCCGGTGCATTGCAGGTGCGAATGGCATTCAGCACTGCCGATTGGTCGATTGATACGGATTCACCTGCGAGTCTCAGTTACCGGATTCCATATGCAGCCTTCATTTCGATTCAGCCTGATATCGCGCTGACAAAAACCCTGTCATTGATGCTTGAAGCCGGTGCTGCCCAGGGTCTTGTCAAAGAAAAGAAAGATTCTCCTTCATCCAGTCGCTATGATTTTTCTGACTGGACAACCGGTTATCTGGGTGGCGTTGGTTTGAAATTTCACTTTGTGGAAGGCGTCTCTTTCTTTGCCATTTATCGTTATGTGGCTTACGATCAGATTGACTACAGGACATTTCTTCCGGACGGCACACACTGGGAAACGGTCAGCGACAACCCTTCCAGTACAACAATCAATTTGGGATTTTCCTGGGATTTTGATCTCTGATTCCAGACCATCCAAATTATCTGGCTTATCTGTCCCGATTGATGGGCAAATACTGTTCAAATAACATGCTTGGATGACCGGCGCCAACGGATTGAAGCACATCTGCAAACCGTTCACCTTTTTGGTTGTGCCTTTTATACAGAACAAGGCAGTCCCGGATCACCTGGAGTACGGTATCCTCATCATAAAAACCTGGCAGTTCTTCTGCCAGACGCGGATGCCGTCCCAGTTTTCCACCCAAGAGAATCCGATATCCGGTGGCTCCTTTCAAAAGAGTTCCTGTCGGACAAACCATCGTGCACTGACCACACTGAATACAGGATTTTGTTATGATGGGAAGGCGATTTTCGGAATTCAGCCCAATCGCATTCTCTTTACAGATATCTGTACATGCATGGCATTTGCTGCATGGCTGTTCTGTTATAATTGGTTGACAGGCCCCAATAATTCCAATATCCCGAATCTGAGGCTGAGAACAGGCATTTGGGCAGTCAGCAATTGCGATTCGAAATTCATGGTGAAATTTTAGTCCATCAGGAACCCGCTGCCTCAGAAACGCCAGAAGATTCTGGTTGGCCATTAGTACCTGAATCTTTTCAACCAGCTTACCACTGTCAACAATCCGGTTTGGACAACCCCCGGACCCAAAACAGGTTTCAATCTGATATCCCTTGATTTCTTTATCCATTCCTGAAAGATATCTGGCCTGAGTTGCCCGGACTTCTGTAATGGTTATAACCTCTTTTCCCTCTCCGGCGGCTTCTTTTTCCACAGATGCTCTTACCCGCTTCCGAACAAAAAATGGTACTTTTTTGATTGCCTCTTGGGCCTCTAATGTCCATTCCATAGTATTGACCATGTTCAATATTGAGAAACAGCCAGGCCACCTGGCTGCCTTCATTGTTATCTGTGGCGGGGTCGGAAATGATCAGGATATGTTCGATCGCCTACACCGTGTCAGTCGGCTCCTTGACTTTGGACAGCATAATAATACCTGCAGCAAACAACAAAAGCAATGAACCCATCCCAATTCGGGATGACAGTTGATTGATTTGTATCACCTGCTCCGGAATCGGGTTCGCGGGCATCAAAAGGGTTCTGCTGAGCAGCCCAACACATGCGAGCAATGCCGGTCCAGCAATGGCTGCCATTTTTCCGGTCATATTCATCAGCCCATAATAACCGGCCTCCTGGCCTTTCGGAATGAATCGGGCAAAATAGGACCGGCTTATCGCCTGTATTCCTCCCTGCACACACCCGATCATTCCGGCAAGAAAATAGAAATCATTTTTGTTTACCATTACACAGCCCCATAGTGTTGCAATCGCATATCCTGAAATTGCAGTAATGATTGCATTCCGTTCCCCTATTTTTCTTGACAGGCTGCCAAACGCCAGCGCCGCCGGGAACCCGATAAACTGCACCATAAGAAGTGCCAGAATCAGGTCCCGACTTTCAAATCCGATCGACAGACCGTAATCGATGGCCATACGGATAATTGTATCCACACCATCCATATAACACCAGTAGCATACCAAAAACAGTCGGGTGTTTTGGTGTCGTGCAACCTGTTTGATGGTAAATATCAACTGGCGAATACTGTTTTGAACAGTCTGACGCCATCTTGAAAATGCTATTGCTGTATCGGAGGGAAGCCAGCACAGGGAAATCAGGGAAAAGCCGCCCCACCACAGGGAAACGGTCATAAAAGAAGTTTTGATGGCCTCAGCCGGGCTGTTCAGCCCAAACCAGTGTGGGTAGAGCGACATGAGGACATTGCATAAAAACAGGGTCCCGCCTCCCAGATATCCCAGCGCATAACCAAGCGATGATATCCGGGAGCGATTTTTCGCATTGCTGACTGTAATCAGCAATGCATCGTAACTCACATTTGCCAGTGAAAAACAGATGACGCCGAGACCATATAAACAAATGGCCCACACCTGTTTTCCCATCGGAATCCAGTACAACAGCGCTGTCGCAAGAGCCCCTGAATAAGCAAAGACCATCAAAAAACGTTTTTTTGAAGAACCTGCATCAGCAACTGCGCCAATTAGAGGCGCCAGAATCGCCACACATAAACTGGCCAGTGAGTTCCCCAGACCCAGCACCGCGGTGCTGTTGACGGTGTCCTCTCCGTAGCTCCAGTACTGTTTGAAGAAAACAGGGAAAAACCCTGCCATGACCGTTGTGGCAAACGCGGAATTGGCCCAGTCATATATTGCCCAACCCCATATTTTTCTGGCATCGTCCTGTTTATTCACAGATGACCCGATATCAATTGTTTTGGAGTTGGAGGGGGTTCTTTTCCAATCGTTCCAGAAAATCAATGAGCAGTCGCACGCCAAATCCTGTGCCCCCCATCCCGCAAAAAGCGGATTCTTTCTTGATCCAGGCTGGTCCGGCAATATCAATATGGGCCCATGAAACATTCTGAATAAATTCAGATAAAAACAACGACGCTGTGATGGCGCCTCCCCATTTGGAACTGCTCATGTTGGATATGTCAGCATGTTCACTTTTCAAATATTCCTTGTAGTCTTCCGGTAGGGGCATTGGCCAACATCTTTCTCCGGTTTCCTGACTGCTTCTGATCAAATCCTCTGACAGGCTGATATCATTGGAAAACAAGCCTGCGATTCGCTCTCCCAGACCCACCACACAGGCTCCGGTTAGTGTGGCAATATCGATCACAACTCCCGGCCTGTATTGCTCAATCATATAAGATATTGTATCGGCAAGAATCAGACGTCCTTCAGCATCCGTATTGCCAATTTCAATTGTTTTACCACTATAACTTCTGACGATATCACCAGGCCTGGTCGCTGATCCGGAAGGCATATTTTCCACAATGGGTATAGCACCGATGATTCGGCCAGGCAGATTCAGTCGGGCGGCCGTTATTAATGTTGCCGCCACGGCCGCAGCGCCGGACATGTCCATTTTCATGTCTTCCAGAGATGTGGACGGTTTCAGATTGATGCCGCCAGAATCAAAGGTAACCCCTTTACCGATCAGAACCGTTGCAGGTTGATCATTTTGCATTCCGTAATCCATGATAAGAACCTGTGGTCCAACATCGCTTCCAGCGCCCACAGCCAGAAGCGCTCCAAACTGTTTTTCCCGTAAATCGTCCTCTTCCAAAACGGTTACGCGTATCGCTTCGGTTGTTACCTGGTTTTTTATCAACTGAACCAGTTGATCCGGTCGTTTATGGTTTGATGGCAGATTAACCCATTCTCTGGCAAGGCACGTTCCAAGGCATTGTGTTTGAATCCGCTCCAAAAGACCCGCATACTGATCAGCCACTGTCTGTTTTACCCAGAACCGGATGTCTGATATGGATGGATGTTTCGGCTTTTTATATGCGTCAAACTGATAGTTTCCCAGGCTTGCGCCCTCTATCATGGCACGAAGAATATCCCCGGGTTCAATCTTCCCGGAAGACAAATTCGGCAGCGCAAAAACAACAGAGGAAACTTCCTTGGCGATACATTTTTTTATGGAGTTTCCGCACATTTTTCGAAACGCATCCCTATCCAGCTTTGCCTGCTGTCCTACGCCTACCAGCATGACCTGATCCACCATCATGCCTTCCGGATTAAAAAATACAACCGTATCGTTTTCATCTCCGGTGAATTCTTTCAGGTCAATTGCCCGCTTTACTATCGCAAAAATGCCTGAGTGATCATACCAATCTGCGTCACCTTCACATACGGGGATAACCAGCATCTCCAAATGTGTTATTGTCGGATCAAGAACCACCAGTTGCATGTTAATCTCCTTCTCATTCCATCATGCATTTTGTAACGTTTCAATGAATCCGGATTCAGTTCGTATGCAAACCATCGTCCACTACGATACGACCCATAAAGCACAGTTTGAGGCTTTATTCAGAACATACCGGGAAACACTTCCCATAAAAAACGCCCGCTCCATTCCGCTCCTTCCTATCACAACCGTTCCATATTTTTCTTTTTCGAGCTCTTCAACGATTGCCTTGCCCGGATTGAAGCGTTTTTCGACTACCCTGAAGCGGATTTGAGCCTCTGTCAGACCTGCAACCTGAAAGTGTTTTCTCGCTAATCCCATAAAATTATCGATGCATTTTTTATCCCCCTGAATTTGTATCGGCTCCATCTCATCCTTTAATTCAGGGTCAATCTGGCAATAATCTCCGAATAGCGGTGTAACATGGAACAGTGTCACGACAATTTCCCGATTGCCTGCCAACATGAAACACAGATGATCCACAGCACGCAACGAGCTTTCAGAACCATCCACTGCAACCATTATCCGATTGGATTCAATTTCTCCATCCACAATCCAGATAGGAACCAATCGTGAATGTTCAATCAGGTTGGATGTAACACTTCCGGAAAACGTTTCCTGAAGGCGGGAAATACCGCGTCTGCCAATCACAATGGCATCAAATCCGCCATTTTCTGCAAAAACGATGATATCCCGGGCAGTATCGCTTACTTTTGGCTGCGTTACAACGTCGATATGCTCTGGAGGAACACCTTCCTGAATCATGAATGTTTTCAGACTGTCAAGCAGATGAAAAGCTGCTTCGGTATTGCGTTGTATTGCCTGTTCCAGCTCCTTTTTTTTGTCTGACTGACGTTTTGCTTCATCGATCAGATAGCTGGAAATCGGACGCTGCACATGTATGAGCGTGTAATGGAGTCTCTCAATATCTGATGCCGTTTTGATGGCATATTTTATACAACAGCGGCAATGAAAGGATGAATCTACGGCTATCAAAAGTTTCTTTTCCATAAATCAACCTCCTGCTAATTATTGCTTTGTGTGAGGCATTTCTGCCTGGCCTAAATTTTATGGGTCATCGTGAATTTGTGTGAAAAAGACAGTAAGTGCCATTTCAAATACTGTTCAAAAATCTGAAAAAGGGCAAGGATGCTTAGGGGCAAAGCATGTCTGCCAGGAATGGTAAATCGCGAAGGATGAATGCCGAAGACTGTTTGCTGGCACGCTGGACTGCATCGATGCCATTGCGAAAAAAGCGGCCAGGCAGATCCGCCGAACTTTGTGCCTCGGTGCCTCTGCCACTATATCTTTTAAGATATATCAACTGTCATTCCTTACCTGACTTAACAGACGGTTATAGGCTTCTTTTCGGGATATTTTAAATTGCTTGGACAATCTTTTTGCCAAAGCCGGTAAACTTTCAGTATGCGTAGCTGTCAGTTCCTGCAGACCGACTTCAAAATCGTCGATGTTATTTGAATCGCTATCGTTGCATCCGGCTAAAACCAGGGTAATCTCACCCCTGATCCGCTCCCGGTCAGTCATTTTGATCAGAATATCACTTACAGATCCACGAATGATTTCTTCATGAAGCTTTGTCAGTTCCCGGCATAAAACTGCACGTCTTTCACCCATGATTTTTTTCAAATCCTGAAGCAGTGCCAGGATCCGCTTTGGCGATTCATATAAAATCTGTGTACGGGAATCCTCTTTCAGGCGGTCCATCCATTCCTTACGGGATTTATTTTTCCTCGGGGGAAATCCATTGAACACAAAAGAATCGGTTGGGAGTCCGGAAATGCAGATGGCAGCGAGCGTTGCCGATGGACCTGGCACCGGGAATACAGGAATACCCGATTCGACAGCGGATTTCACGATTCGATGTCCGGGATCTGAAATGAGTGGCGTACCGGCGTCTGAAACCAGTGCAATGGATTTGCCACATTTCATCTGTTCAATCAGGTGAACAGCGCGTTTTGCCTCATTGAAATCGTGACAGGAAACCAGAGGGGTCGAAATTTTATAAAAATCCAGGAGGTTTCGTGTGTGACGAGTGTCTTCTGCTGCGATGATGTCCACCTGGTTCAATACAGCCAGGGAACGAATGGTAATATCTTCACGGTTACCGATTGGTGTGGAAACAACATACATCACACCCGGTTGAACCTGAAAATCAGCATCACCGATATGAAGTGTCAAAGGCATTCTGAATTAGCTCGACATGGGATAAGCCCGAATCATAATTTATGGCAACCACATCAAACCTGGCCTTTTGGTTCATCTGTCTGGTGGATTTAAGATAATACAGTGCCGCACGGGCCAGGCGAATCTGTTTTTGGCGCGTCACAGCATATTTTGGGTTTCCAAATTCTGCTGATTTTCTCGCTTTGACCTCAATAAAAACCAACGAATCATGGTGGCGCGCGATGATATCAATTTCACCCATTCTGGTACGGTAATTCAATTCCAGAATCTGATAACCCTGGTCTCTCAGATATGCGGCTGCCTGAATTTCGCTGGATTTTCCAAACTGTTGAGAGGAAGTTCGCATTGCCGATGCACCACCCCTTTAAAGGTAATCCTGTGAATGGGACAGCACCCATATCTGGAAAGAGCAGATTTGTGTGCTTTGGTAGGATACCCCTTATGTTGCATGAAGCCATACAGGGGAAACTCCTCATGGTATCTATCCATTAGCCGATCCCGTGAAACCTTCGCTACAATGGAAGCCGCTGCAATAGAAATGCTTTTGGCATCACCTTGAGGAATACATTTCTGAAACAATGCGCTGTCAATGCGCGAATTGCCATCGATAAGAAGTATTTCCGGATGCGGATTAAGGTTTTCGACCGCAATTTTCATGGCCAGTATCGATGCCTGTAAAATATTGATCCGATCAATTTCACAGGGATCCACAATGCCGATTCCAATGCTTCTGGCAGAAGCATATATCTGGTGATATAACAACTCACGCTTTTTGGGCGTGAGTTGTTTGCTGTCGTTGACATCCGGAAGAATGACATCCATAGGCAGTATGACTGCGGCAGACACAACTGGTCCTGCAAGGGGACCTCTGCCGGCTTCATCGATTCCGGCAATCCGGGTGAATCCGGATTTGGCAGCTTCTATTTCATGCGCCCAAAGATCTGATGTCATTTGTGAGCGGATCAGAACCGTTTTTCCTTTATGCGTGCAGCCTTCCCTCTTAATTTTCGCAAATAGTATATTTTGGCTCGCCGAACATCCCCTTTGGACACCACTTCAATTCTATCCACGATGGGGGTGTGCATGGGAAAAATTCGCTCGACACCAACACCATTTGACATTTTTCTAACTGTAAACGAGGCGTTGGTTGTTCCCCGCCGTTTGCTGATTACGACACCTTCAAATACCTGAATCCGCTCCTTTTCACCTTCCTGAATACGGACATGAACCTTAACCGTGTCACCGGCGGAAAAATCCGGTATATCCAACCGCATCATTTCATTTTCGATCTGCCTGATGGTCTGCATAGATTTCCTCATTTTGTAAAATGGTTATATTAACAAATATTTATATTTGTGACGTTATACCCGGAACACCCATTAAGCTTTATTTGACGCATCCACCTGCAGACGAAGCGTTTGGATAATGACGATAGCCTTCAATTATGGGTGTCCGGCCAACCGATCCAGAAATATCGATGCTGCAGACCGCACGGATAAATGATTGTACCCGTTCACGCCATATATCGGTTTCAAAACGTGATCTGCCTGTAACATACATTCATCTGCCAGCCCCCAGGCTGTTCCAAACAGAAGAAGCCAGGGCCGGTCATCTTTTGCCTGCAACTTCAGTTCTTCAATTGTCCGGAATTCAGAACACTCACGGGCGCTGGTTACCAGCGTGACCGGCCGCCTTTTCTCTCTCGCTTCAATATCGGCCTGGGTTGATTCAAGGGAGTCCTGCACCGATATCAGTTTCATCGCGGCTTTTCGATCCGGATTAACCACACCCCCCATTCCAGTTGTCCAATGTTCAACGATCTGGATAACCAGCCGTTTTTGGTCAGTCAACGGTGTAACAATATATACGGCTCGTACATCATAGGTTCGGGCTGCGCGTGCCAAATCGTGAATATCCAGATTTGTAACTGCCGAGGCAATAATTTCGCCATGCTTATTCAATACGGGATAATGAATCAATGCCAGATACAGATTGGGTTTGAATGATTTCATCAATTTCCTGGCGCCATTTTTTTAATATGCCATATTCTGAAGCGCTAAACTGCCGTTTCGAAAGCATATCACGACGCTTTAGAAACGTTCGAATCAGGGTAGATTCCTGGCGCCACGCTTCTATTTGACGATGATTTCCGGAAAGCAGCACTTCTGGAACCATTTCGCCTTCAAAATTTCGGGGACGTGTAAAATGGGCATGTTCCAGCAACTGATTTTCAAAGGAATCTTTTTCTGCAGAATCCTCGCCACCCAACGCACCGGGTATCAAACGAATCACTGCCTCCACGACAACCATCGCCGCCAACTCGCCGCCTGTCAGAATATAGTCGCCGATGGATATTTCATCTTCGATGTAATTTTGACAAATTCGTTCATCAACGCCTTCATAACGGCCACATACCAGTATCATTCCCGGATAGCGGGCCATCTCTTCTGCCAGTTTCTGATTAAATGGTCTGCCCTGTGGGCTCATCAGGATACACGGTACATTCTTATTTTCTGCTTTTGCCCATCGAATGGCTTCTGCAAGTGGTTCAGGCTTCATTACCATTCCACATCCACCACCATATGGCCGATCATCCGTTGACTGGTGCTTTCCTGTTGCAAAATCCCGCAAATTGACTGCAATTACAGAAACCAATTGTTGCGAAATGGCCCGATGAACGATGCCATATCCCCATATCTGTTCAAACATTTCGGGAAAAATCGAAATGGTCGTAATTTTCATGAACAAAAAGTGGGTTTCACGTGAAACACGCTATTCTCCAATTCCTTCTAAAAGTTTAACAGACATCCGATTTTTGGTAAGATCAACATCCTGAATCACCGATGCAATCGCCGGAATCAAAATTTCCTTCTCCTTATGACGAATAACAAACACATCATTACCAGGTGTCGGCATGATGGATGAAAGCGAACCGAGAAAAGTATCTTCTACCGTATAAACATCAATTCCGATCAGATCCACCCAGTAGTATTCCCCATCTTCAAGGGGGGGAAGAAGATCCTTTCGACAATAGAGAGATGATCCAACGAGCTTTTCGGCACGATTACGGTCATCAATGCCATTAATATCCAAAAGCGTATGCTTTCCCTGTTTTCTAACCCCTTTAATCTCTAAAGGCGATTCTAAACCATCGGGTGATTTCAGAATAATTTCAGAGGCCCGTTTGAACAATTCAATATCATCACAGTATGAATCAATTCGCACCAGCCCCTTAATCCCCTGCACACCGGTGACTTTGGCAATTTTAATCACCCTGTCATTATTCATTGGAATTATGGCGCGATTCAATTATTTCAAGAACAATCCGTTTATTCATTTTAGCTGAGGCAGCACCCAGTATGGTACGCATGGCCCTGGCAGTTCTTCCCTGCTTTCCAATGACTTTTCCCAAGTCATCTTTTGCAACTGTAAGCTCAAGAACGGATGTCTGATTCCCTTCAACTTCCGATACGCTAACCTGTTCCGGATGGTTAACCAATGCCGCAGCAATGTCGTGAATCAGATTTTTCATCTCGCCGTCTCCTTTGCTTGATGACAATAATTTGAAATGCGCCATACACGCCTCTGCCATGTTGCCATGTCAGGAGTTTGCGACTGTCCGGACAAGTCGTCTTCGTAATGCAAACCGGACAATCGCGAATGACTCGCATGTAACTGGTGACAAATCTAACAGACCATGATTTTATCACATTAAAACATGCAAATTGGTTTTCATCTTTTGGGACTACGGATACAAAACATGTGATGAGACCATGATGATCAATGCGGATTATCGATGCACACGATTAAGAAAAGTGACGATTCACTTTACCCATGTGTTCAGTTATTCGCATCAAAATTTGAAAAGTACGAATTGATAATCTCAGGAGGGACAACTGGATATTCCCTGATTTTTCAAGAGACTCTTCACCGTGTCAGTCGGAAGGGCGCCCTGATTGATCCAGTAGGAAACCCGCTCTGCGTTCAGTTTTACTTCGGCAGGTTCGCGAAGCGGGTTATAGGTGCCCAACATTTCTAGAAATTTACCATCACGTGGACACTGGCCATCTGCAGCCACTACGCGATAAAAAGGGCGCTTTTTAGCACCGTGTCTTGCCAATCTGATTTTAACTGCCATATCTGTGAACTCCTTTAGAATTTCAACATGTTACGTCCAAGACGTTTCATGCCGCCTTTGTTTAATTGTTTCATCATTCTAATGACTTGATCATAATTTTTCAATAGATTATTTACGTCCTGAACTGAGGTTCCACTTCCTTTTGCGATCCGTTTTTTTCGATTCCCGTTAATGATACCATATTTCTGACGCTCCTGGGCAGTCATGGAATTGATAATGGCAACAACCCGACCAATTTCACCATCATCCACATCCATGTTTTTAAGCGCCCGGTTCTGCCCAAGTCCCGGTATCATCCCGATCAAATCCTGTAGAGATCCCATTTTTCGAATCTGCATCATCTGATCCCGAAAATCTTCCAGGGTGAACTGGTTCTTTCGCAGTTTCCGTTCAAGTTCGACGGCTTTCTTTTCATCAACGATGGTGCGTGCTTTTTCAATCATGGTAAGCACATCACCCATACCAAGGATTCGGGAAGCCAAGCGGTCCGGATGAAATGCTTCAAAATCACCCAGTTTTTCACCGACACCAATAAATTTGATGGGTCGATCTATAACGGCTTTTATGGATAACGCCGCACCACCACGGGCGTCACCGTCCATTTTGGTCAGGATGACGCCACCTATCGCCAATGCTTTGTGAAAGGCCTGTGCCATATTAACGGCATCCTGTCCGGTCATGGCATCCGCAACCAACAGGATATCCGAAGGCCGAACTGAATCCCGAATCTGAGTAAGCTCGTTCATCAGTGCATCATCAATATGCAGTCGACCCGCAGTATCCAGAATCAGCGTGTCCGCCCCTTCCAGAATGGCCTGTTTTCGAGCTTCCACACAGATATGTACCGGATTCATCCCTGCCGTGGTTGGAAATACCGGCACAGAAATCTGACCTCCTAATTTCTGCAACTGATCAATGGCAGCAGGTCGATAAATATCGACTGGAACCAGATATGGCTTTTTGCCCAGTTTTCTCAGATAAACAGCCAATTTTCCAGCGGTGGTCGTTTTACCCGATCCCTGTAGACCAACCAGCATTAACGAACAGGGTTTATCACCAGTCAACTGAATATCTTCATGGTGGGACCCCATCAACCGTGTCAGTTCATCATTCACAATCTTGATCACCTGCTGCCCGGGAGTCAGGCTCTCCATTACTTCCTGACCAAGTGATCGCGATTTGATATCTTCTATCAGCTTTTTGACGACTTTATAATGAACATCGGCTTCAAGAAGGGCCATCCGAACTTCCTTCATACCCTCCTGGATATTTTTTTCAGTCAGCTTGCCATGGCTTTTCAACTGTTTAAAAACAGCATTGAGTTTATCGCTCAGATTGTCAAACATGCTGATCATCCAATCCCTGTTGAATGAATATATCTTTTCCTGTCGATTCTATCCTGGATTTGGGAATAAAGTTCGCTTCCCAAAATAAAAACTCAGGATAGTGCTTTTTGTTCTCCAGCCATCCCGACAATGCAATATCCCATTTTTTAACCATAAAAAACATATCCCGAATTAATATTCAAAATAAACAATTGAAAATAGATGGGAAATTATGTAAAGTCAATAAAAAATTATATTTTGATGCCTCAAAAACATTGACGTTTCCATGAACAGTTTACCAGCCGGGTCGCGGGAACAGGTGGATGCGCCATCATTGACCCAACCGATGATCAGAGCCGTTATAAATATACAACCCGGAATATGAATTAATCGTCATCTTCATCGAAATTTTGTGAAAATTCATTTCTCAAAAGCCAAAATAAGCCAGGGAGCAAAAAATCATGCTGGAACGAACCGATATCAAGAACTGTACTTTCAGCCAACTGGGTGAATGGCTTGATATACATGGATTCCAGTCTTATCGTTCCGGACAAATTTTTAAATGGATTTATTCGGGCCAGACAGATGATTTTTCCAGGATGAGTAATATCGGCAAGGCGCTGCAACGATTGCTGATTGACCATTTTTCAATTGATCGGTTGATTTTGGAAAAAACAGATGTTTCATCCGATGGCTCTCAGAAATTTCTGTTTGGTCTCAAGGACGGGAATCATATCGAAACAGTTCTGATGCCGGAAAAAGATCATCATACCCTGTGCATTTCCAGCCAGGTTGGATGCCCTCTCGGATGCCGGTTTTGTTTAACCGGTACCGGCGGCTTTGTCCGGAATCTGACTTCCGGCGAGATAATCGGGCAGGTCCGGGATGTTCAACGCCGCATGAACAATCCGGCGCAGTTGACCAATATCGTGCTGATGGGAATGGGCGAACCGCTTGCCAACTACGAGTCCGTAATTCATGCCATACGTGTATTTACCGACACCAGTCATGGCATGGGATTTTCCACCCGGAAAATTACATTGTCCACTGCAGGCATTGCGCCCCGTATTCTGGATCTTGGTCAGGATGTAACAGTAAACCTGGCGGTATCCCTGAACGCCGCGGACAATGACACCCGAAACAGATTGATGCCGATCAATCTGAAATATCCGCTCGAAACGCTGTTGGAATCATGCAGGCATTATGCGCTGCGTCCCAGAAGGCGAATTACATTTGAATATATTTTGATGAAAGAAATTAATGACTCTCTCGAAGACAGTAAAAAACTCGTCAGGCTCCTGCACGGTGTCCGGTCAAAAATCAATTTGATTCCATTTAACGAACATTCCGGCAGCGAATTCAAGCGGCCTGAAACAAAAACCATTTTAAATTTTCAGGAATACCTGATATCCCGTAATTATACAGCAATGATACGAAACAGCAAGGGGCAGGATATTTCCGCTGCTTGTGGTCAATTGCGGGCACAGACATTACACACATGACCACCCCTTTCAATGTGGTGACTTATGACTTATTTCTCGCAGCAAGAATTTTTTCAGGATGTCTATGAAACCGGTTTTCATTTGTATTGCCGTATTGCTGGCCACAATAATTTGCCTTGTCAACACTATCCCGGCCCGTGAGATTACAGATGGAATTGGACGTCAGATTCTGGTTCCAGACAACCCGGTCCGGGTGGTGGCCCTTGCGCCAAGCATCACCGAGATCATTTTTGCACTTGGCCAAGAGAAACGGCTTGTTGGCATCTCCCGATTCAGCGACTTTCCAGCGGAAGCCTCACTACTGCCCCAGGTGGGTTCCTATATTCAGCCGGACCTCGAAAAGATTGTATCGCTGAACCCGGATCTCTGTATAGCGGTCAAGGACGGCAACCCCCGTGAAATAGCAGACAGACTTCACTCACTGCATATTCCGGTCTATGCGGTCAATCCACTTGACCTGGAAGCGGTAATTTCGACCATATGGCAAATCGGTGATCTGCTGAATGCAAAAGATCACGCCCGAATCATTGTACGTGATATGCAGACACGCATTGATCGGGTCCGGGAACAGGTTGTAACCACAGGCCGACGGCCCGGCGTTTTTTTCCAGATCGGTTTTGCGCCAATCGTTTCTGTCGGAAAAGATACGGTTATCCACGAATTGATTCAGATAGCCGGGGGAACAAATCTGTGTGCGGCGTATTCATCATATCCCCGATTGAGCCGGGAGCAGGTGCTCGCGCTTTCACCGGAGATTCTTATCATTACAACGATGCATCGCGATAAATCGACCAGTCAGATTAACGCCGAGTGGGCGGCATGGTCCATGATTCCGGCTGTCCGGAATAACCGGATCACCATCGTTGATTCCAATATTTTCGATCGCCCGACCCCTCGTCTGGTGGATGCCCTGGAGCAATTGGTCCGCGTGATACACCCGGAATTGTTCAAGGATTTCAATTGATGGCCAGGCCACACAGACTGCTTGTGCGCATGGCGGCTGTCTCGGCCATTCTGGTATTTTTTCTGGTGATTACCCTGGTATTTGGTCTTTCCCTGGGAGCAACCCAACAGGGCTTTGGCGTTATCATTCGGACCATGATGGGACAGAACGCCTCAGATCCCATGCTGACAGCCATTATCTGGCATATCCGACTTCCCAGAGTGCTGCTGGCTACCCTGACAGGAGCGACCCTGTCTGCGGGTGGTCTCGTTTTCCAGGCACTGTTGCGTAATCCACTGGCAGAACCCTATATTCTGGGCATTTCAGGCGGTTCCGCCATTGGCGCCATCATCGGAATCATCCTGGGATTCTCCCGATTTCCCGGAGTGACCCTGATGGCCTTTTTCGGCAGCATGGTTACACTGGTGCTGGTGATGATCATTTCCACGGGACGAAGTCTTTTGAAAAAGGATTCTCTCCTTCTGGCCGGAGTGATGGTGAATGCATTTTGTTCAGCTGTGATCATGTTTCTGATTTCAATGACCCAGGATGCACGGCTTCATAACATCATTTTCTGGCTGATGGGCGATTTGTCCATGACCGACCTTCAGCAGGTCGGAACTATGGCTGTCATACTGATTCCCGGATTCATTCTGATTTTCTGCCTTTCCCATGCACTGAATCTGATGCTTATGGGCCGCGAAATGGCAATGAGTGCAGGACTGCAAATAAAAACCATTACAATCATACTGCTGGTTACAACATCCCTCATGGTCAGTACGACTGTCTCCCATTGCGGCCTGATCGGATTTGTCGGGCTGGTTATCCCCCATCTGCTCAGAATGGCTCTGGGTCCGGATCACCGGGTTCTGATTCCGGCCAGCATTCTTGGCGGCGGCGCCTATATGGTGTTCTGTGATTTGCTGGCCAGAACACTGCCCCGAAACGGGGAAATGCCAGCCGGTGTCATTACGGCATTGATTGGTGCGCCGATTTTTATTGTTTTACTCAAACGGTCAAACCGATGACAACGGCTGTTGATATCGTCCGGCTATCGCTGACCTATGGCAAACGGCCAGTGCTCAAAGATTTATCATTTTCAGTGAACTGCGGTGAATTTTTTGTCATCATCGGCCCCAATGGTTCCGGCAAAACTTCTCTGATCAAATCAATCGCCGGCATTCAATCGCCCAAAACAGGACGGATCGATATCCTGGGACGCCCCTTGTCAGACTATGGCCGAAAGGCGCTGGCCAAAAAACTGGCAATGGTTCCTCAGATAGCTCCGGTGGACTTTCCCTTCACCGTTGAAGAAACGGTTCTGATGGGGCGTGCTCCCCATCTTGGGATGCTGGGCATGGAATCAGAATCCGATTTGAAAATCGCCCGTCAGATCATGGAATTTACAGGCATTTCAGAACTGGCTGACCGGAAGATGATTCATCTCAGTGGCGGGGAGCGCCAGCGCGCCTTTGTGGCCCGGGCCATATGTCAGTCATCGGACATCATTCTGCTGGATGAGCCTACGGCTTCACTGGATCTGGCCTATCAGTCCCGGCTGATGGACCTGATGGAAGCATTGAAAGCCGATCGGGGTGCCACCATCATCATGGTCTCCCATGATGTAAACCTGGCTGCCCTGTATGCCGATCGATTCCTGCTCCTGAAGGATGGCCAACTCATGAGCCTGGGAAAACCGGCCGATGTTCTGACATATGATGTTCTGGAAAAAGTTTATGACTGCACCCTGCTGGTTGATCAAAGCCCTTTGGGCAATTTTCCGCGCATCACCCCGGTTCCCGGAAAATTCAATCCATTCAACGGTTCCGATGCGGTTTCTCCATAACACATTCGCACGATTACCAATAGAATGGTGTCGGAGTGTTTCTTTTGATATTTTACCGCATCTCAATCAGCCTTGAAATATGGATATCTGGCGAAGATGACAATTCTGATCGATAGTTTGGTAACTGCTCAATACCCTGGGAAGTCCGTACCGTGCCCTTGCCCGGTGTTTTTATGGTTTTTATGTCAATGACCTGTCACTGCCCTAATTTATTGATAAGTAACATAATTTGTTCGTACTGAACTGGAAATATGATAAATATGAATAAAAATAATGTATCCATCCATTCCATTCCCTTGTTAACAGGAGTAAAATATTTATGAAAATTTATTCCGGCGGTGGCGATCAGGGCAAAACCAGTCTCTTCAGCGGTGAGCGTGTTCCCAAAAACCACCCCTATGTAGAAGCCGGCGGTGATGTTGATGAGCTTAATTCTGTTATTGGTGGGATCGCGTCCCTGCTGCCCAGTGCTTGTCATCCAATTATTTCTGAACTGTATCAGATTCAGTCCAATCTGATGACCATTGGTGCATATATCGCGACATCCAGGAATTCAAGCGCCTTTGATAAAATTCCCCTGATTTCTGATACAGCCGTCAAAAATCTGGAAGCCGCCATCGATACCATGCAGGCCGATTTGCCAAACCTGAACGCATTTATCATTCCCAACGGGCATATTTCGGCTGTCATGGCCAATATCGCCAGAACCGTTTGTCGTCGAGCGGAACGACATGTGGTGGGGCTTTCCCTTCAGGTCGGGGTCGGGGAAGCACCAAAGCATCTGCGATATCAACTGATCTATCTGAATAGACTCAGCGACTACCTGTTTGTTCTGGCCCGATACTGTAACCATGTGACCGGTGTTACAGAAACCCTCTGGAATGCCTGAATAATTTGTTGGCGTTTATCCCTTGTAACAGAAAGCCGGATTTCCGTTTTCCCGCTCTTCCTGATGGAATAGCCCGGCCCGACAATATCCGCCGGAGATATTACATTCATACATCTTAAAAAAAGGAGATCCCATGAACGGTAGCACCTTTAAAATCAGACTCATGAAGGCTGATGATTTTGATGCTGTGGTTGAAATTGATGAAAAAGTTCTCAAAAAAGCCCGGCCGGAATACTATGAAATGAAGTTTGATAAACTCTTTAAATCCAAAGATTATCTGCCCACTTCCCTGGTGGCGGAAACGGAAGATGAAACAGTGGTGGGATTTGTTATGGGGGAACTCTATATGGGAGAATATGGCATTTTTCAGGAAGAAGCTACGCTGGATACCATTGGGGTACATCCAGATTATCGGAAAAAAGGTGTTGGTGAGCAGTTGATTACGGAATTTGTTGATCATCTGAAAAAACTGGGGGTAAAAAAAATATATACCCTGGTCGGTTGGGATGATTCCAGCCTGATCCATTTCTTTGGTGCAAATCACTTTGTCCCTTCCAGAACCGTCAATTTGGAACGAAGCCTTTGAATTTTTAATGATCCATCGTAAACGCCACGTACAGGTTATCATGATCAGTATTGAAAATCTTTCCAAAAGTTATGGCAGTCATCATCTGTTTGACAATATCAGTTTTAAAATCAATGCCAAAGAACGAATTGGGCTGGTAGGCCGAAACGGTCATGGGAAAACCACTCTTCTACGTATCATTGCCGGGCTGGAGCATGAAGATAGCGGCGCCATCCTGATTCCCAAACAGTATCGCATTGCATATGTTGAGCAACATATTCACTTTCTGGCGCGTACGGTTCTTGAAGAGGGGATGCGACATTTACCGGCCAACCAGGCCGATCATCATTGGAAAGTGGAACGGATTCTGTCGGGGCTGGGCTTTTCATCCAGTGACATGACACGCAATCCCCACGAATTTTCCGGCGGTTTTCAGGTTCGTCTGAATCTCGCCAAAATTCTGGTGTCCGATCCGGATATGCTGCTTTTGGACGAGCCAACGAATTATCTGGATATAGCCTCCATTCGATGGATCGAACAATTTTTGTCCAACTGGCCACATGAACTGATGCTGATTACCCATGATCGTTGCTTTATGGATAAAATCGTGACGCACACCATCGGTATTCACCGTCAAAAAATTCGGAAACTTCCAGGCGATACCGGAAAATATTATGCTCAAATCGCTCAGGATGAGGAAATTTTTGAGAAAACCCGAATCAATGACGAGAAAAAGCGACATGAAATCGAGGTGTTTATCTCCCGGTTTCGCGCCAAGGCCCGACTGGCCAATATGGTTCAGTCGCGAATCAAAACTCTTTCCAAAATGACACCACGGGACCGTCTTGAAAAAATTCATCAATTGGATTTTTCATTCAATTATCGCCCATTTTCCGGCAAACAAATGGTGCGGGCAGAGAAAATCCGATTCGGATATGATCGTGATCATCCGCTGATTCAGGATTTCGGCATTACGATAGAAGCGGGTGAACGAATTTGCGTCATCGGAAAAAACGGGAAAGGAAAAACCACCCTCCTCAAACTGCTGGCAGGCACATTAAAACCACATAATGGTAAAATTGACTTCAGTCCCGCAACCATGATGGGGGTATTTGAGCAGACCAATATTATCAGCCTGGTTAATTCCAGAACAGTGGAAGAAGAAATTTTGTATTCTCACCCGGATATGGACCGCCAGAAGGCCAGAAATATCTGTGGGGCGATGCTGTTTGAAGGTGATGATGCCTTGAAAAAAGTCGAAGTTCTGTCCGGCGGTGAAAAAAGCCGTGTCATGTTGGGAAAAATGCTCGCCACCCCATTGAATCTGCTAGTTCTGGATGAGCCGACAAACCACCTGGATATGGATTCCTGTGATGCCCTGTTGTCAGCCCTGGACAGTTTTGAGGGAACCATTATCATGGTAACTCATAATGAGATGTTTCTTCATGCGCTTGCAGAAAGATTAATCGTGTTTCAGGATGACCGCGTCAGTGTTTTTGATGGTGGATATTCATATTTTCTGGAAAAAGTGGGTTGGTCTGATGAAAAATCAGCGGTTGTATCACAGGTCGGAACCGCCTCACCGACCCGACAGTCAAAAAAGGAATCCCGTAAAATCCGCTCAGAAATTGTAACCAGACGATCAAAGGCATTAAAACCGCTTGAATCCAGAATCGCGGCAGTGGAAAAAACCATTGAAAACCAGGAAAGCATTATATCGGATGCTTCGACCGGTATGCTTGAAGCATCCCGTCAATGCGATGGACGAAAGATTGCGGACATATCCAAAACCATATCATCGGCTCAAGGTCTGGTTGATATGCTTTTTGAAGAACTGGAACAGTTGACCCGGGATTATGAAACTCAAAAAGCTGTATTTGATTCTGAGTTGGCAGAATTAACCGATATCTCGAATGACGTCACAGGATGAGATATCCACCCGTTTGAACAGGAGAATCTGATGGCAGAAACACCCGATGCCCAATATGGCTGGAACCCGGAAATGTCAATTCCGTTGCTGTTAAAGCTGAAAGCTGATCTCAAGACTGCCCTGCTTCAAAAAAACCAGGCATTGAAGGATGCAGTTCGACAGATTATGTCAGAATTTCCAAAGCTGACGGTCCCATTGACACTGGAAAGCGGAAAAAAGTCATTTCGCCTGAAAACTCAGGATGAAATCACTGATGATGACATCCTGCATATCATTCGTGGACTGGTCAAATCTGAAAAATCGGTCCTTGAAATCAGGACAGACCAGAGTCAGGATTACCTTCACATCCTGGAATCATACCTGCCCCGCATGGCAGAGGCTTCCGAAATTATTGCCTGGGTTGACGCCAACATCGATTTTAGAAAATTCAAAAGCCCAATGATGGCAATGGGGCCGATCATGAAACATTTTGGGAAAAAAGTGGACGGGAATATGGTGAAGGCAATCCTGTCTGAAAAGGCAAAAGCCTGATGAGAGGGGTTTTTCGCTTTTTTGAATGCCGCAGAAACAAAAAAGCCCGATGCTGAGACAGCATCGGGCTTTTAAAAGATTTTTCGGCGGCGTCCTACTCTCCCACCAAGCTTCCCTGGCAGTACCATCGGCGCTGAAGAGCTTAACTTCCGTGTTCGGGATGGGAACGGGTGTACCCTCTTCGCTATAACCACCGAAAAAAACGTTTACTCTAAAAGGATAGTCATTGTATTAACTGTTTTGTGGCCAAGCCTCACGACCAATTAGTACCGGTAAGCTCAATGCGTTACCACACTTACACACCCGGCCTATCAACCTCGTCGTCTACAAGGTGTCTTTAGTCAGGTTGCCCTGAAGGGATATCTAATCTTGAGGTCGGTTTCCCGCTTAGATGCTTTCAGCGGTTATCCGATCCGAACTTAGCTACCCAGCTATGCCATTGGCATGACAACTGGAACACCATTGGTTCGTCCATTCCGGTCCTCTCGTACTAAGAACAGATCCTCTCAAATATCCTGCGCCCACGAAAGATAGGGACCAAACTGTCTCACGACGTTTTAAACCCAGCTCACGTACCACTTTAATCGGCGAACAGCCGAACCCTTGGGACCTGCTCCAGCC